>JAISRC010000179.1 GCA_031273845.1 Desulfovibrio sp.
AGGGCGAAAATGAGGAGAAATATGCTGAAATTCCGGTCAAAATACGGAAATTTCCTCAAAAATTGATGCCCCTGCGACAAATCGGCGCTGTGGGGCTGAATTATTCAGCGCTTCCCTAAGTTTTGGATAATGTCTGATTTGCCGGAGAATTCCAGAGTGCCACAGCCGCACAGGAGCGCCACGGCCTCCAGGATTCCGACAGTGTTACAATTTCGTCTGCGGACATACCGGCAAGCGCTTTCCATATCCCGTAATCAGTATCGGTATATCCCTGTTCTGAAAGTATGCCGGCTGCTTTCGGACATCATCAAAAATTGCCGAGAGTTCCAGAAATCGCACTCTTTAGAGCATTTCGAAGTTGACAATGCTCAGGCGGCGCAAGCGCAAAGCGCCGCTACCCACCCCACAGGCGAAATTTGCTTTCGCCGTTAAGCGCCGGAGGAGACGCCTCAAAAGCAACTTGCCTCAGGCAGCGCATACATGTAGCGCACGCAACCTGAGAAGTTTACCGTTCAGTCGAACATCCGGTTCTTTCTCGCCTCGCACCAGGCGACAAAGTCCGGAAATCCTTTCTTCAGCAAATGCCCGGCATTGGCCTCGGCCCTGGTATAACTGTAGGCGCTTTTTTTGCCGGTGCCGACCCAGTGGGTCAGATAGGGATCCAGGTCCACATTGCGCGCTCTCAGACCGTGACGATTCAGGTCCCTGAACCATGATGTCGCCGTATCCAGAAGGATCGCGCCGCACTGTTCAAAGGCCCCGAAGGGCAGAATATCGCCTTCCGGGATCACCAGGGGACGCGTCTGCTCCACATCGACCAGACAACCCCACTCATTGACCCGGCATTCCGGCAGGGGCCAGGCGCAGTCCCGGTAATGCCTTTCCCACCCTTGCCGATAGGGGCGCACAAAACGTCCCGTCTTGAGCGCGGCGTCATACAGCGCCTCAAGCCCGGCGAAATCGGGCCGGAAATCCCGGTAGGAGTCCGGAGTACAGGGGGCCGGAAAGCCGGCGGCGCGCGCCGTTTCCGCATCCGCGGCCGGGCAGTTCCAGCACTGGCCGATGCTGCCCGCCGCGAAACAGCCGCCGATTGTATCAAGCAACACGCCGATGATGTCCGCCTTGATCAGAACATCGTTGTGCAGGATAAAAAGATATTTCTTGTCCGTGCGCTCGAAGGCGTATTCATAGCGAATGCCGAGGCGGCAGCCGGCATCGTCCAGTTTTTTGCGCTCAGGGGCGTTGCGGCCCAGCCAATAGTCAGGCTGGACGATCATCACCCTGTCACCCAGGGTCTCCCGGAGGTATTCCGCCGGCTCATAAGGCGAGGCCCTGTCGAAACTTGAGCCGCAAGGCTCGAATTGCAGGTACAGACGGTCTATATGCCTGCCGGAAAAACGCAGCAGGGAAAGCAGACTCAGGGACGTGGCGAGGGGTTTGGCGAAAATGTTCATGGCCGCATCCACGGCGACCGCTGGCAAACTGCGCATATTTGCTTGCCTAAGTTCGGCTTGTGGCATAATTTTCAGAACGGGCGCCTTTCCGCTTGCGGCATGATTTTCCAGACGGGCCACTTTCCGCTTGCGGCATGATTTTTCAAACGGGCGATCTTTCCGCTCAACAGAGTAAGCCGGTTTCCGCCGGCCCGCAACAGGAGATTCTCCTCATGGATATTGATTTTCACAAATTCGCCGCAGGCTCCGGAATCGCCTGCGCGATTCTGCCTTTATTCGAACGGACAACGGAGCCGGACCCGCTCCCGGCCCGCTTGTTCCCTTGGGCGGCGGAACACCCCGGTTTGCTTGACTTTCGCGGCAAAGACAACGAATGCCTGTTGCTGCACGATCCCGCCGGCGCCGCCGGAGGCTCGCCCGCTGCCCGGCTCCTGCTTTGGGGCTTGGGCAAAAAGGACAAAGGCAGCCTGAAATCCCTGCGCGACGCCGTAGCCGGGGCGCTGAAATTCTGCCGTGAGCGCTCCTTTGTCTCCGTCGGCCTGCCTTTGGCGGCCCTTGAGGCCCTCAGGGACGCGGGGATCGTTGCGGACATGGCAACGGCAGTGCGCGAAAGCGCTGCTGCCGCCTTGCTCGGCCTCTACCGCGGCGACCTCTGCCGAGGCAAGGAGGACGAGGACGAAGAACGCCCGGCTGACCCCGTATCCTTCAGCTTCCTGTACGACGAGGAGGAAATCCCCCTGTTCGCGGCCGCCCGTCTGGGTGCCGGCGAAGCGCGCGGCGTCGTCCTGGCCCGCGATCTGGCCAACTTCCCCGCCAACCGCATGACCCCGGCCATGCTGGCCGACGAAGCGCGCAAGGTAGCGGAAAAATACGGATTTTCCTGCAGAATTTTCGACGACGAGCAGATCTTTTCCATGGGCATGGGAGCCTTGTACGCTGTGGGATGCGGCTCGCGCAACGGGCCGCGTTTCGCGGTCCTTGAGCACTGCCCCGAAGGCAAAGAGGAGGACCGGCCTCTGGTCGTCGCGGGCAAGGGCATCACCTTTGACAGCGGCGGCATTTCACTGAAGCCTTCGGCCTCCATGCACGAGATGAAAAGCGATATGGCGGGCGCGGCAGCGGTGATCGGGCTGTTCGCGGCCCTAGGCGAAGCCCCGGACTGCGCCGGCCTGCCCCGCATTGTCGGCCTGATCGCCGCGGCGGAAAACATGCCCGGCGGCGGGGCCACCCGGCCGGGCGACGTGATCACCGCGCTGAGCGGTAACACCGTGGAAATACAGAATACCGACGCCGAGGGCCGGCTTGCGCTCTGCGACGCCCTTACTTACGCCCAGAAGACATTCCGGCCCTCCGCCCTGATCGACCTCGCGACTCTCACGGGGGCCTGCGTCATCGCCTTGGGCGACTACGGAATCGGCCTTTTTACCGACGACGGGGAACTGCGCGCGGCTGTACTGGACGCGGCGAGAGAGGACGGCGATCTGGTCTGGCCCATGCCCCTCTGGGATGAGTACGACAAGAACCTCAAAAGCGAGATAGCGGACGTCAGCAACATCGGCCCCCGCGAAGGCGGGGCCATACACGCGGCCCTCTTTCTGCGCCGTTTCATTGAGAAAGGCACGCGATGGGCGCATCTGGACATAGCCGGGCCGGGCTGGGTCGGCAAAAGTTCCCCCCTGAATCCGGCGCCGGGCGCGACGGGCGCGGGCGTCAGGCTGCTCTGCCGCCTGCTCCGGGACACCCGCGTTCTCCTGCGGGCCTGATGTCTGATTACAAAAACAACGATACTGTTTTTATGATTATTTTTGCAGGAGCGCCGATGGAAAAGCGTGCTTTTCAGCTGGCCCGCGCCGCCTTCGGCGGCGCAGAATCTTCCGGTTTTGTGGTGCTTTCTTTTGCGGGTAAGCACTAGTGCCCGCTTTTTTCCCTCTCCGCGGACCGGGAGTTCCGCATACGCCGGCATGGATGCAGCGCGGCGGGAGCGGGCACATTACTGGCCGCGAGATATGGTCCCTGACCTGGCCTCAGGCCCTGACCATGTTTTTTCAGTTTATGGTCGGGTTTACGGATGTGGTCGTGGCCGGACGCATCCATCCGCACCTGCAGGGAGCGATCGGCATCATCACGCAGTGCCAGTTTCTGATGCTCGTGCTCGGCATAGCCCTGATAAACGGCGGCCTGGCGGCCATGAGCCAGGCGGTGGGCGCGGGACTCCACCTGCGCGCGGAGCGATATGTCGGCCTGCTGATCAAGGCCGGGGTCGTCTTTTCCGTCCTGACCACGGCGGGGGGCTATTTTTTCGCCGAGCACCTGATGCGTTTTCTGCATGTGCCGGAGGAAATTTTCGACCTGACCCTGAAGCTGTGGAAGCTGTTGCTCCCGGTACTGCCGACGGGTTATCTGGCCTTTCTCGCCGCCGCCGTGTTCCGGGCGCATAAAATTGTGCGCGTGCCCCTCATTTCCATCATCCTGGTCTGTGCCGTCAACGCCGTGGCCGATATGGGGCTGGGTCTGGGCATGTTCGGGATGCCGAGGCTGGACGCGGACGGCATTGTCGTATCCACCATAGTGTCCGTGTCCTGCGGAGCGCTGTTCAGTCTGGCCGTCATGGTCCGGGCGGGGCTGGCAGGCCGGAGGAGCTTCGCCCCCGCCCGCTGGGAAAAGCGGGCTTTCCCTTATATCCTTAAGGTGGCCCTGCCGGCCGGGGGATCGCAGTTCTGCTGGCAGCTCGGCTACATGGTGCTGTTTATGATCACCGGCACCCTGCCTAGGGACGGCGTGGTCGCGGTCAACGGGCTGACGGATGGGATGCGCGTGGAGGCCCTGCTCTTTCTGCCCGCCATGGCCTTCAGTTTTACGGCGTCCATACTGGTCGGGCACTGCCTGGGGGCGGGCAACGCGGAGGAAGCGAAGCGCGTCGGTCTGCGCATCGCGGGCACGGCCGCGCTCTCCATGAGCCTTATCGCCCTTTGCCTGTATCCCCTTTTGCCCTATGTGACGGCCTTCACAGTTCCGGATCTGTCGGTGCGCAAGGTCGCGGCCGACTATATCCTGTACAACCTGCTCGGCACCCCCTTCAGCGTGACCAGTGTGGTCATGAGCGGCATTTTTTCCGGCGCGGGCGCGACGATTTACAGCATGGTCTCTTTCAGCGCCGGAACCTGGCTGGTGCGTCTGCCCCTGGCGTGGTATATGGGGCACATCATACGACAGGAGGCTTCCGGCATTTTTCTGGCTATGCTCGTTTCCCAGGTTGTGCAATCGACCCTTTGTCTTTATTTCTTTTTCCGGCGCGACTGGCGCGGCTTCGCCTCCACGGCGGGGCGCTTCGCCCGCTTCTCCGGTGAACACAAAGGAAGAAACACATGAACAGCGACTACACGTCCCTGTCTCTCGACAGGGCGCCTGAATATCTTGAACTCCTGAGCCGTTGCAACTGCCGGGCCTCGGATTACAGTTTGGCCAACCTATGGGGCTGGGCGCCACATTACGGGCTGCAGTGGAGCTTTGACGGAACGCTTTGCCGGATACGGCAACAACGTCCTTTCCCCGCATCCTGGGCACCGGTCGGTCCCTGGGAAGCTGTGGACTGGAGCAAAGCGCCGGATTTGGCCTCCGGAGCACATTTCATCCGCGTGCCCTATGCTCTGGGCGAGATCTGGCGCGCCGCCGCGCCGGGGCGCGTGAAAATTGAGGACAGCCGGGACCAGTGGGACTACCTCTATCTTTCTTCGGAACTCTGTACGCTCCCCGGCAACCGTTTTCACAAAAAAAAGAATCTGCTCAGGCAGTTTATGAAAAATTACGAGTACTGCTACAACTCCATGGCGGAAGCCTGCGTGGAAACTGTACTGAACATGCAGGCCGAATGGTGCCGCTGGCGGGACTGCGAATCTTCGGAGGCCTTGCTGGCCGAAAATGATGCCGTAGCCCGCGTGCTCACGGCCTGGAACAGGATTCCCGGACTCTGCGGCGGCATCATACGCATAGACGATGTGCCCGTGGCCTATACCCTGGCGGAGCCGCTCTGCGCGGACACCCTCCTCATCCATTTCGAAAAGGCCGCGCCCTGTATAAAAGGCGGCTATCAGGCCATAAACTATCTGTTTTGCAATGATGCGGGCAAGAACTTCACCTATATCAACCGGGAACAGGATATCGGAGACGAAGGTTTGCGGCAGGCCAAGATGAGTTACAATCCGGCGGATTTTTCCCGCAAATGCTCGGTGCGCACCCTCTAACATCCCACATAAAACAGCCCCCGCATAAAACAGGTTGATTTTTTTCAGGAACCGGCACATAGTTTCACCGTCATGTTTCCCTGAAAGCGAAGGACGCCGGCGAAGGCGGCTTGCGTAGCGCCGGCGGCAGGACTTTGCCATGAACGGGTCATACAGCGAACGTCATTTACCGGCCCCAGGCGCGGCGCCTGTCGATACCGCCCGTCATACGGCGGACGGCGATGCGCTTGCAGACGCGCTTGTGGAATACCTGCTGCATGTCCTGTCTTCGCCGCTCCCCAAGGACGACCCCCCGCCCGATGCCCTGCGCAACATCGACAATTTCGAAGAACTGCTCGGCGTTCTCCGGGGGATCCGCGACATGTCGCTGGCCCTGTCCGGCGGGGATCTGTACTGCTCCACCCCGCAAAAAGGCATAACCATAGCCGCGCTGAAAACCCTGCAGGCAAACCTGAGACACCTGAACTGGCTGGTCAGGGAAATCGCCCGCGGCCGCTACGGCCATCAGGTCGATTTTTTGGGCGAATTTTCAGAAGCCTTCAACAGCATGATTGAGCAGTTGACCAAGAATATCAGACTGCTTCTGATCACCACTGAAGAATACAAAGGTCGGGCCTTTCGGGATGCCCTGACAGGCATATACAACCGCTATGCCTTTATGCTCTTGGCGGAAGATGTGTTCGGCACGATGCGACCCGCAACGTCCACCCTGATCATTACCGACATAGACAAATTCAAAAACTTCAACGACGCATACGGGCACATCTGCGGCGATGAGGTGCTGAAAAACGTCGCCGCCTGCATCACCCGCGCCCTGCGCCCCTTCGACATATTCTGCCGTTACGGCGGTGAGGAGTTCCTTGTACTTCAGCCCGGCATGCCCCTGACCGGGGGACTGACGGTCGGGGAACGTCTGCGCACGGGCCTGGAAAAGATGCGCTTGAATTTCGGAGGCGAACAGTTGCGGATCACCGCCAGCTTCGGGGTTTCTGAAATCGGCCCCATGCCCGCGGACCTGCCTTTTCAGGATTTCATAACCGCCTGTATAAACCGGGCCGATGCCAACCTGTACACGGCCAAAGCAAGCGGCCGCAATAAAGTGGTCGGGTGAACGCCGTCGCAATGCCTTGTATTGCCCTTGTCCGAGGCCCCGACAGAGCGAGGGGCAACTTTACCTACAACCGGAGAAGGATATGAACGATTACGGCATGGGCGAATTTTTCAGGAAAAGTTTTGAGATACAGCATACTAGTGTCTTGCGTCATCTAAAACTTATGATATAATAGATCCATCCAGAAGGAAAGGATGGGTCGAAATATGCGAACGAAAAAATATGGTAACCGCTCACAGGGTATCAGTGCTGGATAAAGGCGATATCAGGGCGTTTCCCTTGGAAGAAACTCTTGAAGGCGTCTACAAGCACCGGATAGGTGCGCTTTTTTTGGATGCGG
>JAISRC010000187.1 GCA_031273845.1 Desulfovibrio sp.
AACGCCGCCGGACTGGGCTTGGTCATCAACAAACTGGTGGCCTCGGACGCCCGTCCGGGCGTCATCTATCCCTTCATCGTGCGCAAGGCGCTGGCCGCGGAACGTATCGGCGACGCATTGGGAAGCGTGATATTTTCCCCCCGCGCCGCGGGCATGACCTATCAACTGGCCGGGTCCGACGTAAATTTTTGCGCGGAAACTTCCGCCGGGCGCTATGAACTTCTGGATATAGACGGCGCCCTCGCTCATACGAATCACTGGCTGGGACCTTCCATGCGCAAGTTCGAAACTGCCGGCTGGCTGTCCCACGCCGGCTCCATGGTACGCCGGCAGGTGGCTGCGGCCTTTCTGAAAAAGCACATGGGGCGGATTACGCCGGAACTGCTTCAGGAACTGACCAGGGAGCACGGCAATTATCCCCGCAGCATCTGCGCCCACGGCTTTGCCGGCGAGGATGAAAAAAGCGCTTTTCACACCATTTTCGCCGTAATCATGGATCCCGCCGCGCGCCGGATGGATCTCTGCCCCGGAAACCCTTGTGAAACAGCGTATGAGAAGCATGTTATCACCTCAACCTGAAGCGATGTTCAAAGCATTTCAAATGTCCATGCGGAAATCTGTAAAATCAATTGCCTGAACGGAGGATCCTGCAATGACGAAGAACAGCAACATTGAAAAGGCGCTTGCGGACTATGATGCCGGCAAAATAAGCCGCCGCGGTTTTCTGCGCACACTGGGCATGCTCGGGGTCGGCGCCGCCGTTGCCGAGCTTGTCGGCATGTCCTCCTTCGGGGCAGTCAAGGCCTGGGCCGCCGTCAACGGAGCGGAAGAACGGGCCTGGGCGCTGGCCCAGGCAGCGGCGGCAAAGGCGACGAAGAAAACCCTTACCCTGCTCATACCCACGGGTTCCATCGGCAATATGACGCCCTATGCGGACAAGTGGAAAAATGAACTCGGCATCACCCTCGAATTTATTGAGGAACCCGACGAAGTCGTGCATACGAAAGGCATGCAGGAAGCCGTGGCCAAGACGGGGCGCTATGACATCATGATGCCCACGGCCATGTCCTACCCGGACTGGCTGGATTCCGGACTGATCTACGACCTTACGGATTGGGTGGAAAAATATAAGCCCGACATATTTCACGACGAATGGGGCGTTGTCTTCCCGGCCAGCCACCATGCGCAGCTCTATAACGGCCGCGTCGTCGGCCTGCTGTGCGACGGCGACCAGATCACCCTGCTCTGTCGCAGCGATCAGCTTAAAAACCCGGCCAAAGTCAAGGCCTTTGAAGACGCCTTCGGCTACCCGCTCGCTGCGCCCCGTACCTGGAAAGAATACCGTACACTGGCCGAATTCATGCACGATCCCAAAAACAACTTCTACGGGAGCCTGGAATACCGTTCCCGCTACTATTCAAAATGGATGTTCATGCAGCGCCTCGCCTCCAAGGGCCGCCTCTGGTTTGATCAGGACATGAACCCTTCGTTCAATTCGCCCGAAGGCCTCCAGGTCCTGGAAGACATGCTGGCCGTGAACGAGTTCCTGCATCCGGACTCCTTCAGTTTTACCTGGTCGTCAAATTACAACGCCTTCGGACGTGGCGAAGGCTTCATGAACATCGTCTGGCCCTCCGGTTTCAAATACAGCAAGGCGCCTTCCACAGGCCCCGCCACCACCGGAAACATCACCGGCACGGTCATGCCCGCCGACACCCTGGCCGACGGCACGAACCTATACGCGGGCATGTTCTGCTGGGGATACGGCTTTGCCGTTTCCCGATACTCCGCCAACCCCGAACTTTCTTACGCCTATGCCCAATGGATGACTTCGCCGACCATTTCAGCCGATGCCATCCCCTACCTCGGAGGATATTCCGATCCCTACCGGATCAACCACATGCTCAAGCCCACGCCGCGTCTGGTGGAGACCTATACCGAGGACTATCTGAAAATCCTCTACAACAATATCGTCAACACCGTTCCCGATTTCTGCCTGCCCGGCGGTTTTGAATATCAGGATGCCCTGGACAAGGAAGTGCACGCCTGCATGACCGGCGAGAAAAAACCGAAAGACGCCCTGGACGCCGCCGCGCGCGCCTTTGACCGGATTACCCGGCGTATGGGCAAAGACAAGGTGCGCAGATCATGGTTTGCCCTTACGGAAAACTTGGCCGAACCCATTAAAAAGGCTACCGGCCGCGCCGGCTGGAAACTGTAATTTCGTCCACCCTCTGATGTGGCGGAGGCCATGAGCACAGCTCCCTATCTATCGGAAAAGCCGGAGGTCGCTTTCCCGGCGCCGAAGCCGGGAAAAGCTCCCGGCGCAAAAAGCCTTTCCGTGGGCCGGCTTTTTATGTTGCCGGGGCAGGCCGTTTCCCTGCTGGTTCTGGTCATGCCCCTTCTGGTCGCCCTGTATATGAGCTTCACCGACTGGACGCCCACGCGCGGGTCGCTCACGGACGCCTCTTTTATGGGCGTCGAAAACTACAGCGAACTGCTCGTCTGGGATACCCGTTTTCTGGAAGCCGTGGGCCGCACTCTGGTCATGGCGGGCATAAGCCTGTGCCTGGAATTTGTGATGGGACTCGGTCTGGCAGTGCTCTTCATGCGGCGCTTCAGGGGCAAGAGCCTGCTCTTTTCCGCCTTTCTCACCCCCATGATGGTTCTGCCGGTAGTTGTGGGCTACACCTTCTGGATGCTCTTCCAGACCAACGGCCCGGTAAACCATGTGCTGCATCTGCTTGGCGCTTCAGGGGCGGAATGGTTCAAGGATTCCACTTTCGCATTCGCGGCCGTCATTATCACGGAAGTCTGGCACTGGACGCCCCTGTTCTTCCTCATTCTGCTCTCCGGGTTGAACGCCGTGCCGGAGAACCCCATAAGAGCGGCGGTCATCCTCGGAGCAAGCCCCGGACAGGTTTTCCGGTATGTGATCCTACCCATGCTCCGTCCGGTCATTATCGTGGCCTTCGTCATCCGTTCCATGGAAGTCGTCAAGCTCTTCGACGAAGTCTTCATGCTCACCCGGGGGGGACCCGGCTCGTCCACGGAAACGATCAGCCTGTATATTTACAAACTGGCCTTCAACGACTTTCAACTGGCCTACGGGGCGGCGGCGGCCTTTCTTGTGCTCATCGGCTCATTGGGGCTGGTGCATCTGCTGCTCACCCCGGTCAAAGACCAGCTTCTGAGGGACAGATACTGATGTTTACGCAACGTCTGAGCGTTCTCCAGGCCGTTGTCATGGGCATTGCCCTGATTCTGGTGCTTTTCCCCGTATTCTGGCTGCTTATGACGGCAATCAAACCGCCGACCGACTGGAATGCTTCCCCGGCGATCTGGATTCCCTCCCGGCCGACGCTGATCAATTTTCAGACGCTCTTCGACCCCGACGCCATTCGTGAATACGGGGTAGGCGGGGTCAGCCAGTCGGCCACAGCCGCGGTAATCGGGTCCGTATTCGCCTCTTCTCTGGCCACTTTCATCTCGGTGGCCGTCGGGCTGTTCTCCGCCATCGGCATCTCCCGCTACAGCAAGGGCAGCCGCGCCGCTCCCCTGATCATTCTCTCCGGGCGCATGTTCCCCCCGGCCGCTATCGCCGTGCCCTTCGTCATCATTTTTTCCACGGTGGGGCTTATCGACAGCTATGCCGGACTTATCGCCGTCTATGTCGCCGTTACCCTGCCCTTTGCCGCGTGGATGCTGAAAAGTTTTGTGGACGATCTGCCGAGGGAAATAGAGGAAGCGGCCATGCTTGACGGCAAGTCGCGCATTCAGGCCCATCTTACGGTGACGGTGCCGCTTATCAAGGGCGGGCTCTTTTCCACGACCATGCTGGTCTTCATCCTCAACTGGTCGGAATTCATGTTCGCTCTGGTGCTGTCCTATTCGAATATCCATACCATCCCCGTGCAACTCGCCAAGTACGTCACCGCCACCGCGGGCACTCTGTATGGGGTACAGGCGGCCCTGGCCGTGCTGGCCATGCTGCCCCTGCTTGTCGGAGGACTTCTTATCCGGAGCCACCTTGCCCGCGGCATGACTTTCGGAGCCATCAAGCAATGAAAGTCCCGAAGCTGGAACTCGTCGACCTGCGCAAGGAATATGCGGGAGGCGACGTTGTCGCCGTGGACGGCATCAATCTGAGCGTGGATCCGGGTGAAACCCTGGCCCTGCTGGGGCCTTCGGGTTGCGGCAAATCTACCGCCCTGAACATGATCGTCGGGCTGGAACAGCCGACCGGCGGGGATATCCGGGTCGACGGCGCATCCGTTGTCGCGATGCCGGCCGGCCAGCGCAATATCGGCCTCGTCTTCCAGGATTACGCCGTATTCACTTCCATGACAGTGCGCCAAAATCTGGCCTTCGGGCTGAAAATCCGGAATATGGACCGAAACTCCGTGAACAGGGAAGTGGAAAAGACAGCCGAATTGCTGGGCATGAAAGACCGGTTGGAGGCCAAGGCTTCAACCCTCGGCGGTTCGGAACTGCAACGGGTCGCCATAGGCCGGACCCTGGTGACCAAACCTTCACTGCTCCTGCTGGACGAGCCTCTTTCAAACCTGGAAGCTCCCGCCCGGTTGGCTATGCGTCAGGAGTTGCGGCGCCTGCAGCAGGAAATCGCTTTGACCGTCGTCTACGTCACCCATGATCAGGTGGAGGCCCTGTCCCTGGCGGATCACATCGCCGTCATGAGTTACGGCAAGATCATCCAGGTGGAAAAGACCGCGCGGATTGTGGAAGCGCCCGGACATGCCGGCGTAGCCGCCTTTCTCGGTTCACCCCCCATGAACATCCTGCGCGGCAGGATCAACGTGGAAAACGGCCGGGTGAGGTTCACGGGCTACAATCTTACCTTTCTGCTTCCGGCATGCAGCATCCCCGACTGCTGCGCAGCGGCGCAGGCGGGGGTCATGCTTTCACTGGGCTTCAGGGCCGAAGATCTGTCCCTTGCAGGCGCCGGAGACGGCTTGGCGGCGGGAAGGGTGCTCGACATCGAGGCGCGCGGCATGGACAGCATCGTCAGCGTGGATGTGCGCGGCACGATCATGAAAAGCATAGTCCTTTCCACGTCCTCCGTTCATGAGGGCGAGACAGTGGGTCTTACGGTCGCCCCGGACGACATCCATATTTTCGACGGTTGGACCGGCCTGCGCATCAACGAAAGATTCCACGGCAACGGGTGACGGCATAATGGATACGCGCATCGACGAAAGGCCGGCCGACGCGGTTGCCGTATGCGGCCTGTGCAAACGGGACGGTCCTGAAAAAGTTCTGGATGATATTTCCTTTGCGGTGCCACGGGGACGCTTTACCGTGCTGCTCGGGCCGGCGGGCGCGGGCAAGACGACAATCCTGCGTCTGCTCGCCGGGTTGGAGACGGCAAGTGCCGGCACGATTTTTATGGACGGGATCGACATCGCGGGCGTGGAACCCAAAGACCGCGATATCGCCATGATTTTCGACAATCTTGCCCTGTATCCCCATAAGACGGGTTTCCAGAATATCGCAAGCCCGCTTGTATCAAGAAAAATTTCCAGGGATGAAATCACGCGACGGGTGGAGGAAATCGCGGTCAAGTTGCACATTCTGCAAATCCTGGAGCGTTTTCCCAAGACCATGAGTGGAGGCGAACGCCAGCGCATTGCCTTGGGTCGCGCCTTGGTGCGCTCGCCGCGCATCTTTCTGCTTGACGAGCCCCTTTCCAGCCTGGACGCCCCCCTGCGTTTCGAACTGCGTTCCGTGCTGAAACGTTTGCAGCGCGAACAGGGGCACAGCTTTCTCATGGCCACCCCCGACTTCAATGAAGCCTTGGCCGTCGCCGACAGCGTCATCATGCTCCGCGCGGGAAAGGTCGTATGCACAGCCCCGCCGCAGGAAATCTATGATCATCCGGCGGATGTTCAGGCCGCACTGTTCGTGGGATCGCCGCAAATCAACATCTTGCCCGCGGAACATAGCGACGGCGTCATCCGTTGCCTCGGAATCCCGTTGCCTGTGCCGCCTCCGCTTGCGGCGGCCCTGAACGGCCCGGCCGGCACTCCCGTTCGGGTTTTCCGGCTGGGGATACGTCCGGAAAATATTGAGTTGCGCCGTACCCCCCCCCCCCCCCCCCCCCGCGGGGGGGGCGGCCCGGGGGGGGGGCGGGGGACGCGGGGGGGGGGAAACACGCGGCCGCGGGCGCGGGGGCCCCCGC
>JAISRC010000115.1 GCA_031273845.1 Desulfovibrio sp.
CATGTATTGGCGAACGAAGAGTAAAAGACGGGAAACGAAGGACAAAGCAAAGACCAAGTGGCTCTTGCAGGCATCCTTCGGCGTCTATTTACGTCAATTCCTTGTCTGTTCTCCAAACCTTATGCCTTATTGCTCGGAAAGATTGTTGATTGTCCGACAGATTCCTAGAATATTTTAAAAATGACAATGCGCCGGCGGCGTCTGCGCGAAGCGCCCCCGCCTGCGATAAGCAACTGTTTCAAGCGTAAAACCTGCAAAATCGAACAGGCGGGGATGTCGTGCCGGATTTTGCGGATCTTTTTCCGTTGCGCTGGGTCCGTCCGCTGGGCGCGCCTGATCTGCGTCTGGACGCCGCTCTGGGGGAGGCGTTGCCGGGTTACAGCCTGCGCGCCCGGCGCCGGCTTTGGGCCGTCTGCCGCGTCAGCGTCAACGGGCGGGCGCGGGAGGCGGGCAGACTTACCCGCGCCGGGGATATTCTGGAAGTGGAAAGACTCCGGCCCGTCCCGGATTCCGCCCCGGCGCCCGGCGCGATACGCACAGTTGCGTGGAACGCCGACTACATCGTGTTCGACAAAGCTTCCGGCCTGCACAGCGCGCATATCTCCGGCAGTCCGGAAATGAGCCTGGAAAGCCTTGCGCGGGGAATGCTTCCGGCGACGGAAGCCCGTGCTCTCCGTTTTCTGACGCGCCTCGACCGGACGACCTCCGGTCTGGTGCTCGCCGCCCTGAACGCGCGGGCGGTCGAACGCTTCCGCCTTGCCGAGCGCGTCGGGCTGACGTGGAAAAGCTATCTGGCTGTCGTGCAGGGCAGACTTTCCACGCCTCTGTTGACGGACAACAAACTGCGCACGAGGCATCGGCCTGCGAAGCCGAAGGCCGCCGCATCCCTGTTGCCCGACAACGGGCCGCGCGCGGGCAAAGGCGTTGCTGTGTCGGTCCTGCGGGAAAAAGAGCCGGATGCGACCAGGCATTGCAGGGTTCTTCCCTTGCCGCAATGCGCCGCTGTCGGGGCGGTCGGGGGGGTCGAGGGGGGCGAGGTCACCCTTGTCCGCGTGGACATCATGCGCGGGGTGCGGCATCAGGTGCGGGCCTGCCTCGCCGCGGCCGGATTTCCCCTATACGGAGACAAGCTGTACGGTGGGGATACCGGTCCGCTCCGGGAAGGCCCGGAATTTTATCTGCACCATGCCCGTCTGGAGTCGCAAGAGATCCGGGCGCAAAGCATGCCCGCGTGGGTCGGGCTTTTCGCCGCGCCCGAAGAAGCGGAAGCTCTGCTGCTTATGCCGATGCCCGAAAGACTGCAAAGTTGAAATAATGTTGACCGGCTCGGCAGAGGCAACGTTTTGTTCTAGGAGCCTGTCGGACTTTGCCTTAAAATATTTATAACATACTGAAATTATTATATACGGCTTTTATTGATCGGATTTGCTATATATAAAAATATCAGTATGTTACAGAAAATACATGCTTAAAGTCCGACAAACTCCTAGGGAGGAGAGGATGTCAATTCAGAAAGTCGTCCGTTTTCGGAGAGTTGCCCGTCCGCGTTCAGGGGTTGTTGCCGCCGCGCGGCCGCGCTCTGTATAATTGCACCGCGCGGTTGTGTTCGTCCAGGGTTTTGCTGAAGTTGTGTCCCGCGCCTGTGCCGCGCGCGACAAAATAAAGAAAATCGTGCCCGGTCGGCGCAAAGGCGGCCTTCAGCGCCTCCAGGCCGGGAGAGCAGATCGGTCCGGGCGGCAGCCCGATGTGCCGGTAAGTATTGTACGGGTTTTTGTCGTCGTCTATGTGCGAGCGGCGTATGCTGCCTCTGAAGCTTTCACCCATGCCGTATATGATGGTGGGGTCGCACTGCAGGAGCATCCCCAGACGCAGGCGGTTGGCAAAGACGCCGGCCACCTGTCCGCGTTCATCGGGCAGGCCGGTTTCCTTTTCCACCAATGATGCCAGGATCACCAAACGGCCTACGGCCTCTGGATCAACTTCCGCAGGGATCCGCGTCACAGGAATCCGGATCGCTGAGTCAACGGCGTCTTCATCCGTTTTCGCAGGGGTCCGCGACCGGTCTTCCGGCGTTTCCGGCAGGGATGCGGCGCCGTTCCCGCCGGGGCCGGGGGCCGCCGCCCGGTCAGGGCGGCCGGCATCGTTCGATGCGGCCGGCATCCGGGCTGCGTTCGCAACGTTTGCTTCCGGGCTTTTCACCGTTGGGTCTCCGCCTTGCGGCGCACTTCCCGGGACCGGGGCCGGAACGGGCGGCGGCTGCGCCGTGCCCCCGCCCTGAGGGGCGCCCTTTTTTTTGAACGCTTCATTTCTCCATAACTCTTCCGTCTTTTTCCAGAACGTCTCCACCATGAGCGAAGCGATTTTTTCGGCCTGCTCTCGGTCCAGGGGAGACCTGGGTTTGGGCAGAAGATATGTCTCAGGGAAAAGAAACCCCTCGGCATCGGCAAAGGGTATATTGTGCGCGCGCAGGAATTCCGGATCGCGGATCACGTCCCTGAAATCCTCGAATCGGGCGAAACCCTGTTGTTCAACGGTTGCCGCCGTTTCCCACCAAGTGAGTCCTTCACGCACGGACAGGCGGTACAGCAGTGCTTTGCCCCCGGTAATCTGCCGGAGTATCTGTTCCGGCGTCCGGCCCGTGCTGATCAGGTATTCCCCGGCCTGTATCCGGCCCAGGGAACCTTCGAGCCGGGCCAGTATCCTGAAAAGGTCGACATCGCTCACCGCCCCTTCTTTTTTCAAATCGTAAGCCACACGGTCAAAACCCGATCCGGGAGCTATGGACAGGACGAATTCACGCGGCGTATCGGAGGCGGGCGTGCGGACGAAAGAGTAAAACCTGAACCCGGCGTAACAGACGATGCCGAGAAGGAGCAGCAGGATGAAAGATACAGCGCGGTGAAGGAATGTTTTCATGTGCCCGTCCTGCTGCCGAGGCGTCCGCCCACCGCGTCTTCCAGAAGCGACAGTTGTTGCCCCAGGCAATTGTCCAGCCGGTATTTCCCGACTACGGAATTTCGCGCCCTTGACCGGATTGCATCGAATGCGCAGGGATTTTCCAGTATGTCGTTCAAGGTTGCAAGCAGTTTTTCCCTGTCAAAAAAATCCACGAGCAGGCCGTTGTCCCCGTGCGTTATCACTTCCGGTACCGGCCCGGTATCGGAGGCAACCGTCAGCGCGCCGCAGGACATGGCTTCAAGACAGGACCAGGAAAGCACGAAGGGGTAGGTCAGGTAGACATGGGCCGTGGTCACGCGGAAAAGCGCCCGCAGGGAAGGATAGGCTATGCGGCCGAGAAAATGAATCCGGGACAGATCGACCTTGCCCGATATTTCACCGAGATAAATATCCTTGTAACTGCAGCCGCCGGGCGGCGTCCTGCTGTAGCTCGTGCCGTCGTTTCCGGCGATGACGACATGCGCGTCGGGATGCCGTTTCTGCAGTTCCGGCAAGCTGCGCAGGAAGGCATGGATGCCCCTGTACGGCTCCAGGTTGCGCGCCGCGTAAGTGATCACCTTGTCCGCGCGCGAGAGCCGCAGAGGCTTGCCGGCGGGCTCGCGCTCCCCGGCATCCCCGACTTTTTCTTCCCCTTGCGGCGGAGCGCTTTTCAGTCTGTCGAGGATACGGCTGTGGCCGGGTTTTTTCAGAGGTTGCAGGACAATGCGCTCCTCCGGGTCCGGGGTCATGAAGTCCGTGTTTATGCCGTCGTGTATGATCCGCATATTGTCCCGGATGAAGGCGGGGTAGCGCGAGGCCTGCCATTCGGTGGGACAGAGGCAGCAGTCGGCCGACAGCAGCGACATGATCTGGGCCGTGTTGCGCAGATTGATGCTGAAAATCCAGTCGGGATCGGCCGGAAATTCCGGGTCGAAACCCACATCCGCCTGTCCGGCGCGAAAATAATATTCGCAGAACATGATCAGCGGCGTGCGGGGGAAGATTTCGCGCACGAAAAGTCCTTCTCCCCAGCCCGGGTGCAGGCTTATCACGTCCGGGACAAAGCCGCGGTCCCTGAGCTTTATAAGCGTGCGGGCGACCGCCTGTCCCCGGCGGACGCAGGCCTCAAGCCCCCGCAGGTAATGGTGGGTATCGGGACCGGCTTTTTGCGGACTCGGATAGCCTATGGTGGTGCAGCCGCGGATTACGCCCCGTTTTTTGATGTTCGCGTCCTCGCCTATGCCGGTGATTTTATGCCCGGCGCGCCGCAGGTATTGGACGAGGTAGAGATATTGTCCGGGAAAGTTTTGGTGGATAAAGAGGATTTTCATTTCCTGTCTCGGCGGAGAGGCTGGCTCTCAGGGGACTGTTCCCGTCGGTATCCCTGTTTCTGTCAGGGGACTATTTCAATCGGCGTTCCTATCTCCGTGCGGGCAAACAGTTCGTCAATTTCCGGGTTGGTGACGGCTATGCATCCGTAAGTCCAATCCGTCAGACGGTGGGCATCGCCCAAGTAGGCGAAATCCGGGGCAAGCCCGTGGATTTTGATGTTTCCTCCCGGATTTTTACCCGATGCCGCGGCACGGGCACGATCTTTTTCGTCCGGATAGGATATGCCGAGATTTTTATGGAATGCGCTGTTCGGGTTCTTGTCGTTTATCCGGTAACGGCCTTCGGGCGTACGCTTGTCGCCTTCCTGTTCCTTCTGTCCCGCAGGGTTTTCACCGAGGGCCACCAGGTATACGCGCACGGCTTTGCCTTGCGCGAAGGCGGTGAGGCGCCGGCGGCCTTTTTCCAGAAGGAGTTTGTCAAAGTGCAGAGAAGCGGGCAAAGGACCCTGTGGATAGGCTTCGGAAGCGCTCAGTTCGGGCAGGGCGCCCGCATCTCCGACGTTTTTTTTCGATGCGGCCTGCGTCCGGTCTCCGCTGTCGGAAAAAAACAGAGCGCCCGCAAAAATAATCGGCAAGAGCAGGGCAGGCAGTCCCAGCAGGAGGATGATTCCGGGCGTGTTCCTCTTTTTCGGATAGCGGGGCCTGCTGCCCGAATAGCGTTGCATGAATGCCTGTTCCCGCTTGCGCTGTCTGAAAGATGAAAGTAGCGTGGATCCGCCGCCGCAAGTATACACGGAGACCGCGGCAAAAGGAAGGCCGCTTGAAAGCGTCCGGGGAAACAGGCATGCGTATTGTATTTTACATACCGCCGTTGGGAAAAATGAGCGGCGGGCTCGCCAATATTTACGAGACCGCCCGCGATATTCAGGCCTTGGGCGGCGATGTCGCGCTTTCCGCTCCGGGCGTGCCCGTTCCGGGGTTCGCGGAAGCGGTCGAGGGCGGGCTGCCGGTGTTGCCGCCGGGCAGCCGCCTGTCGTCCTCGGATCTGTATTGCGTCCCGGAAAGCTGGCCTTCGGCATTGCTTGCGGGCATGGAGTCCGGAGCGCAAATTCTTGTTTACGTTCAGAGTTGGATTTTCATGCTCAAAGCACTTCCGGGCGGCATTCCGTGGTCGCGGCTTCCCTTTTCCTATCTTGCCGTTTCCCGCCCGGTAGCCGAATTTCTGCGGCGGGTACACGGCATTGCATGCCGGGACGTTCTTCCTCCGGCTGTGGATGAAGTCTTTTTCCGCGAAGCGGAGCGTCCTTCCGGGCATGTGCGCATCGCCTGGATGCCGCGCAAAAACAGGGCGTTGGGGGAAAATATCCGGCTTATCGCCGAGAATATCCTGGCCCGTGAGCCCTCGGCCCCGCGCATGGAATGGACGGCCGTGCACGGCATGCGGCGTGAGGAAGTCGCGGGGGTCTCGGCTTCCTGCCATATTTTTCTCAGCACCGGCTTTCCGGAAGGTTTCGGGCTTCCTCCCCTTGAAGCCATGGCTTCCGGGTGCGTGCCCGTCGGTTTTACGGGTTTGGGCGGCTGGGAATACATGCGCGGGGTCCGCATGCCCGGTGAAAGCGTCTTTGAGGCCCCTTTCGAGTATGCGCGGGGCACCGGGGAACCCGGCAACGGTTTCTTTTTTTCGGACGGCGATGTGTACGGCGCGGGGCAGGGTCTGGCGAAGGCCGTTATGCTGACGGCGGAGCAGCCGGCTCTGTGGGCGGGGATAAGCGCGTGTTGCCGGGACACGGCTCTGGGCTATACGCGCTCCGCCAGACTCGGCAAGGCGGCGCGTATTTTCCGGCCGGCGCCCGGAGCGGATCAACGTTGAAAAGTACATTTTTCAATGCGCATATCAGCAACTCAATGCCGTGAGATCGTAAACGGAGGATTCCGCGACCTCGGCTTCCGGCAAGGCTCCGGGTACGACTCCGGCACCGCTTATATATGTGACGCCGTCCACCTCCGGGGCCTGGAACCAAGCGCGGCCGATGTACAGGCCGGGCCATTCGCCGTGCGGCGCGTCCACAAGAAAGGAAAGCCGTTGCCCGACGTAACCTTTCAGTATCTCGGCGCTTATTGCGGATTGCAGGCGCATCAGTTCGGAACGGCGGCGTTCCTTTTCCTTTCGGCATGTATTGTCCGGCAGGGAGGCTGATCCGGTGCCTTCCTCCGCCTTGAAGGCAAAGACGCCGAGGTGATGAAAACGCGTCTTTTCGACGAAAGCGCACAGTGCGTCAAAATTAGCCGGATTTTCTCCGGGATGCCCTGCGATCAGCGTCGTGCGCAGGGCGGCTTCGGGAAAATATGCGCGGATGCGTTGAAAAACGCGTTCCGGGTCGCCGGCGGACGGTCTACCCATGAGCGCCAGAACGGATTCGGAAACGTGCTGCACGGGGACATCGAAATACGGCACCAGAGGCGGGCCGACGCCGCGTAAAAAGGACAGGAAGTTCTTTGTTACGCCCGATGGGTACAGGTACATAAGACGCAGGCGCGCCAGTCCGGGCAGGGGAAGGAGTTTTTCCAACAGCCTGTTCAGCCCGTGCCTGCATTTCAGGTCTTTGCCGTAAGACGTCAGGTCCTGAGCCACCAGGACCAGTTCTCTGACCCCCTGCTCCAGAAGCCGCGCGGCCTCGTCCCGCACGGAGTCCGGCGGCGAACTTCTGTGGGGCCCGCGTATGCTCGGGATGGCGCAGAAGGAACAGCTTCTGTCGCAGCCGTCGCTTATTTTGAGCCAGGCGTAAGATGGCCCGGTGGAAAGCAGCCTTCCGGCGCATGCTGTTGCCGTCCCGAAAGGCGCGAAGGCGTTTTTTTTGCGGGCTGCCAGGGCGGCGTTGATGCGCGCGCTCCAGGATTCGATATCCCGGTTATCCAGAATGAGGTCCGCCTCCGGAAGATCCGGAGCAAGGATTTTTTCGCCGTAACGTCCTACCAGGCATCCGGCTACGGCCAGCAAAGGGCGGGAAGCCGGGGGCAGGCCCGATATCTCGTCCATGATTTCCAGAGTCCGGCGTACCGATTCCTTGACGGCAGGACCGATAAACGCGCAGGTGTTGATGAAAATCAGGTCCGCGTCTTCAGGGCGCGGCACGACCGTTATTTGAGCGCGAGGGGCAAGCCGGCCGAGGGTCCGCTCGGTATCCACCCGGTTTTTGGGGCAACCGAGACTCACGGAGTATATGTTGAGCATCGACAAAGAATAACTCCGCCCGCGCGTTCCCGCAAGCGCGCTCCGACCGCGCTCGGGCGGCGCCGGCAATGCGGAAATCTGTATATTGTACTTCCCGCAGGTTTCGCGTAGGCTGAACCCGCTTTTTGCGAATCAAAGCGCACAATGCTCCGGTTTCCGCATGGAAATCCGCAAAGTCGAATTGCTTCAGTTCTGCTCAGGCGTAAAATGCTGTAAGGGCGGCTGCAGGTTCGCACACAGGAAAAGGTGAGAGTGCAATGGTTGCTCGGAATTTCCCCGACGGCCTGCCGGGAGAGGTCCCGCTCAAGGGAGGCAGGCTGGCCTCTCTGCTCATGGATCAGCTTGAGGGGGACATCATCGTTCTGGATGCCGGCGGTGTGATCCTGGATCTGGGCAGACAGGTGCTGGAAAGCCGGGGTCTGGATCTGCGGGATATGATCGGGAAAAACTGCCGGGACATTGCCCCGAAACATCATCTGTGCGGCGGGAATGAAGAACATTGTCCCTTTCTGGAGGCGAAGCGGACCGGCAAACAAGCATCGTACGTTTTTACGCGAATGCTGGAGGACGGGCGGGTGCGCCATATCCGGGCCGGGTGTTACCCGGTCACGAGTTCCGCGGGAGAAGCGGATATTTTTTTGCTCGTATGCAGCGACGTAACCGAAGAGCAGCAGTTTGAGAAGCATCTGCGCCATACGGAAAAAATGGCTGCTATCGGCGAACTGTGCATGTATATGGCCCATGAGATACGGAACCCCCTGTTTTCCATCGGCGGCTTTGCCAATGCCCTGCTGCGCAACGCATCCCTGAACGACTTGGCCAGGGAGAAGGCGCGCATTATTTATGACGAATCCCGCCGGCTGGATGTCATACTGACGAATATGCTCAATTTCGCCCGGCCGACCATGCAGGCCATCGCCGCTTTCAATGCCGCGACTACGGCGCGGCAAACCATCGAACTTCTGACTATGGGTTGCGCGGAGCGGCATATAAACGTGATTCTGGAAGTGGAGCCGAATCTTCCCGAGGCCGGCGGCAATGCCGAAAATCTCAAGCAAAGCCTGATCAACATAGTGAAAAACGCCCTTGAAGCCATGCCGGACGGCGGCATCCTCACCATGGGCCTGAAGCGCAACCGGGATTATGTGCAGATAGACGTGTCCGACACGGGCGAAGGCATACCCGACGATAAACTGGAACAGGTCTTCAACCCTTTTTTCACCACCAAGCAGGGCGGAGCGGGCCTCGGGCTGGCCATGGCCCGCAAGGTGATAGAGGAGATGGGCGGCAGTGTTTCCCTTGAAAGCAGGCGCGGGCGCGGAACCTGCGTGAGCATCATGCTGCCGATCGCCTCTGAAGAGACCGGCAACGCTGCCCCTCCCGCCGCCGGCGAGCTTCCGCAATAAACCGGTTGTGCGGGAAAACTCCCTTACGTCTGCCGCCGCCGTGACCGTCTCCTCCGCAACACTGGTTCTCGCCACGCGCAACAAGGGGAAAATGCGTGAGCTGAGCATTCTGCTTGCGCCTTTCGGGGTGGAGGCGGCGAGCCTGGACGACTTTCCCTTTATAGGCGAAATTGAGGAAAATGGCGCTTCCTTTGCGGAAAATGCCCTGATTAAAGCCCGCGCGGTCTGTGCGGCGACCGGGCTGCCTGCTACAGCGGACGATTCCGGCTTGGAAGTCGAGGCCCTCGGCGGCGCGCCGGGAGTATATTCCGCGCGTTATGCGGCTGTGGACGGGAAAGCCGCCCCGGATGCGGCCAACGTGGAAAAGCTGTTGCGGGAACTTGAAGGCGTGCGCGGGGCGGGACGCAAGGCGCGCTTCCGTTGCGTCATGGCCGCCTGTGCCCCCGGCGGGGAAAGCATCACGGCGGAAGGAAGCTGGGAAGGCTTTATCGCTGAACAGGCAGCCGGGAGCAACGGTTTCGGCTATGACCCGATTTTTCTGGATCCGGCAAGCGGTCTGACTGCGGCGCAGATGACGCCGGAAGAAAAAAACCGGCGCAGCCACAGGGCCGCGGCTGCTTCCGCTTTGCTGCGGCTTTGGCCGGCCTTTTGGGGCCGGGGCGGTCCGGGGGGCCGCAACGGCCCCCCGGACGCGCGTGCGTTCAGCCGATGCCTTCGTAGAGAACAGATGAAAGATAGCGTTCGCCCGCGTCAGGCAGGACGACGACTATGATTTTGCCGGCGAACTCCGGCAATGCGGCGAGCCGGCTCGCGGCGGCTGTGGCCGCTCCCGAGGATATGCCCGCCAGGATGCCTTCCTCGCGCGCCAGCCGCCGCGCGAATTCCACAGATTCTTCATTGCCGATCTGCTCTACCCTGTCCACCAGGCTGAGGTCCAGCGTGTCGGGTATGAAGCCCGCGCCTATGCCCTGGATTTTATGCGGACCGGGTTGCAAGGGTTTCCCGGCCAGATGCTGACTTATGACGGGGCTGGTCTGGGGTTCCACGGCCACAGAAATAACGGCCTTGTTTTTACTTTTCTTTATGTAGCGGGAAACGCCGCTCAAGGTCCCCCCGGTTCCCACTCCGGCGACTATGACGTCGACGCCCCCGTCCGTGTCGTTCCAAATTTCCGGCCCCGTGGTTTTTTCATGGATGGCCGGGTTGGCCGGATTTTTGAACTGTTGTGGGATAAAATATTTTTCCGGCTCCGTGCCCGCGATTTCCTCGGCTTTTCTGATGGCGCCGGGCATGCCTTCGGAACCCGGAGTCAGGACCAGATTGGCGCCGAGCATGGCCAGAACGCGGCGGCGCTCCAGACTCATGGTTTCCGGCATGGTCAGAGTCAGATCATAGCCGCGCGCGGCGGCCACATAGGCCAGAGCTATGCCGGTGTTGCCGCTTGTCGGTTCGATAATTTTTACGCCCGGCTTCAGGATGCCGCGTTCCTCGGCATCCCAGATCATGGCCGAACCTATGCGGCATTTGACCGAATAGGACGGGTTGCGGCCTTCAATCTTGGCCAGAACAACGGCTTTGGACCCCGCGACCTTGTTGAGTTTCACCAAGGGGGTGCGGCCGATGGAATAGGAATTGTCCTGATAGATGACCGACATGTTTCAGCTCCTTGTCATGTTGACGGGTTAGACGTTCAATGCCTGTTTACGCAAGAACCGCGTCCAGATCCGCAAGCAGATCGGCGGGGTCTTCAAGACCTATGGACAGGCGCAACAGATGATCGTTCAGCCCCAGCCGCTCAAGAGCGGCGGGGTCCATGTCCGCATGGGTCTGCACCAGGGGAAAAGTGACCAGGGATTCCGGCGCGCCCAAGCTTTCCGCGAACATGAAAACTTTCACCGACGCGAGTATATGCTCCACCCTGGCTCTGGAGTCCACCTCCAGGGAGATCATTGCCCCGAAGCCCGAGGACTGCCGCGCAAGGACGGCGTGTCCGAGGTCGGTAGGCAGTCCGGGATAATAAAGCTTTTTCACGCTGTTGTGCCCGTTCAGAAAGGAGGCGATAATCGCGGCGTTTTCCTCATGCTTTTTCAGGCGCAAGGCCAGAGTCTTCAGGCTCCTGAGCAGCAGCCAGGATTCAAAGGGTCCGAGTATCGCGCCCGTCGCGTTTTGGATAAAGGCAAGCTTTTCACCCAGTTCTTTTGTTCCGGCCACAGCCAGTCCGGCGATAAGGTCGTTGTGTCCGCCCAGATACTTGGTGGCGCTGTATACGGTTATGTCCGCCCCGAAATCCAGGGGCCGGCACAGGACAGGGGTCAGGAAGGTGTTGTCCGCAATGAACAGCACGCCGCGCTCGCGGGTTATCTTTCCCAGCGCATCCAGATCGGCGATTTTAAGAAAAGGGTTGGACGGGGACTCGACAAAAAGACCCTTGACTCTCGGCTGATCCAGTGCCCCGGCGACCGCTCCGGTATCGGAACTGTCCAGGTACAGGAAGTCAAGATTTCTGAAACGACTGAATTTTTCCAGCAGTCTGTATGTGCCTCCGTAGAGGTCTTCCGTGACCGCTATTGTGTCTCCGGGCGAAAAAAGGCGAAATACGGCGTCCAGGGCGGCCAGGCCGGATGAAAAGGCAAAAGCGGCGACTCCGCCTTCCAGAGCGGCCATACTTTCTTCCAGGGCCAGACGGGTGGGATTTGAGGTGCGTGAATAGTCAAAGCCCGTGCTTTGTCCGAGGGACGGGTGCTGAAAGGCCGCGGAAGGGTGAATGGGCATGCTGATTGCCCCGGTAATCGGGTCTCTCCTTGAGCCTGCCTGAGCCAGAATCGTGTCAATTTTCACCGCTTTTTCCTTAAATACACATAAAGTCTATAGTTCATATAATATTTATGTGGAAATTTTTTTCTCGTTAAGACAATTTGCGTTTAAGACGCCTCCTCCGGCGCTTGACGACGAAAGCAAGTTTCGCCTATGCCTGCGGGGCGGGCGGCGGCGCTTCGCGCTTACGCCGCCTGGACATTTTCAACTTTGAAATGCTCTAAATGCAATAGTCCGAGGAAGACTTGCTCTGATCGGCATCCAGAAGGTCTTGAAGCGTCTTGCCCGAGTATACATTTTCCAGACAGTCCCGAGCTTCCCGCCAGACCGGCAGAAAGACGCAACGGCCGCCTCTGAACCGGCATTTGTGTATGGGATGATCGCCTTCGCAGTCCACGCCGTAAATCTGCCCGTCGATGAATTTTATAATTTCCGCCAGGGTGATCGTCCCCGGTGGTCGCGAGAGCATAAATCCCCCTCCGCGGCCGCGCCGGCTGTCGACAAAGCCGCCGCCGCGCAACTGGTTCAGGATATTTTCCAAAAAACGCTCGGGTATGGCCTGAGCCTCGGCAATGCTGGGAATGCGGACCAGCCCGCCGCCCCAATGCCGGGATAATTCGTACAGGGCGCGCAGTCCGTACTGACATTTGAGGGAAACTCCCATACCGTGCCGCCTTTGAATCGGCTGAAAAGTTTACGATTTCTTTTTTCGCTAAAAACGATGGGAACACTAATAAATTAATTCCCGAAGAGAAGCAAGTTTTTTTTGCGTCCGCGCTTGGAGAAATTTTCGTCCTTCAGCGGATGATTCCGCCCCCGACCACGATATCCCCCAAGTAGAGCACCATGGACTGGCCGGGCGCGACGCCGTGCTGGGCAACGGCAAATTCCGCGACCAGCGTGTTCTGCTCCCGTCCCGGCGCGACTTGCACCGAAAAGGGTTTCTGAGATGAGCGCATCCGCGCTTCCAGGGGCCGGTCATACAAAAGCCGGGGCAATCCGATATGGATGTCTTCCAGCAGGCAGTTCCGGCTGAGGCCGGCGTCCCGGTCTCCGACCACCACTTCATTTCTTGCGGCATTCACGCGCAGCACATACAGCGGTTCAGCGGCGGCTATGCCCAGGCCCCGGCGTTGTCCCGGCGTGAAATTCCAGAAACCGGCGTGTTTTCCCAGGATCTTGCCTTTGCCGTCCACGATCTTTCCCGGCCGCGCGGCGACCTTCAGCAGTTCCGTATAGTTGCCGGAATAAAAATCCTGGCTGTCCGCCCGGTCGTGCATGGAGAGTCCGCGTTCGCGCGCCAGGGCGCGCACTTCGGTTTTACGCATTGCGCCCAGAGGGAAGATTGTCCGCTCAAGTTGCGCCTGTTCCAGACGGTAGAGGAAATAGGACTGGTCCCTGGTTTCGTCCAGAGCACGGCGCAGGATGAAACGCCCGTATTCTTCGGAGAATTCGACGCGCGCGTAATGTCCTGTGGCGAAAAACCCGTGGTGCAGTCCTTTGCTTTCCGCCAGGGCCGGCAGGAACTCAAATTTCAGTCGCCTGTTGCAGCGTATGCAGGGGTTGGGGGTTTTGCCGGCGAGGTAGGAGGCGCGGAAATAGTCCAGCACTTCGCGCTTGTAATGCTGCGTGCAGTCAAGGACGCGGAAGGGGATACTCAGATGCCGCGCCAGGGATGCGGCGGATTCGATATCCCGCTCTTCCGCGCAATCATAGCAGGCGTTCCCGTTCGATGCCCCCGGAGGGCCGTCATAGACCGACATCATGACCCCGGCGACATCCCGGCCCTGCTCAAGCAACAAAAGGGCGGCCACGGAAGAATCGACGCCGCCGGAAAGCCCGACCAACACCCTTTTTCCGCGCCCGGACGCATCAGCCGGCTTCATGTGTATTTGGCTTCTTCTTCTTTGATGATCTGGAGGGCAACATTACCTTTGACCGTTCCACACACGCCCCAGAATTTGGTGACCCCGGCCAGGGTGGCTTCCAGCAACTCGTCCGTGTCTGTATCCAGCAGGATGACGTCGCCGACTTTCAGGCGCAACAGTTGATTGCCGGTAAGTTTGGCGTCTCCGAAGCGGACTTTGAGTTCGACGGGGGTTTCCATGATGCGTTCTTTCAGGCGCGCAACCCAGGCGTGGTCCACCTCCAGGCGTTCAGTCTGAAAGCTGGCGTGCAGTTTGGAGCGTATGGGCTCGATGGTTGCGTAAGGCAGACAGATGGTCAGGGAACCGATGGCGTTTTCCAGTTCCACTTCAAAGGTGATCACCACTACCACATCGCTCGGCGGCACGATGGCCGCGAACTGCGGATTGATTTCCGAGCGCAGCAGTTCAAGGCTCACGTCATGCACCGGGCGCCAGGATTCCTCCATGTTCTGCAGAATGATGCGCATGACTTTTTCCACAATGGCCTGTTCAATGCGCGTGAACTCCCGGCCTTCGATTTTCGGCTGGCTGCCCTGGCCGCCGAAGAAGCTTTCCACCAGGGCGAAAACCATACGTGCGTCCACAACGGCCAAGGCGTTTCCGCGCAGGGGATCCATCTTGAAAATGTTGATGCTTGTGGGCACGGGCAGAGAGCGCATGAAATCCCCGAACTTGGTCATGTCTATGGACAGGGGATTTAACTCCACTCTTTTGCGCAGGGCGTTGGACAGGGCGTTTGTGCACAGGCGGGAAAAGCGGTCGTTGACTATTTCCAGAACGGGCATCCGGCCCCGGATGATGCGATCCTGATTGGCGAGGTCAAAGGCGACGATACCGGAGTCGTCGCCGCCGTCGTCGGTTTCCGCCTCAATGTCGCCGCCGGAAAGGCCGCGCAACAGCGCATCGACTTCATCTTGGCCCAGAATTTTGTTCATGTGACCGTCTCCGCAACGGGGGGCCCGTCATACCGGAAAATCTTCATCGCAATTTATAATCGGCCGGGGAGGACAAAGCATCAGGGTCCGTCTTCTTTTTTTTCGCGCATTCCCGGCACAGTCCATACAGCACCATGCGGTGCGAGGTCAGCAGGAACTCGTTGCGCGCGGCAACGAGTTCCTGCTGCCTTTCAATTTCTTCGTCCACTATTTCCACGTTTTTTCCGCAGCCGGTGCAGATCAGATGATCATGATGGGCCGTCTCGTCCAAGGCTTCGTAGCGGGCTGTGAGATCTCCGAAGTGGTGTTCTCTGGCGAGCCCGGCGCGGCACAGCAGTTTCAGTGTCCGGTAGACCGTGGCCTGGCCTATGCCGTACTCCGGCCCGCGAACCATGTCATAGAGTTCTTCGGTGCTCAGGTGTTTGCCGGATCTGAAAAAAATTTCGGCTATGCGTCGGCGTTGCGGCGTATTTTTAAGGCCGTTTTCCGTAATATAGCCGGCAAAACGGAGGAGGGGGTCACGCATGGTCCACCTGTCGGGTTGAGTCAAGTATTTTTTTCATCAAAAGGTCCTTGGCCGGCACCGCCGGCGGATTGGGATACAATACAGCGCGAAGAGCAATTTAGGCAAGCCCTGCGCCGGGTTCGGGCACAGGCGTTCCGGTGTTTGCACAGTGTCTTCCGTCGGGTTTTGAGAAATGCTTTTCGCTGTGCCGGCGAAACGGGCGAGGCCGATAAAATTGCTGGACATTGTATATAATTGCATGTAATTAAATGTCATTACAGATATGTGCATTGAAAAAACAAACTTTTCAGTGCAGGATCGGCCTGACGGCTGATGCCCCGGATTTTCACGCGGAAATCTGTATGTCTTGATGGGCGCAATTAGCTCAGTTGGATAGAGCGTCGGCCTCCGAAGCCGAAGGTCGCAGGTTCAATTCCTGCATTGCGCGCCAATAAAATCAAACCCTTGCAGATACAACGCAAGGGTTTTTTTGTGGCTGTGATACCCTGGTGCTACCTTCCCCTCGAAAGGCCATTAGCCGCAATACTGTTCATTTAGTAAAAAGTTTGTTATACTCTCCTTCGTTGCCGGCGAGACAGGGCAAAAAGGAGAAGAAGTATGGCAAGAACACGAAAATCTTTTTCACCACAGATTGATAT
>JAISRC010000018.1 GCA_031273845.1 Desulfovibrio sp.
CGATAGCATTTGAGAGAAGAGTGTGTTATGGTGGGCCATGTTCAAAATCTCCTTGAGCTGCAATGGTTTTGATAGCTTTTTTGTAGCATGAATCATGGAGATTTTGAACATATTTTTTAACTCTTAGCCGGACAGCAATGTTATGAATTGTACCCTGGCGTAAACGACATTGAGCGCACCAAAACCAGGGCGCGACATCCGCAGGCAAACGGCATCCGCGAACGCTTTCAGAAAGAGCAATTGATTCACCTCAAAATTGTATAACCTCCAGGCCCGGCTTCATACACAAAGCAGGGAACTTGTCCTGTCCCGGCCAACTTGCGGGCTACTGAACCCAGTGCTGCCGCATGATTCGGGATTGTCCCGCAATACCGGACTTCTTCACCTTCCGATGCACACGCGATAGAAATATTTTCCTTGTGGACGTCCATACCTACATAGAGTATCGTTTTTCAACGATCTGTCCTCCTTGGCTGTGGCTTTGTGCCGCGTTTTTTGTACGCTTGTGAGCATAACCCACGCTGTGCAAAGATGGACAGACCTTTTTGCCCTCGTTCAATCATTAATATCTCTAAATCAAGACCTAAAAAATATCATGATATTTCAGTTTGTTATTCACTCAATGCGCTTGCCCTGCGTGATTCGGTTTGACTTATTTATTTTTGGGCTTTAGAAAATTCACGTTATTGCCGATAAGATGATTTACGATGCTCTGCATTTCAGCGGGCACCGTATTATAAGGTATGCCATGCCGGACGACATAAATGCGTCTTTGACGAATCCCGTCTGTTCCCTGTTGAATTCTCTCGGGCGTTCGGGTGTACGGTTCCTGTGCGAAACGGGGGCCATGGGCATATTCCTGGCGCGGGGCATGCTGCGCATGTGCAATTCCCGCACGCAGATACCCAAGGTACTGCACCAGGTATGGAACATAGGGGCCGGCTCCACGTTCCTGATCGTGTTCATAGGACTTTTCACAGGCATGGTGCTGGGCCTGCAGGGCTACTACACCCTGAGCATGTTCGGCGCGGAAGGATTTCTCGGTTCCGCCGTCGCCCTGAGCCTGATCCGCGAGCTTGCGCCCGTGCTGACGGCCATCATGGTCGCAGGCCGGGCCGGATCGGCCATGGCCGCCGAAATCGGCGTCATGCGCATCGGCGACCAGATAGACGCCCTTGAGGTCATGGATGTCGACCCCATGGCTTACCTCGTCGCCCCGCGCATAACGGCCTCCTTGATCACCTTCCCTCTGCTGACCTCGATTTTCAGCGTAGTCGGCATACTCGGCGGCTATGCCACGGGGGTACTCATGCTGGGCATAGGCAGGGGTGTGTATTTCTCCCGCATCGCGGACAGCGTGCGCTGGGCGGACGTGAGCGGGTGCCTGGGCAAATCGCTGGTCTTTGCCCTGATAGTGGTTGCCGTATGTTGCCACAAAGGCTATTTCGCCCACATGCGCAACGACGGCATGGGCGCCGCGGCCGTCGGCAACGCCACCACGTCGGCTGTGGTGCTGTCCTGCATCCTCCTGCTCGCGGCCGACTATGTACTCACTTCCTTTCTGCTGTAACGACCATGAAACGGCTCTGGGACATAGAATTTCAAAACGTAAGCATGGGTTACGGCGACACCGTGATCCTGAAAGACATTTCCGTGGTCCTGCCCGGCGGCAAAATCAGCGCCGTTCTCGGCGGTTCCGGCGGGGGCAAGACCACCATGCTGCGCCATATCATAGGACTGGCGAGGCCCTTGCATGGCCGGGTACTTCTGGGAGGCAAAGATCTCTTCGCGCTCCCCGACAAGGAGTTGCGCGCGGCGCGCAGGCACATGGGCGTACTTTTTCAGGACGGCGCGCTGCTCGGACAGCTTACGGTGGGGGAAAACACGGCCCTGCCGCTCACCGAGCACACCCGGCTTGCCCCGGCCGCGGTCGAGGAAATCGTCCTGCACAAGCTGGCCCTGGTGGGTCTGGCCGACTTTGCCGGCTACTATCCCACGGAATTGTCCGGCGGCATGAAAAAACGCGCAGGTCTGGCCCGCGCCTTGGTCACCGACCCGCCCATACTGCTGTGCGACGAGCCGACCTCCGGCCTCGACCCCATCAGCGCGGCGCAGATGGATGAACTTCTGCTGGATATGAAGGAACGCTTTCCGAACATGACCATAGTGTCGGTCAGCCACGACATGGCTTCGGTCAAAAACATCGCGGACAATGTCGTCGTCCTGTACAACGGCGGCATCGGCTATTCCGGCAGCCTTGAAGGGCTGGAAAACTCGGAGGAGTCATACCTGCGCCGCTTTATGGACCGCTCTCCCCTGCACGCGGGACCGGGCGACGACCCGCGCCTGCAACTGGCCGAGGAAACGCGCAGACTGATGCATGAGGCCCTCGGTTTTTAGGGCATTGCAAAGTTGAGAATGCTCAGGCGGCGTCAGCGCGGAGCCTCCTGCGGCATTAAACCGGCGCTTCTTCGGGGCTTTTTGCGGATGACCTAAAAGCACGGTAAAGGACAGGTTTCCATGAAAAAATATTCGCGGGAATTTTCGGTCGGGCTGTTCATGTTCGTCGGGCTGGCCTGTCTGGCCTATATGACGATAAAACTCGGAAAAATGGAAGTTTTCGGCAATGACGGCTACACGCTGACCGCCGGCTTCAGTTCCGTCGCCGGCCTCAAACCCGGCGCGGCCGTTGAGATCGCCGGCGTACGCGTGGGCAGGGTTGCCGGAATCAGCCTGAACAAAAACTACGGCGCTTCAGTCACACTGTTGCTGGACAAAGGCATTGAACTGAGCGACGACTCCATTGCCTCGGTAAAAACCAGCGGTCTGATCGGAGACAAGTTCATCGGCATTTCTCCGGGCGGGTCGTCCGCAATGTTGCAGCCCGGCGGGGAATTGACCGAGACGGAGTCCGCTGTGGACCTTGAAGCCCTGATCAGCAAATATGTATTCGGAGGAGTCAAATAATGAAACGCTTCAAACGCATCGCGGCCGCATTGTGCCTGATCTGCCTGCCGGCCTTTGCCTCGCCCGCCGCCGCCTCCGAAGCGCGCGACATCCTGGCGAATACGGTCAACCAGGTTCTGGAGGAACTGAAAAAACCGGCGATGCAGAATCCTTCCACGCGTCCGGCCGTGTTGGCCGACATTGAGAAAATCATCAAAAAACTCTTCAGTTTTGAAGAACTTTCCATGCGCGCCGTGGGACCGAAATGGAGAAGCTTCAGTCCGGAGCAGAAAAAGAACTTCAAGGCAGCCTTCGAAGACCTCCTGCGGGCGCGATATCTCCACAGCCTGCGCGGCTATAACGGGGAAAAGGTCACCTATACAGGGGAAACGACGAGTTCCAAAGGCGACAAGGTGGAAATACAGACCATCGTGGAAATCAAGGATAAAACCGTCCCCGTCGCCTACCGCATGCTGAAGACCGACCGCTGGCTGGTATACGACGTCATAATCGAAGGCGTCAGCATGGTGCAGAACTACCGCTCCCAGTTTCAGGCGATATTGGACAAAGGCGATGCCGATGCGCTGATCATCCTGGTCCGGCAAAAGGCGCAGGAAAGCGAAACGGGGAAACCCGGGGAGTGATACTGATGCTGAAACTTGTCGTTGCCGCATTTCTGCTCATTCCGGTTTTCGCTTCGGGCGCGTATGCCGCATCGGTTTTCCCGGCGCTCGGTCCCCCGGCCGCATTTCTGGTCCCCGCTTCGGGCGTGTCTGCCGCAGCCGCGGAATCCTCGCATACGGCGAACCCGGGCCTGCCTTCCCTTGACGACGACGACGCGTATCTGGACCAGGTCGGACAGAGCATCGCCGATCCTCTGGAGGGGTTCAACCGCGCCGCTTTCGCGTTCAACGACTTTATGCTGGAGAGCGTGGGCCGGCCCCTGTATGACGGCTACAGCTTTGTGACGCCGGAATTCATGCGTACCGGCATTTCCAATTTTTTTTACAACCTGAATTTCCCGGTGCGATTTGTGAACAACCTGTTCCAAGGGAAGCCTCTGGCGGCGGGTGTGGAAATGTCGCGCTTCATATTGAACAGCACAGCCGGCCTGGGCGGCCTGATCGACGTAGCCGGGAACATGGAGACGGTCGTGCCCGTTGAAGACGAGGACACCGGCCAGACGCTGGGCACCTGGGGCGTGGGCGAAGGTTTTTACATCGTATGGCCGCTGTTGGGGCCGAAAACGTTGCGTGACACCATCGGCCTGGGCGGCGATTACCTGTTCTCCCCCACCACCTGGATCGAACCGTGGGAGGTGGTCGTGGGTTTGTCGGTGACAGCGGTTTTCAACGATCTGGGAGATATTCTGGACCTATACGACCAACTCAAGCAGGGCGCGGTCGAACCGTATTCCTCGGTCAGGGACGCTTATGTGCAGTACAGGCGGGCCAAGATTCTGGAATAATTCCGAGGGGCAAGGCGCAACGATTTTGCGCCGCCTGAACATTTTCAACTTTGAAATGCTCAAAAACTGCGGGGACGCATTTTTCAAGTGAAAACCGAATAAGCCGACTGCCGGAGGAAGCATGACTGATACGCGCAGCCTCTATATATTCTCGGGAACGGACCTGTATCACGTGCGCAACCGCAACGAACGGCGCGTGCTGAAAAGCATGGCTGAAAACAAGGATATCCGGAGAATGCAGGACCTGAACAGCGATATGATCATGGACATCTACGCCATGGCCCTGAACCTGCTCCCGGCGCGATACACGCAGAGCGGCACCATCGTGTTGCGTGAGCCGGTGCGTAAAAGCGTAGTGGACAAGGCCGTCCGCGAGGCGCTGCATCTGGTCATGCGCAACCCCAAACAGTAGAGCATCCCGCGGGTGAACATGCGCATGCTCCGGCGGCGGGCATCAGCCGCCCGCAATGTTGTGAAACATCATGAACGTTTCGTGAAATATCGGACCGCCCTGTGAACAGTACCCTGTTTTCCGGCAGGCAAGATCTCGCCGTTTCGCCCATTGCCGTCGATCTGCATATGCATACCGGTTATTCGCACGGCGAGGCCGACGTCGAAACCATGTACCTTGCGGCCCGCTCCAAAGGACTCACGGTCATAGGGTTTTCCGAACATTCCCCACGGCCGGACGGCTTTTCCTACCCATCCGATTACCGGGAAAAACTTGCGCACGGTCTGCCCGGCTATATGCGCGAGGTACGGGAACTCGCCGGGCGCGGCGCGGCGCAGGGCGTCGAGGTGCTGCTGGGCATTGAGGCGGATTATATCCGCGGCCGTGAAGAGTATACGCGCGATTTTCTGCGCGCCCGAAATTTCGACTACATCGTCGGCGGCCTGCATTTCCAAGGCGCCTGGGGCTTCGACGCCGATCAGGCCGACTGGGCGCGGCTTTCCCGGCCGGAGCGCTTCAAGGCCTATGCGCGCTACTATGACGACTTGGCCGCCATGTGCGGAAGCGGGCTTTTCCACATCGCGGCCCATCCGGACCTCATCAAGATATTCAGCATCGGAGATTTCAACGCATGGCTGGACACGGAGGAGGCGCTGCCCGTATTGCGTCGCGCCTTGGGCGCCATGCGGGAAGCCGGGGTGCTGCTGGAAATATCTTCGGCGGGACTGCGCAAGCGTTGCGGAGAGATATACCCCGGCCCGCGCATAATGGCTCTGGCCGCCGAACTCGGCCTGTCCGTCGCCTTCGCCTCCGATGCCCACTGCCCCGATACCCCCGCTTTCGCCTTTGCGGAGTTGGCCCGCTATGCCGCCTCCTTCGGCTACACTTACAGTTGCATACCGATGGGTGGCGGAAAAGTGCGCCGTATGCCTTTCTCCGCTCCGCAGCCCTGATGCGGAATGAAAAAAACCTCATACAAACCCGGAGAAGCGGCGCCGATCATGGCGCGCCTGGAAAGAGTCTACGCCGGCTACAGCCGTAACCCCGTCTTTTCGGATCTCTCGCTGGAACTGCGGTTCGGGAAACATCTGGCTCTGGTCGGGGCAAACGGTTCCGGAAAATCCACCCTGCTCTCCCTGTTGCACGGCGATCTGAGGCCGGCGCAGGATCTGCCGGACCGCGACAGGCCCGGAAAAATATTTTGGTATTTTGAAGGCGTCGCAGACCCTTCCCCCCTTGCGGCGCGCGAGCACACCCGCCTGGTTTCGCCCGCGCAGCAACGTCGTCTGGTCAAACTGGGCGCGGCGATAACGGGCCGGGAAATCATCCTCTCCGGTCTGGACAACGCCATGATGCTTTACGGCGAAGTATCGGACAGGGATCACAGGCGTGTTTCGGCATCGGCCGAAGCCGTCGGCGCACGGCAACTCCTGTCCCTCCGGCTGCCGTCCATGAGTCAGGGCCAGCTCCGTCTTTGCCTCATTTTGCGGGCGCTTGCGGGCCGACCCCGCCTGCTTCTTCTGGATGAACCTTTTGACGGCCTGGACGCGGAGGCGGGGCGCCGCGTTGCGTGCAGCCTGGAACTTGCCGCCGAAAGCTGCACTCTCCTCGCAAGCTCCCACAGAACCGAAGATATTCCTTCCTTCATGCGGGAAATGCTCATGCTGCGCAACGGACGCGTCACAAGGCTCGCGTTGCGCGGAACCCGGCCGTACAGGCGGGACAGCCCTGCCGTTTCCGATCCGGTGCGCGCCGCGTTTCCCGGCCCCCCCGTCCGGGCTGAGGCGGGCGGCCTCTTGCCCCTGCTGCGCCTGGAGCATGTGAACGTATACATCGACGGCGTTTTGGTGTTGCACGACATAAACTGGACTGTGCAAGCGGGCGAAAACTGGCTGCTTTCCGGCCCCAACGGGTCGGGCAAGAGCTCCCTGTTACGCCTGATCTACGGGGATGAGCAAGCCGCGTTGGGAGGCATCGTGTCCCGATACGGCGGCAAACGCCCCGGCCCGGAGTACTTTACAATTGCAAATGCCGCAGCCGTCCGCCCCGCAGGCGTAGGTAAAGCTTGCTTTCGCCGTCAAGCGCCGGAGGGGGCGTCTCAAAATCAAATTGCCTTAGAAGAACTGCGCAGGAGTGTGGGCTATGTTTCCGACCGTCTTCAGGACCTGTATGAATACGATCTGAGCGCCGAAGACACGGTGATCTCCGGTTTGCGCGGCAGCATCGGCCTTTACGGGGAACCGGAGCGGGACGAGAGGGAGCTTGCCCGTTCCCGGCTGAGGGACATGGGTATTTTGCATCTGGCGGAGGTTCCCCTGCATTCTCTGTCCACCGGCAATGCGCGCAAGGTCATGCTGGCCAGGGCGCTGGTCGCTTCTCCGCCCCTGCTGTTGCTGGACGAACCCTGCTCGGGGCTTGACCCGGAAAGCCGGGAACGTTTTCTTGACAGCCTGCGCGGGCTTGCGCAGCGCGGCGTCAGCCTGATTTATGTTTCTCACCGCAACGACCGGGCGAACGACATCTTCACCCATGAACTGCGCCTGGAACGCGGGCGCATAGTTTACGCGGGGCCGCGGTCTGTCTGAGAAAGAGACCGTCGGCCTGAAACAATTCCTGACTACGCGCAATTGCCGGCGCCGATGGCAGTGGCAGAGTGTTTCGCACTTTTTTGAAGCAGCCGCCGGGCTGTGGTTTCGGCACGATACGGAGTCTGCGCGGCAGTTGCCGGACGCGCCGAGGTTGTTTCTCAAGGGAACCTCTAAAAACTCCTATTGCCTTACCATGAGGTTTCGCCAGGATGTTTGTGGGTATTTAGAGCATTTTACGCTTGAGGAGACTTATATGCGAGGGAAACACACTAAAATTGAGTTAAGGAAACGCTGATTTAATCCTCGAAAGGGGATCGTCAAACGGGACGGGTTATGTTAATGATAGGCATCAGTTGGAGGTAAAAACATGGTAACCGCTCACAGGGTATCAGTGCTGGATAAAGGCGATATCAGGGCGTTTCCCTTGGAAGAAACTCTTGAAGGCGTCTACAAGCACCGGATAGGTGCGCTTTTTTTGGATGCGGC
>JAISRC010000030.1 GCA_031273845.1 Desulfovibrio sp.
GCATGTATTTTCTGTAACATACTGATATTTTTATATAGCAAATCCGATCAATGAAAGCCGTATATAATAATTTCAGTATGTTATAAATATTTTAAGGCAAAGTCCGACAGGCTCCTAGCGCGAAGCGCCGCCTGCCCCACAGGCGCAGGCGAAACGTAGTTTCGCCGTTAAGCGCCGGAGGAGGCGTTTCAAAATCAAATTGCCCTTAGTGCAGTTGCTCCATAACCCGGTTCAATTCCTGCGCCATCTGCGACAGTTCCTGTACCGCCGCGGAGGACTGCACCATACCGTCCGTGGTTTCGTTCACGATGCGGTTGATTTCCTCGATAGCCCTGTTGATCTCTTCCGACGTCGCACTCTGTTCCTCGGCCGCGGTAGCTATGGAAGTCACCACCGAAGAATTTGCAGAGGCCAACTCGACGATTTCCATCAGGGACGCACCGGAAGAATTGGCCAGCCCAGTGGCCTGACCGATGTGGTCCACGGCGGCGCCTACTTCCCTGATATTGGTCTGGGCTGACTGCTGGATAGCGCTGATGCTGTTGCCGACTTCTTGGGTGGCGGACATGGTTTTTTCCGCCAGTTTGCGCACCTCGTCCGCCACCACCGCGAATCCGCGCCCGGCCTCGCCTGCTCTGGCCGCTTCAATGGCCGCATTCAGGGCCAGCAGGTTGGTCTGGTCCGCGATGTCCGAGATGACGTTCATCACGCCGCCGATGCTTTCGGCCTGGGATCCCAGTTCCTGCATGTTGCTCTGCAGCGATGCCGCCACGGTGTTCACATGGTTGATGGAGTCCACGACCCGGTTGACAAGCTCGGCTCCGGTTTCAGCCTTGTCGCGTGTCAGCCCGGTCTGTTCCGATGCCTGGCCGGCATTGCGCGCCACTTCCAGCACGGTGGAATTCATCTGGCTCATGGCGCTTGCCGTGGATTCAACGCGCGCGCGCTGCATTTCGGCCCCGCGCGAAACCTCTTCGACTTGGGCCGAGAGCTCTTCCGAAGACGCGGCCACGCGGCCTGAAATGCTCGACGCCTGGTTGGCGACATTCCTGATGGTGCGTTCCGTGTTTTTGATCGCCGTCAGGTCGGTAACGAGCTGCAGGACAGCGGTAAGGGTGCCGTGTTCATCCATGATGGGCATGGCGGTGTAGGTGATGTCCATCTCCTTGCCGCGTGGTCGGCAGCGGGTTTCCGCCGTGGCAGGCAGCCGGGTGTCCAGGGCTTTTTTCAGCGCGTCGCCGGGCGTGTCGGTGTCTTCGCGGTTGAAAAGCTGCCTGCACGTTTTTCCGACGCCGTCGGCGCCCGCGACTTCCCGGCCCCGCAGATTCAGGTATTCGACCTTGGTGTCCTTGGCCATCATGATTACGGGGGTCGGGATATTGTCCACGATGCCGCACAGGATGCCGATGATGTTGTTGGTGCCGTGGATCAGGGTTGCGAAACTGCCGCGGAAGCGGGAGGCGTCGGCCCTGCTCTGCAGCCGGCCGCATTGAATATCGCGGGCCAGCGTACCGTAGGTTTCCAGAATGTCCTTCAGTACGGCGGGAATGGCGCGCATGGCACTGACCATGCTGCCGATTTCGCCCTTTTCGTTGATCTGGGCCTGGTGCTCAAAGTCGCCGTCCGCTATGGCCTTTGCGAATCCGGACAGCTTATTGAGCACGCGCACCAGACCTATAATGATAAAGGCGGCCGCGAGCACGCCTAGAAGCACGCCGGAGATGCCGGCGATCAGCATGCCGTTTCGGGTGGTTTCGTTCGTTGCCAGTATTCGTTCGGCTTCCTCCTGCGACTCTCTTTTCACTCTGGTGCTGAACTCTGTTATGCTCTTCTCTATCTCGTTGCTTGACTTCTCCATTTCGGCCCTTGCCGTCTTCAGGGCGCCCGCTTCTTCCGTCATGGTGCCGGAAGCGGTTTTCAAGGTGTTGTATGAAGCAACGATACCGGCGGTCAATGCTTTACCGTTCCCGCCGCCCGACAGGGCCTCCAGTTCATTAACGCGTTCTTTCATGCCGTCGATACGCTCCATGAGTTCTCCGGCATACTGCGCATTCAGGCTTTCTTTGAAGGCGGCCAGAGAAGACAGTACAAGGCCGGTGCTTTCCCAAAGCATGGTGATCTGCCGGGACAACCTTACATTGTTCAGGTCATCGGCAGTCTGCGCCGCCGTCTTCAGGTTGTCCGCAAGGGCGGCATAGGCCGGCCGCACCTTGTCGTCATAGATGCGGAGCACGTTGAGCACATCATGCTCCACGGACTTCAGCAACGCATCAAGAGGCACCGCGCGCTGTCCCATCTCGCCGAAAAATTTCCTTCTGTATTCAATCTTTGTGATTGCAAGCCCTTCGGCGACCAGCTTTCTGAATTTCTCCAGGTTGTTTGCCGCCGCACCGGCCGATTTCGGGTCGTAGGTCTGCATGAATTTGTTGAATTCCAGCAAAACATCCGACATGGCCGTACTCATGTCGCTGGCCATGGTATCCAGAACGGCTTGCCTGCGGTATGTCGTAAACTCTTCCGAGGAGGTATCCAGCTTCTGAAAGCTGAAAACCGAGACCCCGCAGAGCAGAATGACCATGAAGCCGAATCCGGTGATGATCTTAAGTTTTGTCGTCATTACCTTCTCCTGATGGGTAAAACGGTTGCCGGCGGAATCGCTGCGAGCGACCCTCGGTAAAGGTTTGTCCATCGGGCGGCAGTCGGGATGAAACTGCCGGCCATCCCTCATGATTACATGGTTAGCCGAAAGCGCGCGATCCGTCAACACTGTTTCCTGCATTGTCGAGTGCATTTTACGCTTGAACAGATGCACTTCGTAAAGGCAATTTGATTTTGAAACGCCTCATCCGGCGCTTGTCCTATTTTTTCGTTTTTGTTTTTGTTTGCGGGGCGGGTTTGGCGGGTTGGGGGGCGGCACCTCCTGCGGCGGGGGCCTTTCGTTGCGCGGGCGTGCGGGCTGCCGGCTGCCGGGTCTGCTGCCCGTCCGGCGCGTTTTCTTTGACCAGACTGACGCGGGACGGATCCACGCTTACCAGTTCCACGCCGTCGGGCAGATCCACCTGCACAGGCAGGACAGATTCGACGCTCTCGCGTTCCGGGTCCACATAGGCCCGTATGCTGCGGTCGGCCGCGGCACCCGGAGCGGAGGATTCCGGCAGGCGGATGGTGATGCGCACCCTGTCCGGTCGGGCGACCCTGCCTCCGGCGGCAGCGGCATCGAAAAGCACGGTGCGGCCGACGGCGATTTGCCGGCGTTTCTCACCTGCCTGCATGACGACGGTGACTTCACCGGGTTCGGCGTCCACGCCGTCGGGTAGGGGCAGGGCGCGTTTGCTCTCGCTCGTGCCCGGCACGAGAGAACTTTCGACGCGAACGGGAATCGTAATTTTTTCGATATCCCCAAGAACGGATGCCGCCCCGGAAATCGCGACCAGGGGCGGGACAAAGGAGACCGCGACCTGCATATCCCTCGGCACCGCGCCTTGCAGTTGCGCCTCCAGAGGGACCGTCCGTTTCGTCAGTTTGTCCACATTCAGGATAATGCGCGAAGGGGACACGTCAATGACTTCCACTCCGCCCCGGATCGGCCGATACGCCGGGTGGACGGCCAGCACGTTTTCGCCTTCGCGCACACCCGACAGATCCATCTGCACGGAAAAATCCCGGTCCGAAACGGAGCGCAACACCCCTGCCGACGCGCGCAGCCGCACCGCGACTTTGCCGACATAGCCGCCGCTCACCGTGAGTCCCTGAGGCAGACCGCGGTATTCCACGCGCACCTCTACCTGGGATTCAAATTTTTCACTGCCGCTCACGCCGTACCAGAGCGTCAGGGCCATTACCAGGGCCAGAAACATTTCTTTGCGATTTTTCAGTTGCACGGCGCGGTCATCCTTCTGAATCAATGAGTTAATCGGGGATCCGCCCCGAACCCCGCCGAGGGAAATGATTTCCCCGGACCCCCTCAAATATGACCTGCCGAAATATCGTCGGGGGGGGGGGGGCACTCCACAGCATTTTACGCTTGAGTCAGTTGCCGGAACTACAGCTTTTTTTCCATGGCCGAGCGGAGCACGCGCGTCAGCTTGGCTTCATCTAGGCTCGCCGTAATTTTGCCGTCAACGGCGACAGCCATGACGCCGCGTTCTTCGGACACGACCACGACTACGGCATCGCTTTCTTCCGTGATGCCGAGAGCGGCGCGGTGCCGGGTACCGTAGTCGCGTTTGGCGACAGCCGTTGACAGGGGCAGGATGCAGCCCGCGGCCATGACTCTGCCCCGGCTGATGATCAGAGCCCCGTCGTGCAGGGGGCTGTTGGGCCAAAAGATATTGGTCAGCAGTTCCACCGAAGGCAGAGCGTCAAGCTGTACTCCGCGTTCCGCCGTATCGCCCAGAGGCACATTGCGCTCCAGCACCATGAGGGCACCGATGCGGTGATGCGCCATATAGGCGGCCGCGGCGGCGACTATGCCCGGCACAGGGTCCTCGGTTTTTTTGCGGAAAAATCCCTGCAGGCGCAACCGGCTCGCGCCGAGGGAACTCAGGGCCTGACGGATATCGCGCTGAAAAACGATAACTACAAGGAGAAAAACGGAGCCGAGGATTTCTTCCAGCAGCCAGTTCAGGGTGTTCAGCCCCAGAAAACGCGCCGAAAGCTGGGCAGCGACGATCAGCAGAAGGCCGTAGATGGCCGCAACGGCCCTTGTCTGCCGGATCATCAGCATCGCGTAATAAAAAAGCATCGTAACCAGCGCTATGTCGAGCGCGTCGCGCCAGCCGATGTTCAGTCCGTTCATCAAAACTTCCTTAAGGGAACCTCTAAAAATCACTTTTTTTCGAGCCAAGCATAAACCAGATGGATTTTTTTGACGTTTTTTTTCGGTTCAGCAGGACTTCACTACCTCATAAGTTGTTGTTTTTCGCCTGTTTTGATCCTTTTCTGGGGGAGTATCTCAAAAAAGGGCACACCACTCCCTATGCGGGGGCTTTTACTCCCCCGCTTACACATAGATATTTATAGCGGCTCAGGTTATACGCAAGATTTTGCAGTCCCACCGCGCAGCGAGCACGGCTTATTCCTAT
>JAISRC010000070.1 GCA_031273845.1 Desulfovibrio sp.
CCAACGGCGGCTTTTCCGGTATGCTTCTGCCCTATAACGCCGATAGCGCGACGATTGCGGCCAACATCGGGATGTGGAGGCCGAATGCCGCCAGCCCCACGGGGCTGTTCGCCCCGAACTTTGGCGACCAGTTTTTCCGAAATTGGGTGAGCGGACTTTCGAGACAGGCCGGGTCATTCCAAAATAGCGCGACAAAAAATGCAATCGGCACGTTGCATGGTTTAAGGTCGCATGGCGGTTTGACAACATTAGAGGTTCCGGGGTCTGTACTTTTTTGGCAAAGCGGAAATTTTTATGAGTTTGCATCTGGATCAATGAATGGAGCGCCGGGTTTTGTCCATTTTGACTTATCCAGAGGAACGGAAACCGCGAATGAAACGCGCCCTGCCAACATTGCCGTCCCTGTTATTCTATACTTGGGCAGGGCGGCCTAGGTAGAGAATGACGGGTACATATACATGCTGCGGCACATTCTGAGGGCCAGTCGGGACAACTAGGGAAACATTAAAGCCAAAGGAATTGTAGTAAGGCGCAGGTTCAATATATTGATTACTATGAGCGGCAGGGGGATATGGTGTATTAAACGCCCCAAGCGCATCCGTTACAACAGTATCAGGACCCATACCAACCGCACCTGTAATATTTCTGATTTCATCCCGGCCCCATGCCCCGGCACCCTTGCTTAAACCGTTCACCCAATTTCGGAAAGATTGTTGCCATAAATTGGTTTCTAAAGCTGGTAAGGCTAAAACCATAGGAGGCTTTTATGACCACAATGTATATGTTCAGCCTGCAAACAGGTGAGTACACAGGCAGCCGCCCGGCGCAAGTCGTCGGAGGCAAGGAACTCACTGAATCTTCAACGGCCACAATAGTTTCCCCGCCTGCAGACATCCTCGCCGGGCACGTCGCCCGCTGGACGGGCGCGGCCTGGGAGATTGTGGAAGATCACCGCCAGCATATGGATGACACCGGCACAAAACAGGGCGGGACGCCTTTCTGGTTGCCCAACGACATCCACACCAGCCCGGCCAGATACATGGATGCGCTCGGCCCGCTGCCTGACGGTGCGCTTTTTGAGCAGCCTGCCGCCCCACCGCCCACCCCTGATGAGCGGGAGGCTCAGTTTGGAGCCGCCGTTACCGCCCGCCTGGACGCCTTTGCAGCGCAAAACGGTTACGACAAGGGCATAGGCAATGCAATAGCAGTTACCCGTGACAGCGGAGCATTCCAACTGGACTTTGCCGTGCTGCAATCCGCTTACGATGACACTTGGACAGCCGCTATTGCGCTCATGCCTGACGTGCGGAGCGGCGCGATCACGGTTGATCAGGCAGAGGATCAACTGCCTGCTTTGGCATGGCCGGAAGCAGAGGCGACATACTAAAATTGTTTCTTTGACAATTGCATAGTGATTGTGACTTTGACCGATAAAGCCGGAAAAAGGAGGTCATGTATGGCCATCAGTTTTCTGGCTTACAAAGGTAAGCCGTGGCTCGTGCAGTATCGCGAGCCGTGGAGCGGCCGCCCGCGGCGTCGGTCGTTCGCAACCGAGGGCGACGCCGTCGCCTTCGAGGCGGCAACCCGCGATTTGTACGAGAGAGAGCGTACCATCGTGCGGGCCGTCAAGCGCCGACGGACGGCGCAAGCGGCAAGCAGCCTCACCGTATCGGAGATATGCGACCGATACATCGACACGCTGGCTAATCCGGGGACGCGGTCCGCAAGCACCTACCATCTGGCGCTGTTCCGCAGTATTTACGGGCACCGCAAAGCCCGCGGCATTACCCTGGATGATGCGGCCGCATTCCTGAGCCTACAACGCGGGCGCGGCGTTTGCCAAAGCACGGCCTGCCGGCGCCTGGGGATCGTGCGGACGGCATACAACTGGGCCGCACGATGGGGATTACTGTCCAGCAATCCCTTGGCCGCGTTGCGGCTTTCCACGCAGCAGCCGCAGACACCGGCGCCGCCGTCGCTGCACGAGGCCCGGCTGCTGTACGCGGCGGCCGCGCCGCATGTGCAACGGGTGATAGTCATCGGCATGGCGGCCGGGCCGCGCATCGGGCCAAGCGAGCTTTTTCGGCTGCGCTGGTCCGATGTTGATACCAGGGCGGGTATGATCCGGATGCCGCAGGCCAGCAAAGGGGCAAGGGACGCATCCAGGGACGTGCCCGTGCGCAAGGACGTGCTCGGACGTCTGCGCGAGTGGGAGGCGGAGGATGCGTCCGCAGGATATCCGTTTGTAATACATTACAAGGGCAAGCCGGTGCGGCGCATAGGCCGGGCTTGGCACAACGCCAGGATCAGGGCGGGGATCACGCGCCGGCTCCGGCCCTATGACCTGCGGCATGCTTTTGCAACCCGGCTGCTGGATCACGATGCGGACATCAAGGCCGTATCGGAATGTATGGGGCACGCGGACGAGAAGATGATTTTGAGGTATTACCGCCACACCAGCGCCCGGCAACGCAGGAAGGCGGTCAACGTCGGCCCGTCCCTAGGGCTGACGTAACAGGCAGTGGCGGGGGCGAGGAAACGCCCCCACCGGCAAGGCGCAGCAACGCCTTACCACGGCCCCACACAAAGTGTCACGCTTTGTGCGGAGTATCCGCCTGTATGTTGCCCTTATGGGGCGCAACAAATCTATCAGACGGTTACACGGGGCGCAACACCATTACACATTATGCAACAGGAGATTTTACACGAGGTAAGGTGCCCGCAATGCGGGAAGCTGCTTGCCCGCGGCGAGGCCGTGGAGATGCAGTTCAAATGTTCACGCTGTAAATCGTATTTCACCCTGCGGGCCGCGCGCCCCAACAGGGAGCCACGCGACGGCCGTTGCGGAGGCTCTGTTGTTGACAGTGGGCAGCCTGTTCAGCGGGGCGGGGTTGTGTGACCTCGGCCTGACCTGGGCGGGATTCAAACATTCATGGTTCTGCGAGATTGACCCGTTTTGCCGGGCGGTTCTCGCACGGCACTGGCCCGACACACCCATATATAATGATGTGTCGCTTATCAAAGGCGCGGATCTGCCGTCCGTTGACGTTCTGTGCGGGGGCTTCCCCTGCCAGGATGTCAGCGGCGCCGGCTGCCGCGCCGGAATCAAAACCGGAACACGGAGCGGATTGTGGTATGATTATGCAAGGCTCATCGGCGAGATCAAGCCGAAATACGCCGTTATTGAAAACGTCATGGGCCTGCTCTCCCTCGGCATTGAGGCAGTCCTGCAAGACCTGGCCGCGGTCGGGTATGATGCGGAATGGGAGGTGTTGCCGGCAGCAGCCCTTGGCGCCCCGCACCATAGGGAGAGGGTGTTTATTGTTGCCTACCCCGACGGTGGCGACGATGACCGAGAACGTCGGCTGCTGTCTCCGCTCGCCGGAATCCTGGGAAAAAGCTACGAACCTGTGCGCATGGCTGATTGGCTGGGCATACGGTTTGACAGGACGGACAGGGCATCCGCCCCGACGGCATACGGTGGACGTGTCATTTACCGAGTGGATGATGGGCGTGCCGAAGGGATGGACGTGCCCGTCCGGGCCGTCGCTCTGCCGGCACGTGTAGGGCGCGTCAGCAAGGATCAGATGCTGAGTTGCCTGCCCGCGCTCAAGGCGTTGAGCAACGGCATAGTGCCGCATCAGTCATACACGATAGGCGCCTGTATCTTGCAGGCCGAGGGCTTGCCCGTGCAGCCCATGCCGTAATCAGACATGAGGGCCACGCGCCCCGACACAGCGCTGCACGACGGCCATGTGGAGATATACATGACCAGTATTGAGACAACAGCGCGCCCACCGCTTGCGGGCTGGATCGGCGGCAAAAGCAGACTCACAAAAACAATCATTGAGCGGCTTCCGGAGCATCGGTGCTATGTAGAGCCGTTCGCCGGCGCGGCGTGGGTTTTGTTCCGCAAGCCGGAAAGCGCATCGGAAGTGATCAATGATATCAACAAGGAAGTTGTCACGCTCTATCGTTGCCTGCAATGGCATCTGGAGGAGTTTGTGCGCTATTTCAAGTGGGTTCTTGTGGCCAGAGATGAGTTCGATAGGCTGCAAAAGGCCAATCCGGACACACTCACCGATATACAGCGGGCGGCCCGGTTTTATTATCTTCAACAGTTGGCTTTCGGCGGCAAGGTGTGCAGCCGGACATTCGGCTACGCAACATCACGCCCAGCCCGGCTTAATTTATTGCGCATAGAAGAACAGCTTTCCGGCGCACATCTGCGACTGTCGCGTGTTTATGTGGAGTGCCTGCCGTATGCGGAGATTTTCCAACGCTATGACAGCCCGGAGACATGCTTTTACGTCGATCCTCCGTATTTTGGGTACGAGAGCTACTACGGCAGGGATTTTTTCAACCGTGATGATTTCAGCGCGCTTGCCGGGCAGCTTGCCGGCATCAAGGGCACGTTCCTCCTGTCCATCAACGACACGCCGAAGATTCGCAGTATCTTTGCCGCGTTCGATATGGAAATCGTCCAGACGCAGTACACATGCAACAAGAACAAAAATAAGGCGGTAGGCGAGCTTTTGATCAGGAACTACTGAGGAAGTTTTGTAACGACATTGCACGATGTGTAAAAAATCGGCTCCTGAATTATCTCATTTTC
>JAISRC010000024.1 GCA_031273845.1 Desulfovibrio sp.
CGCGGACTGCTGGACGGCATGAAGTGGAATACGGTGCGCGTGCTTGCCGTTGATGACGACCCGCACATCCGTCTTTTCTTCGAGCGCATGTCCGAGCAGCTCGGCTTCGCCTGCGATACGGCGTCCGACGGTGACGAGGCCCTGCGGATGATTGAAAAAAACGGTCCCTATGACCTGAATTTCATAGACCGGCAGATGCCGGGTATCGACGGCCTTGAACTGACGCGCCGGATCAAGGCATACGGGGCGGACAAATCCGTTGTGGTCATAATTTCAGCGGCGGACTGGAGCCTGATCGAAAAAGAGGCGCATGAATCCGGCGTCGGCAAATTTCTGCCCAAACCTCTTTTCCCCTCCACCCTGGCCGACTGTATCAACGAATGCCTGGGGACGGGCGGGCTGAAAGAGGAACGTGACGCGGCGGCAACAGACTGTTTCCGGGGTTGCCGTCTCCTTCTGGCCGAGGATGTGGAAATCAACCGGGAAATCGTGCTCAGCCTGCTTGAGCCGACCGGCCTGGAAATTGTCTGCGTTGAAAACGGTCTGGAAGCGCTCAACAGCTACAGTGCAGAACCGGAAAGCTTCGACATGATTTTCATGGATGTGCAGATGCCCGCGATGGACGGCTACGAAGCCACTCGCCGTATCCGCGCCCTGCCTCATCCTCAGGCCGCTCAGGTGCCCATAGTGGCCATGACCGCGAATGTCTTCAAAGAAGATATCGAACGCTGCCTGCAGGCGGGTATGGACGACCATGTGGGCAAGCCGCTCAATATTGACGAAGTGTTGCAGAAACTGCGCCTCTATCTGCCCGACAAAAGCATTTAGAGCCGATACGGTTTATTAGTTTTTTTTCTCAGTTTTGTTAAGGAAACGCTGATTTATTTCTTTGAGGAGGCTCTGCCCCCTCAAACTCCCCCGGCAGGGGCATGATGCCCCTGCACCCCAAATAAATATTTCAGCAGGTTATATTTGAGGGGATCCGGGGGAAGTCACTTCCCCCGGCGAGGTTCGGGGGCATCGCCCCGATTAAATATAGCGTAAAAAACTCCAGGCGGCACAGAGAATTTTTTCGGGCTGTTATGATAACGAAATTGCGCGACACAGCTTTTTTCGATGCGCGGCGTTTCGAGGCCGTGTGCGGGGAAGGCTGCGCCGCCATACTGTCTCCCGCCGAAGCGGCCGGATTCTGGGAAAGCCGGCTGCCCCACGCCTCACTCCTGCACATCCACGCGACCGGCGGTCTGCTCCTGGCCTTTCTCGACGAGGAAACGGAAAGACAGGTGGATGCCCTGTGGGCGATTTCTCCTTCCACAGCCTATGTCTGCAATGCCCTGGCCGGATTCTTATGCAGGGAACTGGCGCGGGGCAGGCTGCCCGAGGCGGAGGGAATCTGTCTGCCTCTTCCGGAACCGTCCGAAGACATCGCCGCCGCTCTGGATGCCGCCGGAGCGCCGTACCGTAAAGTCGGGGGTCCCTGCCCCGTCCGCCGTTATGCCTTGCTGACCTACTACCCCTACCGCGGCGGTTGCCCGGTCTGCATGTTGCGGAAAAGCTGTCCCCGTCCGGGCATGGGCCGGACGCAGACCGGGCGCGGTTCGGACGGGAATCAGGCGGGGGCGAATACGGTGCGCAATTCTCTGACGTCATTGTCCAGTTCAGCGCAGAGTCGGAGAAGCCCTTCCGAGTCCAGTCCGACTTTCGCCCAGGCACCCTCCGGTTGCGGCGGAATGATTACCTCGCCGCTGGAGCCGTAGCCCAGGGCTTGAGAGAGCATGTTGGCCGTGGGCAGAATCACGTCGCCGGCGGGGCAGTCGGGGGGAAGGATCTGATGGTGCATAAGCACCCTCTGCACGAGTTCGGTCGGGCAGTTCCAGGAACGGAGCAGCTCAGCCCCCAGGTCTTCGTGGGCATAGCCCAGCGTTTCCAACTCCATGTCGTGCACGGTCACGTTCCTGCGCGCGGCCTCCGTCACGATGTACCGGGCATGGTCCGGAAGCTGCGTGTAGATCAGCAGTCTGGCGATGTCGTGCAACAGGCCGGAAACGAAGAATCCTTCGGCGTTCTGCACGCCGGCCCCGGCGCAGAGCAGGCGGCAGGCCGCACCGCAGCTTATGGAATGCGACCAGTAGGACTGCATGTTCACAAGGGAAACGGGCAGACCCTTGAACGCCGCAATCAGCGTGGCTCCCATGGAGAGCATGACCAGTTGTTTGGTGCCGACTATGAGCACGGCGCGCGAGATGCTGTCTATCTTGTAGGGCAGGCCGAAAAAGGGACTGTTGACCAGCTTCAGGAGCTTGGCCGTGAGCGCCGGGTCCACGGCGATGACCTTGGACAGTTCCTCGGAATTGACGATGGGGTTGTTGATCATCCCGACCAGACGGTGGAATATGGTGGGAAGGGTGCCCATGCGGTGGCTGGTCGCCATAATCTTCTGCATGGAAACATCGCGGGGGCGTTCCGCTCCGGGGGTCAGATCAGAATGTTCGGGCCATGCGGGTATGCGCGACGGCTTGTCGTGGTAGACCTTGATCTGGCGCTCGACGGCAATGTTGAAGAGCTGCATGACGAGCGGGTCGCCGGCATCCAGCAGGCGGAAGCGTTCCGCCGTATAATCGCTGATTTTTTCGACATTGCCCTCGTCGATTACGGGAACGCCGAAGTTTGACGCGTTTTCCGAGAGGGTATAGAAAAAAGGCGGGCGCGCGTCAGAGCCCGAGCCGACGCCCGTCGGAAACAGGACGGCCGCAGGGGCGGGTCTGACGCTCTCCGTCCGGGCAGCCGGGAAAAGCGATATGGTTGTGACGCCGTTCCCCGCCAGAGAATTCAGGTCTTCCTGCGTCAGTACCCGACCGGGAGGGAAAAGAAGAATTCCGTCCGCTCCGAAAACAGGCTGACCGAGTTTTCTTCCCGGACGAACATTGCGTAAATCCAATTTTTCCATCATACACTTCATGTATTTATCAGTCACGCCGGCGTGATGCAACCAAAATTTTTCAAAAGCGGCCCGGCGGCGCTTTTTTGTGCGTCCGCCTTCTTGTGTGTCCCACAAGCAAATCCCGCCCCCAATGCTGCATACGAATTTTGTTGCAATTTGCAGCCGTGACGGATACTTTGCTTACTTTCGACTCTACGTCAACCAAGGAGCAGGCATAATGAGAGCGGGAAAAGTATTTTCAGTGATAGCCCTTGCGGTTTTTCTCGTGTCGGGGACTGCGCAGGCCGCGCAAACCATCAAGATCGGCTTTCCCATACCCCTGACGGGAGAAATCCCCAAGGTGGGCGAATCCACAAAATTCTCGGCGGAGATGCTTAAAGAGGAAATCAACGCCAAAGGCGGCCTGGAGGTCGGAGGACAGAAATATCTACTGGAATTCATTTACGAAGACAATGAAGCCAAGCCGGAATCCGCCGTCAACGTAACCCTGAAGCTCATTGACCGCGATCAGGTCATTGCCTTGGTCGGCCCGCAGTCGTCACGTCAGGCCGTGCCCGCGGGCAGCGTAGCCGACGACAACGAGACGCCGCTCATTTCCCCTTGGTCCACCAACCCGGACACCACCAAAGACCGGCCTTGGGTGTTCCGCGCCGCTTTTCTCGATCCCTTCCAGGCCCCTGTGGCTGCAAACTTCGCAAGCAAGCAGTTCAAAGCCAAAAAGGCGGCCGTGCTCTTTGAAATATCCAACGACTATTCCAAAGGTCTGGCGGACAACTTCAGGGACGCATGGGAAAAGCTGCACGGCAAGGATGCGGTTGTGGCCTTCGAGTCGCACGGTCCCAAGGATCAGGATTTTTCAGCCCAGTTGACAAAGATCATAGCGATCAAGCCGGACTTTATTTTTCTGCCGGAAAATTACAGTTTTGCGGCTCTGATAGTGCCCCAGGCCAGGGATCTCGGCTACAAAAACCAGTTCATGGGCTCCGACGCCTGGGGTTCGGCGGAACTGATGAAGCTCTGCGGAAATGCCTGTAAAGGCCAGTATTTCTCCACGCATTACGCGGCGGCCGGCGCCACGGGAGCGACCAAGGAATTCATTGACAAATACAACAAAAAGTACGGCTATGTGCCGGATGATGTGGCGGCCCTCACCTGGGACGCCGTGAACATAGTGCTGCAGGCCGTCCGGCAGGGCGGCAAGGTGGACACTAATGTGCGCGCAATGCGCAGGCTGGTGCGCGACAACCTGGCCGCAATCGCCAAATTCGACGGCATAACCGGCAGCATGCGTTTCGACAGCCAGGGCGACCCCATCAAATGCGCTGTGGTGGTGAAAATTGACGACCAGGGCGAGTTCACCTTTGTGGAATCCGTCTGCCCGTAAACCTGCAGCGGAAACGGCCGGGACGCCCCGGCCGTTTCCGGGCCTCGGCGCGTTATGGAACAATTCATTCAGCAGTGCGTCAACGCTTTGCAATGGGGTAGCTTTTACGCCCTCATTGCCCTCGGTTACACCCTTGTGTACGGGGTTTTGCTGCTGATCAACTTCGCGCACGGGGATATTTTCATGGTGGGCGCGTATATCGCCTTTTTCGTGTCCACCTTTCTGCTTTCAACGCCGGAGCCCGGATTGTCGCAGGGCATGACTCTGGCCCTGACTATACCCGCCACGGTCATACTCACCTCCATGGTTGGAGTCACGCTGGAGCGCATCGCCTACAGACCTTTGCGCCGCAAGGGCGCGCACCGGCTCTATGTGGTGATCACTGCCCTCATGTGCGGTCTGATCCTGGAAAACGGCAACCTGGCCCTGCTCGGCGCGGGGCGCAAAGCCCTGCCGGAACTGCTGGAAAAGCATGTCTATACCTTCGGCAACATAGCCGTCACCAACCTGAAGCTCTGGGTTATCTTCACCGCCCTGCTGGTTTTTGTGTTCCTGCATCTGGTGGTCACCCGGACGCGCATCGGCATGGCCATGCGGGCCGTTTCCTGGGACAAGTTCGCCCTGCCCCTGATGGGCATCCCCCTGGACATGGTCATCGTGTTCACCTTTGTGCTCGGGTCGGGTATTGCCGGCCTGGGGGGATTGCTTTTTGCCGTGTCCTACCCGGTGCTTGACCCGTACATGGGGGCGATGACCGGCTGGAAGGCGTTCATCGCGGCGGTGGTGGGCGGCATAGGCGACATACGCGGCGCCTTTGCGGGCGGTTTTCTGCTGGCCTTTGTGGAAATAATGGTCGCAGCCTTTCTTCCGTCCACTTTCCGCGATCTGTTCGCCTTTTCCATTCTCATGCTCATTCTGTGGAAACGCCCCACGGGTATTTTCGGTATACCCGCGACCACCAAAATCTAGCCCGAAATAACGATGCAAAGGCACACGCTCAACATTCTCATGCTCATCGGGGCCGTGGGCCTCGTCACGGCCGCGTATGCCGGATTGCTGGACAATTACACGCTGACGGTGCTCATGTTTATGGGCATCAACATTATTTTCGCCTCCGGCCTGAATCTCGTGAACGGCTACATGGGTGAATTCTCATGCGGCCACGCCGGTTTCATGTGCGTGGGCGCGTATACGGGGTCTCTGCTCTCTGCGGCGCTGTTCGCGGGCGGCAAACTGTTCGGCGCGCCCCTGCTGCCGCCGGAACTCGCTCCCCTGTTCTTTCCCCTGATTCTGCTCGTATCCGGCCTGTGCGCCGCCGTTTTCGGCCTGATTGTGGCCCTGCCGTCCTTTCATACCCGCGGCGATTATCTGGCCATCATCACCATAGCGGCCAACTATATTATTATTTCCATCATTGAGAACATTGACGCCATCGGCGGGCCGCGCGGCTTTTTCGGCATGAAAAAGACCATAAACGCCATGTATGACGTGGCGGATCTACCCTGGATGCTGATCTGGGTGATCATTTCCGTGGTTGTTTGCCTGACTTTGCTCTACCGCCTGGTGACCAGCACCGGCGGCAAGGGCATAGCCGCCGTGTGCCAGAATGAAATCGCCGCGGAAATCATGGGCGTGGACACCAACAGGGTCAAAATCACCGCCTTCATGGTCTCCTCCGGTCTGGCCGGCGTGGCAGGCGTGCTTTACGCCCATGTATACGGCTATGTGAACGCCCAGGCCTTCAATATCCTCAAGTCCACCGAAGGTCTGGTCATGGTCTACCTCGGGGGCATGGGTTCCATGTCGGGCGCGGTTCTGGCGGCCGTCGCCTTCACCCTGCTGGTGGAAGGTCTGCGTTTCGCCATACCCGCCCTGAACGATGTCCTGCACACCCTGAACATCCTGCCCGCCGATTTTGAGATCAGCCAGATATGGAAATGGGTCATTATACCCCTGATCCTGATCCTGCTCATGCAGTTCAGGCCCGAGGGCTTTCTGGGGAACAGGGAACTGACGCAGCTTTTCCCGAAGCTGAAACGATGGATCACGTTCAGATGACAGGCGGAGAGCACTTTGTCCCTGCTTGAGATAAGCGGCGTATCACAGCGCTTCGGCGGTCTGCTGGCCCTCATCGACTTCAATTTCTCGCTGGAAGAGCGCGAACTGGTCGGCCTCATCGGTCCCAACGGGGCGGGCAAAACAACGGTGTTCAATCTGGTTTCCGGCTTTTACAGCCCCAGCGAAGGGGAAATCGTCTTTGACGGCCGCGACACCCGTGGCCTGAAGCCGCATCAGATCACGGCTCTCGGTCTGGCCAGAACCTTTCAGAACATCAGGCTCTGGAACGACATGAGTGTGCTGGACAACCTGCGCATCGCCCAGTACCACCGGCGCGGATACCGCCTGCACGACGCCCTGCTGCGTACCCGGCGATACCGCGCTGCGGAAAAACGCATTGAGGTCAAATGCCGGGACATACTGCAGATGATGGACATAACGGATCTTGCGGAGGAGTTTCCCAAAAATCTGCCCTACGGTCTGCAGCGCAGGGTGGAACTGGCCCGGGCGCTGTCCACCGATCCTCGTCTGCTTCTTCTGGACGAACCGGCCGCCGGGCTCAACTCGGCCGATGTGGACGGGCTGATCCGGCTCGTGCGCTGGATACATGAGGAATTTCAAATCTGTATATGGATGATCGAACACCAGATGAAGGTGGTTATGTCCCTCTGCCGCAGGCTCATGGTTATAGATTTCGGCCGAACCGTCGCTTCCGGCACGCCGGAGGAAATACGCAACAACCCTGATGTGATCCGAGCTTATCTGGGAGACGATTCGCTGTGATAATCAGTGTGGAAAACCTCTATGCCGGCTACGGCCGCATCGAAGCCCTGCACGGCATTTCTTTCTGCGTGAAGCAGGGGGAAATCGTCACCCTGATCGGGGCCAACGGAGCGGGCAAGTCCACCACACTCAAGGCGTTGATGCGCCTAGCCCCGCCCGAGTCGCCCACGGTGTTCGGCGGCGACATCCGCTTCCGGGGCGAATCCATACTCGGGGTCGAGCCGCACAATGTCGTGGGCAAGCTGAAAATGACCTTGGTGCCCGAAGGCCGGCGCATCTTCGGCAACCTGACGGTCATGGAAAACCTGTATCTGGCCGCCTGGACAAGGAAAAAGGACGGTGTACGCAAGACACTGGACTATGTTTTCGGCCTTTTCCCCCGTCTGGCCGAACGCGCCGGACAGCGCAGCGACACCCTGTCCGGCGGCGAGCAGCAGATGCTGGCCGTGGGACGCGCGCTGATGACCGACTGCTCTGTGCTGCTTCTGGACGAACCGTCCATGGGTCTGGCCCCCGTGCTGATGTACGATATGTTCCGCACCCTGAAGCGGCTCAACGACGGGGGGCTGACTATAGTGGTGGTGGAGCAGAACGCCCGTCTGGCCCTGGAACTCGCGGACCGTGGTTATGTCCTGGATACCGGCGAAATCGCGGCCGAAGGGTCGGGGACGGAACTGTTGCACCGCCCGGAAATCAAAGAAGCGTATCTGGGCGGCTGAAGCGCCCGCCGGGAAAGAAAGTGAGGGTTCCATGTCCGATTCAGCATGCAACCAAGCGGTGGATGTCATGAGCGCCGGCCGGATGCGCGAGGTACTTCTGTCTCTGGCCGGCGCTCTGTACGAGGCTCATCCGGGACGCGGGGAAATTGTCCTGGTGGGTATACAACGACGCGGCGCACTGCTGGCCGCGGAACTGTGCAGGATACTGGAAAGGGCACACGGCATCGCGGTCCCCGTCGGTTCCCTGGACATAACCCTGTACCGCGACGACTGGACCACGGGAGCGCTCAAGCCCAAGATAGGCCGGACGCTGATCCCCTTTGACGTGAAAGGAAAAAATCTGGTTCTTGTAGACGATGTGCTGTATACCGGGCGCACGGTGCGCGCCGCTCTGGATGCCCTGTCCGACTTCGGGCGTCCCGGACGTGTGGAACTGCTGGTGCTGGTGGACCGCGGGCACCGTGAGCTTCCCATACACCCGGACTATGTGGGACTTACCCTGAATACCGCGAAACAAGACCGGGTGGACGTGCTCGTCGCCTCCTTGGACGGAGAGGACGGAGTGCGTCTGGCACCCGGCAGGGACTGCAGTGATGAGCGTATCGGATAAAGTTTCTCTCGGCCTTGTCGGCTACGGCAGCATGGGTCGCGCTCTTGCTCTCGGCACAGCCGCAAGCGAACCCCTGCGCGGCGTTTTTGCCGTGAGCGTTTATGAAAAAAGCGCGGCGAACGCCGAAGCGGCCCTGTCCGCCGGATTCCCCGTTGCGGGAAGCGCCGCCGAACTCGCCGCTGCTTCCGACTTCATCCTCATTGCCGTGAAACCTCATCAGGTCGGCGCGATTCTCGAAGAAACGGCGCCGCGGCTCACAGGGGACAAAGTGCTGCTCTCCATAGCCGCGGGCATTACCTTGGATTTTCTGGAACAGGGCATCGCCGGCCGCTGTCCTGTTGCCCGGATCATGCCCAACACGCCCGCCCTGGTGGGGCGGGGCATTTTCGGCTTCTGCTTCGGCCGCGGCGTACCCGGTCCGGCCAGGGAAAAAATCCGCCTGCTGCTCGGGTCCCTGGGCATGGCGGCGGAACTGGAGGAAGCCGGAATGAATGCCTTCACCGCCCTTTCCGGCAGCGGGCCGGGCTATGTGTTCCATTTTATGGAAAGCCTGGCCGAAGCCGGGGCAAGCGTCGGCCTAGACCGGGAGTTGTCCCGGAACATAGCCGTGGAACTGCTGCGCGGTTGCGCCGAAATGGCCGCCGCCGCCGGCGTGCACCCGGCCGTATTGCGCGAGCAGGTTTCTTCACCGGCCGGCACCACCTTGGCAGGCCTCAATCACCTGGACCGTTCCGGGGCGCGCGGCATACTGGTGGACGCCATACGAGCGGCCTTCGAACGCAGCAAAGCCATGGAAAAAGAAACGTGAGCGGGAATTTTTGATGAGCTTGGTGGTGCTGGACTATGAGGCAGGCAACCAGACCAGTGTGCTGCGCGCCTTGAACTCCTTGGGGGTTCCGGGGAAGATCACGGCGTCCGCCGAAGATCTTTTCCGGGCCTCGGGCATTATTTTTCCGGGGGTCGGCGCGGCCGGGCAGGCCATGCGGCACCTGTCCGACAAAGGACTGGACGCCGTTCTCCGCGATCTGGTTGTCGCCGGCAAGCCTCTGCTCGGGGTCTGTCTGGGCTGCCAGATACTGCTGGAGCACAGCGAAGAAGGCGACACCGTGACCTTGGGTATAGCGCGGGGCCGTTGCCGGCGTTTTTCCTCGGATCTGTGCGATGAAAACGGCGATCCCGTGACCATCCCGCACATGGGCTGGAACGCCTGCACGGGGGGCGGAGCGGGCCGGCTTTTCTTGGGCATTGCTCCCGAGGCCGAGTTTTACTTCGTGCATTCCTACTACGTGGAGCCGGAAGCGGATCTGGTTCTGGCGCGCACCCGCCACGGGCTGGAATTTTGTTCGGCTTACGGGCGTGACGGGCTCTGGGCTGTGCAGTTTCATCCGGAAAAGAGCGGGAGCGCCGGCTTGCGCCTGTTGCGCAACTTTTACGACTACTGTCTGGAAAAGGGCGCGAAGCGCTGAAGATGCTGAGTAAACGCGTCATACCCTGCCTTGATGTGCGCAACGGCAAACTGACCAAGGGGATCAAGTTTCAGGGCAACGTGGACATAGGGGATCCGGTCACAGTCGCCCGCCGCTATTATGAGGAAGGCGCGGACGAAATCGTCTTTTACGACATCACCGCATCGGCCGAAGACAGGGGTATTTTTCTGGACGTTGTGGAGCGTGTGGCCGAAAATATTTTCATCCCCTTTTCCGTGGGCGGCGGACTGAATTCCGTTGCCGACATGCGCGCCGTGCTGCTGGCCGGGGCGGAAAAAATATCCGTCAATTCCGCTGCGGTCCGCAATCCCCGGCTGATCAGCGAAGGCGCGGAAGCCTTCGGTTCGCAGGCGGTCGTCGTGGGCATGGATGTGAAACAGGTTCCCGAGCGACGGGAAGTGCCGTCGGGCTACGAGATCGTCATACAGGGCGGACGCCGCTTCATGGGCATTGACGCCGTGGAATGGGCGGAACGTTGCGAAAAACTGGGGGCCGGGGAACTTTGCGTGAACTCCATTGACGCGGACGGCACCAGGGAAGGCTATGAACTGGACCTGACCCGCGCCGTGGCGGAGGCTGTGCGCATCCCTGTCATCGCTTCCGGAGGGGCGGGGTCGCCCCGGCACATGCTGGAGGCACTGACCCGGGGCAAGGCCGCGGCGGCGCTTATCGCCTCCATAGTGCATTACGGCGACTACAGCATAGAGGGGCTGAAGAACTATCTCACCGCGCACGGCTGCAAAGTGCGTCCCCTCGCCTGAACCTTCCATCCGATGGAACCTATGGTGCTCACGAATATGCCGGCTGACACCGAATGGTTCACTTTTTACAAGATTTATACGCTAAAAACTGTCAAACTTCGGAGGAATATGATTGGCGCGTTTTGAATATACCTTTCTTTGCCGATAATGGATGGAAGCGGCAGGTACTTTTCTGCAGAAAAATTAGAGAGCCTGAATAAGTGCGGGTGTATGTCTGTTACTCATCCTAGGAGCCTGTCGGACTTTGCCTTAAAATATTTATAACATACTGAAATTATTATATACGGCTTTCATTGATCGGATTTGCTATATATAAAAATATCAGTATGTTACAGAAAATACAT
>JAISRC010000029.1 GCA_031273845.1 Desulfovibrio sp.
AGTTTGTCGGACTTTAAGCATGTATTTTCTGTAACATACTGATATTTTTATATATAGCAAATCCGGTCAATGAAAGCCGTATATAATAATTTCAGTATGTTATAAATATTTTAAGGCAAAGTCCGACAGGCTCCTAGAGCATTTCAAAGTTGAACATACTCGTTGACCAAAGGATGTTTTTGATTTTGAGGCACTCTATTCATCGCGTCCGGCTACGCCGTACCTGAAGGCCGCGGCGCAGCTTCCTTCCGCGGACACCATGCAGGGGCCGGCGGGAGCCGTCGGGGTACATTTTTTCCCGAAAAGCGGACAGTCATGCGGCGCAATGCGGCCGCGAAGCATGTCCCCGCAACGGCAGGCGGGGTTTTCCGGAACTTCCGGCAGATCCGGCACAAAACGGGCGCGCGCGTCATAACGCGCATACTCCTCACGCAAGGCCCAACCGCTACGCGGGATAAGCCCCAAGCCGCGCCACAGGGCGTCAACAGGTTTGAAAACGGAATCGGCCAAGGCGCGGGCGCGGGCGTTGCCCTCGTCGCTCACTGCCCTGCCGTAACTGTTCAGCACATCGGCCCGGCCTTCCTCCCGCATTCTGATCAGGAGCAGCAGGGACAGGAGTATGTCCGCAGGTTCGAAGCCGGCGATAACCCCCGGTTTGCCGTATTTTTCCGCTATGAAGCGGTAAGGCGCGGTTCCCAGGACGGCGGAAACGTGCCCCGGCAGGAGAAAGGCGTCGATGCCGCCGGAATTCCCGTCCGCGAGCAAGGCTTCAATGGAAGGAGGCACAAGTTTGTGCATGGAGAACAGGGCAAAGTTGTTTACGCCCTGTTCCGCAGCGCGCAGAACGGTCGCAGCCGATGCCGGGGCCGTGGTTTCAAAGCCGATTCCGAGGAACACCACTGTGCGGTCGAGGCGTTCCGCAGCCAGCCGCAACGCATCCAGAGGCGAATAGACGACCTCCACGTCCGCGCCTTCAGCCCCGGCTTTGCCGAGGCTCATGCCGCCGGGGCCGGGTATGCGCATCATATCCCCGAAGCAGGCCAGGGAAATGCCGTCTTTGCCCGCCAGTTGCAGGCAGGCGGCTATTTCCCGGTCATGGGTCACGCACACCGGGCAGCCGGGGCCGGAAAGGTGGGTCAGCGTTTCCGGCAGAAGGGAGTGCAGGCCGCTGCGGTAAACGGCGGCGGTATGTGTGCCGCAAAGCTCCATGAAACGCATGGGGGCGCTCAGTTCGGAGCGGATACGGCGCAACAGCCCGAGGCAGATTTCGGGGTCGGAAAAGGCTGATTCCATCGTCCTCATCAAATTGCCTTGGGCGCTGCGGTTCATCTTTTTGTCGGAAATCGCTCTGCCTTTCCTGTCAGTTGATCTGCCCTAAGGCAATTTAATTTTGAGACGCCTCCTCCGGCGTTTAACGGCGAAAGCAAGTTTCGCCTACGCCTGCGGGGCGGGCGGCGGCGCTTCGCGCTTACGCCGCCTGAGCATTTTCAACTTTGAAATGCTCTAACCCTGGATAAGGGACAGGGCCATCTGCGGGAGGGAGTTTGCCTGCGAGAGCATGGCCGTGGCGGCTTGGGTCAGAATCTGGTTGCGTACGAATTCCGTCATTTCCAAGGCCACATCCACGTCGGAAATGCGCGATTCAGCCGCCTGCAGATTTTCCGCCTGTATCTGGAGGTTGCTGATGGTGTTCTCCAGGCGGTTCTGCATGGCGCCGAGATGGGCGCGGATCTTGTCCTTGGATATTATGGCCTGATTGATGGCTTCCAGCGCCATCTGCGCGTTCCGCTGCGTGGAAATATCATGTCCGGCGTCGAGTTCGGAATTGTTGCCGAGGCCGAGAGCCGAGGCCGTGGCGTTGCCGATATGGACATAGTAGTAATCTTCAGCGGAATCGTTGCCGCTGCCGAAGTGGATCTTCAGCTCACCCGTGGAAACCAAGCCGTGGCCGTTGTGGTTTCCTTCGCCCGACAGATTGCCGTTGAGCAGATGCACGCCGTTGAAGTCCGTGGAATTGGCGATACGGGTGATTTCCGAAGCCATGGCCTGGTATTCGGATTCGATCATCAGGCGCTGGTCCGAGTTGTAAGTGCCCGTTGCGGCCTGTTCAGCCAGTTCCTTCATGCGCACCAGCTTTTCGTCGATGACGCCGAGGGCGCCGTCGGCGGTCTGGATCAGGGAAATGGCATCGTTGGCGTTGCGCACTCCCTGGTTAAGACTCGCTATTTCCGCGCGCATGAGCTCACGGATGGCCAGACCGGCCGCATCGTCGGCAGCGGTTGTGACGCGCAGGCCCGATGACAGGCGTCGCACGGAGGCGGCAAGATTTCCGTATGAAGCGCCGAGATTTCTGGCGGCATTCATTGCCATGAGGTTGTGGTTTATGACCAAAGACATGATATTATCCTCCTTGGGTTGTCTGGCTGAAAATTAGCAATATAAATGCCAAAATTAAAAAAAATAATAAATACACTATATTGTAACAGCATATAAGTCCGTATTCCGAATTTTGTCGCAGGAGGGAAATTTTTTCCGAAGAGTTGCGCGCCGTCCCGGCCGGGGAAAATCTTTACGCGGGCGGCAAGTGCTGGTAGGGTGGCGCCCTTAATTACAGTCGGAAACCACGTTTTTCGGCTGAGTATCCCGCATTGAAAAAGTTTATTTTTCAATGCACATGCCGGTATAAGCGGACGGCCCGCGTGATGCGGAGCCGCGGGAGAAAACGTGCCTACACTTGAGCCGTTGCGCCCGCAACTTAAGGAAGTCGGAGAGGTGCGCGTCCAGGCGGACGGCTGGGCTTTGCGCATGCTTTGGCTGGGGCGTGTGAACCCGACCGTGCTTCAGACCCTGGAGGACTACGGCGGGTTGCTCGTCGCCGAAAATGAAAGTCAGGCCCTGTGGTTCTTTTTTTCCACAGACGCTTTTCTGGCAGGCGCCCGCTTGGCGGTATGGGCGCGTTTCAACACGCTCACCATGTGCCTGCGCATTTTCCCCGCCCGTTTTCAGGCAGGCAGAGGCAGTGAGCGCACGTTGATTTTCGACGAATCCCTGATGCTGGAAGATTTGCCGCCGCCCGTGGCATTTTCGATCCAGGTGCACAAATCCCTGGCGGAAATCGTAAACAGGATTCCCGGCCTCGGCGTCAAGGCGACGGACGACGCGCCCGGTCCGTGGGCGCCCCTTGCGGTGGACTTCCGTCTTCCCTACCAGTCTCCGCTTTCCTGGTATGTCTTGTTGCACCCCATAGGCAACCCCCTCGACAAGAATTTTATGACCGGCTGGAGGGATTTCTTCATCCAGTTGGAATTCGTTCTGCAGCGCAACAAGTTTCGCTTTTTGCTGCACAACAACTTTCTCATGTTTCCCCTGGAAGGACTGCGTCAGGTCAAGAACTGGTGCCTGGATTTTCTGCGTCTGGTAGACCGTCTGAAAGCCGACAATCCCGAGCAGTACTGGCCCTGCGTGACCGTTGTGGCGGACCGCAAGGGTCTGACCATGAATGATGAGTTGCCCGACAAGATCAACGTGCGGTGGGAATATCTTGTGCCCGACTATCCGCATATGTCCATGCGCAATGCCCTCATGCTGGGTGATGCTTTCGCGGTGCACGAGGTCCGTTTCGCGCCTTCCACACGGAGCCCGGAGGACTGGGCGAGCGTGACCTTGCCGGAAAGCGGACGGGACGGGACTGCCGTGCTGCCCCAGATTGTCCCGGTGGATCTTGTTTTCGGTCCCTGTCCGCAGTGTTTCTATTGCGGGCAGCGCAGCCACGAAACGGCGCGTTGTCCTTCCAAAAAGATCGAATTCGCGCAGGCGGGGGTGTGGCCGAAGGTCGCGCGCATGGACTTCGGCGCCATGCGCGCCGGGGCGCGCGGCATAGATCGGGGACTTGCCGGGGCGGCGGACCGGGAGGGCTGGATACTCGCGACGCTGCGTGAAGACAGCGAAACAGGCGTCATGTTGGCGGCCTTTTACGACATCAACCTGCCCCTGCAGTTGCGCGCCGCCGATTTTTTCTGGAGGGCGCGAAACAAGGATTTGCTCAAGGTCGCCAAAAATTTGGCGGCACAGGACAACAACCACATCTGGACATTGCTTGCGGAGTGCGCGGTAAAGGCGCCTGAGGAAGTCGCCGTGGAAATACAGGCCCTTGCGCTGAAAAATTCCAGGGACTACCGGGAACTCAGTCTGCGTGGCTTCATGGCGGCGGAAGTGGGGAATCTGGAACAGGCGGACAAGTTATGGAAGGAGGCGGAATATTCCTCCCCGCATCCTGTCATCCAGGCGTGGCATCTGCTGTTGCAGGGCAGGGCGCTGGAATGTCAGGGCCGCTTCGCCGAGGCCGCCCTGCTGTGCGAACAGGCGTACCGCTCCTGCCCGGCCTTGCACGATGCCGAGTACCGCAGGATAGTCTGCCTCGTCAAAAGCGGTTTCATCGAAAGGGCGCTTTCTCTGTTGCCCGCGCTGATCGCGGCCAACGGGCATTTTTTCAACAAGGCCCTTTTGGATCCGGAATTGGAACGCGGCTACATACAGGTTATGGGCTGTCTTTATGAGCTTTGGGAAAGCATGTCGGCAAAAGCGGTTGAAGAGGAGGCCAATCTTGTCCGCATGCGCGACGAGCTGGCGGCATGGTTTCTGCCGGACAACGCCTTTGCCCTCAAGACGGCGGAGCGCATCGACAGGATGCTGAAAATCGCGGTCATCAAGAATTTCGTGGCTTTTCAGATGCTGGTCAACGGCCGGGTGCAGATCGAAAAAGACATCCGCACCCATGTAGCCTTGGAGGCGCGCCGCTACAAGGGGCGTTTCAAGTCTTTCAACGAGCGTTTCAAGGTCATACGCGAGGAGTCGGCGTGGTTTCCTTTCCCCCGTTCCCTGTCGGAATTCAACAAAAGCTATAATGAAGGGGTGAGCAACCTGAACTGGGCCTTGACGGCCAATTTTCACGGGCAGGAGAGCTTCAGGCGGGCGCAGGGCATGTTGGAGAAGGAGGAGGAGCGGCTGAAGAAGCTGGAGGCGCGGCTGCGTTTTTTGCGCATCGTGCGCGACTCGACGCTGTTCGTACTTTCCATGGCCGAGTCATTTCTCTGGCTGGAAGCGGCGGGCATCATCCTGATATTTGCGGTCCTGCCCTTACTCATCATGTATGGTGATAAGATCGGCCTGGACGATATCGTCAAACTGATTTCTTCGGATCGCTGGCAGATACAGAAGGCGCTTTTCCTTCTGGTGACGGGGCTGGCCTTCGGCGTTGCAAGCCTGAGGACCATCCTGCGTTTTGACACCATACGGGAGAAAATCCTGCGCAAGGCCATGGACAGCGCGTCCAAGCCGCCACCGCCCGGAAAACGCAGGGGCTGACCGGCGAACGCGATGCGCGTCCGTTGAAAGAACGCACTCCGGCAATACGCCTTTTCCTCCTGCCGTTTTTCGAGGAATTTTCGAAAGATGATTTTGACCTTTTACACGGGACCGATTCCGCGCTGAAAAGTTTCGCACCGCAAAAATAATATCAGGAAATATCGAGTTAATGGTGAAGTTGGCACAGCTATTGCGCTCTTACATTTTAGCTGTTTTACTTTCAACCGCCCTAAGAGTCTGTCGGACTTTAGAGCATTTTACGCTTGAGATTGTCGCTTACGGCGGGCACAGTCCGCCTGCTCCAATCCCGCGGCAAGGATTTGCCGGCAAATCCTTGCAGAGCAGATATACATTTTCAATGTCAATCTGCTCTAGGAGTCTGTCGGACAATCAACAATCTTTCCGAGCAATAAGGCATAAAGTTTGGAGAACAGACAAGGAATTGACGTAAATAGACGCCGAAGGATGCCTGCAAGAGCCACTTGGT
>JAISRC010000107.1 GCA_031273845.1 Desulfovibrio sp.
CATGTATTTTCTGTAACATACTGATATTTTTATATATAGCAAATCCGATCAATGAAAGCCGTATATAATAATTTCAGTATGTTAAAAATATTTTAAGGCAAAGTCCGACAGGCTCCTAGGGAGGGGGCAAGCCAGTTGTGGATTGAAAAAAAGAAACATTGTTGCAGGAACATCGGCAGGCATTCGGCAGAGCGGAAATTGCCCGGCAGTTTCCGCTCTGCCGCGCCGGAAACACGATGCGATTTTTAACCCGGCATCGGAACCTCAAACGCACAGCGCGGTAAAGATTCCTCGGAGGATGCATGTTCACAAGCCTAGCTTACGCCATGGGCCAGCCGTCCGCAGGAGGCGCAGGCGGAGACGCCGCCGGTCTGGCCTCTTTCGTTCCTCTTATTCTCATGTTCGCGGTGTTTTATTTTCTGCTCATCAGGCCGCAACAGAAAAGAACCAAAGAACTGAAAAACATGCTGGACTCCCTGAAGCGCGGGGACGATGTGGTCGCCGCCGGCGGCATCTACGGTCGCATCACGGAATGCACGGACGACTATGTGATTCTGGATACCGGCGATTCCAAACTTAAGGTGGCCAGAGCTTCCGTGTCCGCCATGGTGGGACGCGGCAAGGGTGAACCGATCCCCAAGGGTAAAAAGGATTCAGGCAAATCAGGGTCCGGCAAAAAAGGTAAAGACGGTAAAGACGGCGATGCCGAAGCCCTCGAAGCCTCCGCGGACAGGGCCGGCGAAACTGAAACCCCTGAGGCCTCCGACGAAAAGGCCTCCCCGGCGCGGGAAGACAGTTCCCCGGATTCCGGTGCTTTCGTGGACAAACAGGGCGGACCGACAAGGTAATTTTGATGAAACAGGGCCTTTTATGGCGCATCATCCTCGGCGCCTGCGTGCTGCTTGCCGCCGTCGTGCTGCTTTTGCCGACCTTTCTGCTTCCTTCCCGCCTTCCGGGCGGCGAGGCCGGCCCCAAAAGCGGGCTTGCCGTCTTTTTGCCCTCCGGGCGGGTCAACCTCGGCCTGGATCTTATGGGCGGCATACACCTTACCTTGGAAGTGGAGGCACAGAAGGCCCTGGAAACTTCCCTGGCCCAAATGGGGCAGGATCTTATGAGCGAGGCCGGTTCCAAAGGCGTGCTCATGACCCGGCCCGCCATCACCGAGGGCGGACGTCTGGAATTTTCTCTGGCCGCGCAGGATAAGCAGGACCAGCTTAATAGTATTCTTGCGGATGGATTTGAACAGTTGAATTTTCTTTCCGCGACGCCCGAAGCGGGGGGCAGGTTGCGTTGCGTCCTGGGACTCAGCCCCGCCGCCCGCGACAGATTGACGAACCTTACCGTGGATCAGGCCCTGACCACCATACGCAACCGCATAGACCAGTTCGGCGTGGCCGAGCCGGACGTCCGCAAGGAGCAGAGCGGCAACCGCATAAGCATCCAGCTCCCCGGCCTGTCCGACACGCGGCGCGCCGTGGAGATCATCGGCAAAACGGCTCACCTGGAATTCCGCATGGTGCGCGCGGACGTTGACCCCAAGAGTAAAAATCCGCCGCGCGGCGTGCATATTCTGCCCATGGAATACAAGGACGCTTACGGCAACCTCGTGCAGGAATCCATTGCCGTGGAAGATACGGCCGCACTCACCGGCGACCGCATCAGCGACGCCGCGCCGGCCTTCAGTCCCACAGGCGCGGCTCTGGTCAGCCTGGCCTTCGACCGGCGCGGGGCGGAGATTTTCAGCCGGCTTACCGAGGCAAACGTCAACAAGCGCATGGCCATCGTGCTGGACGGCAAGGTATACTCCGCGCCCAGGATCGACGAGAAAATTTCCGGAGGCCGGGCCAGCATCACCGGCAACTTTACCCCGGCCACGGCCAACGATCTGGCCGTGGTGCTGCGCGCCGGCGCGCTGCCCGCCCCGGTTCTGGTGCTTGAGCAGCGCGAGGTCGGCCCTTCCCTCGGGCAGGAATCCATACGCAGCGGCGTGACGGCGGCCGTTATAGGCGGGGTGTCGGTCATGGTCTTTATGGCGCTGTATTACGGGCTGTCCGGCCTGATCGCCGGGAGCATGCTGATTCTGGATATCCTGCTGATCCTTGCGGGCATGGCTTTGTTCGGGGCGACCCTGACCCTGCCGGGCATAGCGGGCATCGTGCTGACCATAGGCATGGCCGTGGACGCCAATGTGCTGATTTTTGAACGCATACGCGAGGAAATGAAGCGGGGCCTGACCACGGCCGCCGCCGTGGAAGCCGGCTTTTCCCGCGCCATGCTGGCCATAGTGGACTCGAACGTCACCACCGTCATCGCCGCCCTGATTCTTTACCAGTTCGGCACAGGTCCGGTGCGCGGTTTTGCCGTCACCCTGACCATAGGCGTTCTGGCGTCGATGTTCACCGCCATTTTTATTTCCCGCATCGTATTCGACATCTGGACGGGCAAAGCCGGCCGCAAAATCAGCATCTGACGCCCGGACAGGCAACGGAGCAAGCATGGGACTGCATCTCATACCTGATACCCTGAACTTTGATTTCGTCGGCATCCGCAAATACGCCTACGCCGTATCCGCCCTGCTTATTCTGGTCGGGGTGTGTGCCTTTGTCTATACCGGCGGGCCGCGCTACGGCATAGATTTTTCCGGCGGGGCCGTCGTGCAGATCAAGTTCGCGCACCCGGTATCCGACGAAGATCTGAAGAAGGCGCTGGACGGCAGCGATCTGCCCGGCCTTGTGGTGCAGAGCTACGGTACGGACGGGACGGACTTTGTGCTGCGCATCGCCGCCATGCGCGAAAGCGCGGACGGGCTGGGCAAAATCGTGAACGATACGCTGAATGCCGGATTCGCCGGAAACAGCTACGAAATCATGCGCATGGACATGGTCGGTCCCAAGGTCGGGGCGGATCTGCGCGCCCAGGCCCTGGAAGCCATGTACTATGCAATTCTGCTCATTTCCATATATGTGTCCGGGCGTTTCGAGCGGCGCTGGTTCACGGCCGGCTTCATAGCCCTGATCCTCGGCGCGGCTACCTTCGGCCTCAGCCGTTTCGGACTGGACAGAATTTTCCTGATCCCCCTCGCCGTCGTCCTGACCCTGGTCCTCTGCCGGCATTTCAAACTGGTCTTTGCCATGGGCGCCGTTGTTTCCATACTGCACGATGTGCTCATAACCGCCGGGCTGTATGCGCTGTTCGGCCGGGAATTCGACCTCACCACCATCGCCGCGCTGTTGACCGTCGTGGGCTATTCCCTCAACGACACCATCATCGTATACGATCGCATCCGGGAAAATTTGCGCAACGACATTGTTACCCCCCTCGGGACGGTGATCAACCGCAGCATCAACCGGACCATGTCCCGCACGGTGCTGACCTCCGGCACCACCCTGATTGCGGTATCGGCCCTGCTGCTCTTCGGAGGCGGAGCCATTTTTGATTTCGCGCTCACCGTGTTCATCGGCGTCTTCATGGGTACGGCTTCCTCGATTTTTGTCGCCAGCCCCATACTCCTGGCCATGAGCGCGGACATCAGGCGCGAGGATTTCCGTCCCGGGCAGGACAGGCGCGCCCGCGATGCCGACGGACGTCTGGCGGCTCAGGTCTAGCCGGCAAGGCAGCGCAATCGTGAACAATGTCGCCGCGCGCAACAGATTTCTGCGCTTTGCTCTGTTCATAGCGATTTTCGGCGTCGGACTGTATGTCTACAGACAGTTCCGGGAAACGGAACCGGAACGCGAATCCCCCAGGCCGAGGACGGTGCGCGCCGCGCCGGCGCGGACGGGCGATGTGGACGTCTATATTCAGGCCCTGGGTACGGCGACCCCCCAGAATACGGTAACCGTCAGGAGCCGGGTGGACGGAGAACTCATGGCCCTGCATTTTGCCGAGGGGCAGATGGTCGCCTCCGGCGACCTGCTGGCGGAAATAGACCCCAGGCCGTACAAGGTACAGCTTCAGCAGGCCAGGGGGGCGCTGATGACCGACGAGGCCCTGCTTACCCAGGCGGAACGGGAGTTGGAGCGTTACCGGAAACTTATCAAAGAGCATTCGGTGTCCGCGCAGCAGATGGAAGCCCAGGAAGGAGAGGTCGGCCGACAGCAGGGCGCTGTTCTTTCCGATCGCGCGGCCGTGGCCGAAGCCGAACTCATGCTGGAATACTGCAGCATACGTTCGCCTGTATCCGGCAGAGCGGGCCTGCGCAAGATGGACCCCGGCAACATGATCCGCGCTTCGGACGCCGACGGCATCGTGGTCATCACCCAGCAGCAGCCTATGAACGTGATTTTCACCTTGGTCGAGAATCAGATAGCCGACGTGCTGAAGGCCATGTCCGGCAACGTTCCGCCGCTTGTGGAGGTGCGGGGGCAGGACGGAGCGCTCATAGAAAACGGCGAGTTCCTGACCATAGACAACCAGATAGACACGGCCACCGGCACGGTAAAAGCCAAGGCGGTTTTCGCCAACAAGGACGGCCTGCTTTTTCCCAACCGTTTCGTGAACGTCCGCCTGCGCATCGCAACGCTCAAGGATGTGCTGATTGTCCCGACCTCGGCCGTGCAGCGCAACAGCGAAGGACCTTTCGTCTACATGGTGGAAGACGGCAAGGCCCGAACGCGGAAAATCCGCCTCGGCTGGTCGCGGGACATGGAATCTGTGGTGGAAGAAGGGCTGAAAGCCGGCGATATGCTGGTGACCGACGGGGTGGATCGTCTGCGCGACGGCATGCCCGTTGCCGCCATCCCTGCGCTCGCGCCGTGACTATAACTCGGCACGCTTCTTGTCATTCTGAGCGTGGCGAAGAATCTATCTTGATATTTTTTTGGAAGATGGATTCTGCGTTGCGCTCCCGCGGAGCCTGCCCCTGAGGGCTTCCGAAGGGTTCAGAATGACATGCGGCAACGGTTGCAGGCTCTCGGTTGCGCCTTGGAACGACAAGGCATGGTGAATGCCGGCGTGCCCCTTCAAATTGCTTCAGGCGCGGGATCCGCGTAACGTTCTCAGCTCATTATTTTTCTTGCTTTTTCCCGCATAAGCGGTAAACTGCGCCCAACGGAACCCGTGAGGCCGGCGGCTTTGCGTATTGATTTGCCGGCATCGCAAAAGCACCTCCGCCGCAACCGGCAAATCAACACTGTACGGAAGCGGTTTGGATTTGAAATTCGAAAGCCTACGATGGTTCAGGACTGGAAAGACGTATTCACCGCCGCCGAACCGGCCTTCAAAGACGCCTGGAGCTTTGCCGCTCCCCTGCGCCTGCCGACAATAACCGCCCTCCGGCACTTCTTGGACCTTGTCCACATCAGGCACTGCCTCGCCAAGCCCTTTTTTGAAATGCCCGACTATCCCATGGTGGAACTGCGCGAACTGCTGCCCAGTTTTGAAGCGGATCCTTGGGAATACAGCAAGCTCCCGGCTTTCAGTCTGGTGGCCTTTAACCGGCCCATACGCAGTTTCATGGAAATATTCCAGTTCGACAAGCTGATCGCCCCGGACAACAAACTGCGCGCCGACCTCGCCAGGGAAAACATGGCCGCGAACCTGTCCGTGCTCCTGTCCCGCCTGCCGCGCGCCATGCAGGAATACCTGCGCCGGCACTTTGCAAACACCGATGTGGCGGATCTCTCCGCATACCCGGCCCTCATGCCTTATCTGACCGGCATGGACAGGGGGCAGGTCATGGGCATGTACGGCCCGCATCCACAGGACATGAATTTTTACCTCGCCGGGGTTTACGCCTCCTTTCCCTCGGATCTGGATACGGAAGTAAAACGCTACGGCGTACGTATCGGCAAATTCAGGATGGATGACCACGACACCTATGAGCAGAACCGAAATTTCGTACTCCAGCACCTGATGGAACTCTACGGCTTCCCCGTGGCATCGGAGCGCCGCACCTCGGCCGCTGTCTTCGCCCGCCGCCTGCACCGCATGGACGAGCGTTTCCTGATCCGTGTGCTCGGCCAGTCCGACCGCACCCTGACGACCATTCACGGATCGGGCGCTTCCCTGCTCTATCCGCAGGTGGATAAAATCGCCTTGGTCAAGGCGGCAGAATATCAGGAAGATGAAAACCTGGAAAAGTTGCGCGGCGGAGGCTGGTTTCTGGATGCGGAGAAAAAGGTGCTTATCCTGAAAGTGGTATACCGGCAGCATAAATTCAGCGCGGACAACGTACGCCAAGAGCGTGCCCTTTCCGTGCTCAGGCAAGAAATAATACATCCCCTGACCGGAAAAACCCTGCCCTATGAGGGGCTTGTCCGCAGCACGGCCAACGTCCATATCCTCCTCAACGATATTGTGCAGGGTGAATACACCGGGCGCACTATCTATAAACGCGTCGAAGTAGTAGAGGATACGGATACTGAAGAGAAGAGACTGAAGTTCCTTTATGCATGGCTCTCAAAAAATCAGCGGCGTATCATAGGATACAGTGACGAATATTTTGCCAATATAGAAAAAATACTCAGCAATTACCTTTTGACGACTGATGAGGAGCGTTTTCAGAAGGTACGTGAATATTATATTGAAGTATTCAACCGCTATAAATATATACTCCAAGCCAGAAAAGTGCGCATGCTTGAAGACCTGTTGAACCGTAACGTCAAGGGTAAACACATCGGTTATGCGCAGATGCTTGCGGAAGGTGTGGAACTCATGCTCTCTCTGAAATTTGAAATAGTCAATTATTTTGATTCATTGGTATCCGCAGCCATTGCCATCGGCGAATCCATGCTTAATGACCGCTATCTGGTGCGCACCTATATCAACAAGCCGGAAAACCGCCTGTCCCCAAAAGGTTTGGAAGTCAAGCGCGCTTATGGTAAAATGGTATCCTTGCTGGACGATTTCCGGTCCATACGCAAACTGCGTACGGACAGCAGGCAGCGCGGCGGCAGGGACGAAGAAAAGCAGGTCGCGTCTTAAGGCAATTTGATTTTGAGACGCTCCCTTCGGCGCTTAACGGCGAAAACAAGTTTCGCTTACGCCTGCGGGGCGGGCGGCGGATACCCGCCGCCGGAGCATTATGCAATTTCATTTGCAAAATGCTCTAAGATTAAATTGCTTTTAGAGCATTTCAACATTAAAGGAAATTTTGATGAACACCCTTTTCACAACGCCGCTTACGGCGCGGCACTTGGCCTGCGGCGCCAAATGTGCCCCCTTCGCCGGCTGGAACATGCCCATACAGTATCCCGCCGGCATCATCGCCGAACATCTCCATACCCGGAGCAAGGCCGGACTCTTCGATATCTGCCACATGGGCGAGTTCATCGTGGACGGGGCGAAGGCTGCGGACTCCTTGGCCCGTGCGATTACGGTGAACATCGGCACACTGAAGCCGGGGCGCTGCCGCTACGGCTTCCTGCTCAACGGGCAGGGAGGCATCGCGGATGACCTCATTGTTTACCGCTTGCGCGAAGACCGTTTCATGATCGTCGTCAACGCCGCCTGCCGGGACTCGGATTTCGCGCGGCTCAAGGAATGCCTTGATTCCTCCCTCACGCTCGAAGACCGTTCGGACGCCACAGGCAAGCTGGACCTCCAGGGACCGGAATCCTTCGCCGTTCTTGAACGGGTACTGCCCGGCGCATGGCGCAGGCTGCCCTATTTCGGATTTACCGAAGAGGCGTCTTTTGACGGCGCGCCCCTGCTGGTCAGCCGCACAGGCTATACCGGAGAACTGGGGGTCGAATTGTACTGCCCCTCGGAAAAAATCGAAAAACTTTGGGATCTCATACTGACGGACCCGGCTGTGCTCCCCGCGGGTCTGGGTGCCCGCGACACCCTGCGGCTGGAGGTCGGCCTGCCCCTTAACGGTCAGGACCTGGACGAAAACCACAGTCCCGCCGAGGCCGGTTATTCCGCCATGCTTACCTCACAGGCGGATTTTACGGGCCGGGAAGGCGCTCTCAAAGTGCGCGAAAAGCTCACCGCCCTGCTCCTGCCGGGGCGCAGAAGCGCCCGGCACGGCGATGCCGTATTCCTGGACGGCCGGCAGGCGGGCCTGGTCACCAGCGCCTCCTTTGCCCCTTCCATCGGCTCGGCGGTGGCCTTGGCCTATATCAAGGCCGAGGACGCCGGGGCTTCCGAGTATGTCATCCGCGCGGCCAAGGCGGAAATCCCGGCCGTCGGAACCGAACTGCCCTTTTATAAAAAGGGCACGGCCCGCATGGCCTTGCTGTAGACCCGGATGTCGGACTTTCGTTCTTTTTATCTGGCCCCGGAGGCCTGGAACCCGTCCGTTATCCTGGATGCGCGGGAATCGCGCCACCTGACGCAGGTGTTGCGCCTGAAAGCCGCGGCTGAAGTGCGCCTTTTCGACGGCTGCGGTCGTTTCGGGATCTTTCGCGTGGAGGATGCGCGCAGGAACGCCGTGCGTCTGACCCTCCTTTCCGAAGGACGCGAGGAACGCGCCGCAACGCGTTGCACGCTGGCCGTTGCCTTTTCCAAAGCCCTGCGGCGAAGCTGGTTCATGGAAAAGAGCGTGGAACTCGGCGCATCGGCTGTCTGGTTCTGGCAGGGCGACTACAGCCAGATTGCCCTGCCGGAGGCCGGAAAACAAAGTTGGCAGGCCGCCCTGATCGCGGGCGCCAAACAGTGCGGATGCGCGACCCTCCCGAATCTGGCCCTGATTCAAGGCGGAGCAGAGGCCATAGCTTCCCGGCGCAAGGATTTCGACCGGGCCCGGCTGCTCTACGAAGGAGACACGGGGGGCAGGCTTTTGGAACTCTCCGACCTCGCGCAGCCGGGAGATATACTCCTGGTCTTGGGGCCCGAGGGGGGATTTTCCCCGCGTGAAGCCGCATTGCTCTCGGCCGCCGGCATAGTCCCTGTCAGTCTGGGGGCGCGCGTCCTGCGCTGGGAAACCGCCGCCGTGCTCACCCTCGGTCTGGCTTTTCTCGCAAGGCAGAAACTATGAACGGTTCCGACCGGCTTTCCTCGCAAGGCGAAAACGATGGATGCTTCCGATTTCAAATCAAAATTGTCTTGATATGCTTTAATTTTTGATTCGAAAAAGGAGTTTCTTGCAGACCGTAAAGGAATTTTTGATGAACGCTTCCGCCCCTTTGCCCGAGCGGCTGCGGCCGCGGGAACTGGAATTTTTTTTCGGACAGGAGCATTTGCGATCCAGGCTGGAAAACCTGTTGCGCGCCGAACGCCTGCCCAGCCTGTTGTTCTTCGGGCCGCCGGGAAGCGGCAAATCCACTCTGGCCCTGCTCCTAGCCGGGGCGCGCGGCGGCAGGACCATACGAGTCAGCGCCCCCGAGGCGGGCGTGCAACAGCTCCGACGCCTGCTTGCCGGAACGGATATCCTGGTCCTCGACGAACTACACCGCTTTTCCAAAGCTCAGCAGGACTTTTTCCTACCCCTGCTGGAAAGCGGCGAACTGACCCTGCTGGCGACCACCACGGAAAACCCATCCTTCAGCGTGACCGCCCAGCTTCTCTCGCGTCTGCACGTCCTGCGCCTGCAGCCCCTGAAGCGGACGGACCTCGCCCGGATAGCGGAGCGCGGCGCGGAACTTGTGCAAAGCCCCCTTGACCCCGACGTTCTCGCCATGCTCTGCGACCTGAGCGGCGGTGACGCCCGCGTCCTCCTCAATCTCGTGGAATACGCGGCCGCGTTGCCGGAGGATAAACGCGCCCCGGAAGACATAAAAAACATCCTGCCCGAAATTGTCGCCCGTCATGACAAACAGGGCGACAAACATTCCGAACTGGCCTCGGCTCTGATCAAATCCATACGCGGCAGCGATCCCGACGCCGCCGTCTATTACCTGGCCTGTCTGCTGGAAGGAGGCGAAGACCCACGTTTCGTCTGCCGCCGCCTCATCCTCTCCGCCGCCGAGGATGTGGGACTTGCCGACCCCGCCGCCCTGCCTCTGGCCGTGGCCTGCCAACAGGCCGTGGAAATGATCGGCATGCCCGAAGGCTATCTGCCCATGGCCGAAACGGCAATCTATCTCGCCCTCGCCTGCAAGAGCAACTCCGCCTATGCCGCCTATGTCAATGCCGGGCGCGAGGTCAAGGAAAGAGGCGCCTGCCCGGTCCCCATGCACTTGCGTAACCCCTCCACGCGTCTGCAGAAAGAATGGGGATACGGCAAAGGCTACCTATATCCGCACAATTACCCGGAGGCATGGGTGGAACAGCAGTATCTGCCCGAAGAACTCACGGGCAGACAGTTCTATTTTTCCAAAAGCATGGGAACCGAAGGGCGGCTCAAAAGTCGCCGTAAACATTCATCCGGAACGCCCGGCAAAAAATGAGCGACGCAAACGGCATTGTGTCGCCGGACGGCAATTTCCCCGACTACATAACGGGACCGGCAAAAAATGAGCGATGAAAGCAGCATTGCGCCTCAGGTACCCTTTCCCGGTGACGAATATATAACCCCGGCAAACGCCGGGGCTTTTGAAAGCCTATGGCCTTCCTTTTTTTTCACCTGGTATGTCGTGGACATCATCCGGCACGACGGCAGACTGGCCGCGGCCGGGAGGTATCGCGGCAGGGAATGGGTCGAGGGCAGCAGGCGCACGGTCCGGCTTCTGGAACGTTGCGGCGTCCGTTTTCATTTCAGCGGCATGGACAACATCGACCGGACTGCCGGACCCTGCGTCTTTGTCGGCAACCACATGAGCACCCTGGAAACCTTTGTGCTGCCGTCCCTCATCCAGCCGCGCAAGCCGGTAACCTTTGTGGTCAAGGAGAGTCTGCTAAAATATCCCTGGTTCGGCCCTGTGCTGGACAGCCGTAATCCCGTGGTAGTGCGCCGGGTGAACCCGCGCGAGGATTTCAGCGCGGTCATGGAAGGCGGCGCGGAACGCCTCGCGGCCGGGCGTTCCGTCATAGTCTTCCCGCAGAGCACTCGAACGCCCTTCTTTGACCCGGCGGCCTTCAACAGCATGGGAATCAAGCTGGCCAAACGCGCCGGCGTTCCGGTCATCCCTGTGGCCTTGCGCACCGATGCCTGGGCCAATGGAAAATATATCAAGGATTACGGCGGGATAAACCCCGCGAAAGCGGTGCATATCCGCTTCGGAGAGGCTTTGGGCGTTATCGGCAACGGCAGGGTCGAGCACGCCGAGGTCTGCGCATTCATCGGCCGGAACCTGGAAGAGTGGGGTATGCCCGGGCTGGCCTCAGGGTTATTCGGTTCTTGATTTTTTTAGAAAAATACTAAAAAATAGGGTCATGGAGGAATGCAGATGCAAACTGAACTGACCACGTTATGGGATTGTCTGGGGCAGATACCCGATCCGAGGAATCCTTCAGGGCGTCGTTTTTCACTGCAAAGTATTTTGAGTCTGATAATAGCCGGGCTTTTATGTGGCAAATTGTCCTTGCGAGCTATAGCGCGATGGGGGAGGAGATTGGGTCGAGAAGATCTTGAACTAATTGGAATAAATAGAGAAAAATCGCCAGGCCAGACATCCATGCATGATCTTTTGACCAGGATTGATGTGGTGGCATTGGAAAAAATTTTGGGATCATGGGTACTTTCTTTAACCCAAGAAAAAGGTCTGCATATTGCCTTGGACGGCAAAACACTGAAAGGCAGTGCATCAGAAGAATATAAAGCCCTTCATCTACTTGCCGCATATTGTACAAATATTTCAGGTGTGTTGAATCAGATAGGTTTGGAATCGAAAGAAGGTGAGATAACCGGAGCCAAGAAAATATTATACGATATTCCTGTCTGCGAAAATATTATTTCTGGAGATGCAATTTTTTGTCAGATTGAAATTTGCCGAAGTATAATACAACAAGAAGGTGACTATATTTTTATGGTAAAAGGCAATCATCCATCCTTACAGGAAGACATCAACACAACACTTGCCGGAACAATTTCCCCTGGAGGGTAAAGAATATCTGATAGAAAAGGCTCAGACTATAGAAAAGAGTCATGGACGCATAGAGCTACGTGAATTGAAAGTAGCTGAAGCATTACCTGGATATCCTGACTGGCCTGGAGTAAGGCGTATTTTTCGTATTCACCGAACTCGGATAGAGAAAAACAAAACAACTCAAGAAAGCATCTGCGGAATTACAAGCCTATCCAAAGATAAGATGGCTGCGGGTCAACTTTTATCTTTGATCCGTCGCCATTGGGAAATAGAGAACTGTTTGCATCACGTTCGTGATATGACCTTCAACGAAGACCGCTGTCGAGTACGTAACCGAAATAAAGCTCAAATTCTAGGAGTCTGTCGGACTTTAGCAACTGAAGTAGCCATCAAAAAAACAGATGCAAAGAATCATTTTATCATGTAATATATTGACATCATAACGGATAACACTGTGTAGGTGTATGATGCCGGACTTCAAGTCAGCAGATCGCAACCAGCTTTTTTTGTTGCCGCCGTCGATCCAGGACTGGCTACCCAAGGATCATTTAGCCCGCTTTGTCGTTGAGATTGTGGAGCAGTTGGACGTGAACGCGATCAACGACAGCTACAATAACAAGGGAACACAAGCGTATTCGCCTAAAATGCTTGTGGGTCTCTTGTTTTACGGCTATGCAACAGGAGTCTTTTTCAGCCGCAAACTCGAACGCGGTACTTATGATTCCGTAGCCATACGCTTTGTTGCTGCCGATAGTCATCCGGATCATGACACAATAGCCAATTTCAGGCGGCGTTTTCACGCGGAAATCGCGGACCTTTTTCAGCAGGTTCTTTTGGTTGCCCATGAGGCAGGCGTATTACGGCTTGGTACGGTGAGCCTTGACGGT
>JAISRC010000108.1 GCA_031273845.1 Desulfovibrio sp.
CATGTATTTTCTGTAACATACTGATATTTTTATATATAGCAAATCCGATCAATGAAAGCCGTATATAATAATTTCAGTATGTTAAAAATATTTTAAGGCAAAGTCCGACAGGCTCCTAGAGCATTTTACGCTTGAGATTATCGCCTGCGGCGGACAAAGCCCGCCTGCTCCAATCTCGCTGCGCGGGTTTGCAGGCAAACCCGCGCAAGTCGGTTTATACAATTTCAAAGTCAAAATGCTCTAATCGACTTCTAAAAATTAACATACTAATTTTATTAACTATATTTTGTTATAAAGGGCAAAAAAATTGATTTGCCGGTTATGGGTAAAGCTCGGCCCGGAAAGCATCTACTCAACCCAGTTGCTGCCACCCCTGCGAGGCGGCGCTTTGGGGAAATCCCCTTCGGGATAGCCGAAGGCCGCGCAACCGAAAATGACGTTGCCCGCCGGAAACGCTAGTTCTTTTTGCAAAAAGGCCTGAAAACCGGCATCGCCGCCGACTGAACCGAGTTGATGGACCCAGCATGAGCCTATTTCAAGAGACCTGGCCGCCAGAAACATATTTTCCAATGCGCAGGCGCAGTCCGGCTCCGCCGTTCCGGTGCGCGAAACGTCCGCGGAAACAATCATGAAAGTGGGCGCACCGAAGTTGACGCTGTAAGTTCCCGAGCCAACGTAGTCCTTGTATGGGTTCCCCGACATGCGGGCAACGGCGGCTTTCAACTCAAGGGTGACGCGGTCTATAAGCTCCTTATTGCGCACCACCGTAATATGCACCGGCTGCCGGTTCATGCCTGTCGGGCCATACAACCCTGCCTCCACAATATTTCTGCATTCCTCCTGCGGGATTTGCCGCGCCTGATATTTTCGTACTGAACGACGCTGTTTGATAGTCTGCATCACTTCGTTCACGGCAGGAAACCTCCTTGCTGTGTATTTTATGCTGTGTTTCAACGTGGTTATGCGCGCTGCAGGATACCGGACAGACACAGGATAAGCCCTTGCGCAGGAGGCGTCAAGGACGAATGAAGGGGATGAATGAAGGAAATAAAGAAGATTTTCGCTTGACTCCGGGCTTGGCCGGGAGCACATTTCCGATATCTCATTCTTTCAGGGAAAGGTCTTTGCCCGGCTTCCGTCTGTCGGAACGGAGGCAATCGGCGGAAGAAGCCGCCTGCGGATTGAAACATCCCGGCACTTGTGGCATAAAACGGGGAACAGCATGTATATGCGTTGCGGAACAACCCGGGCGCGCCGGACCAAAAGCGAGGACAGCATGAACATCCGCAAAGTCGTCATCCCGGTCGCGGGCTGGGGAACCCGCTCTCTCCCGGCTACAAAGAACATCCCCAAGGAAATGCTGCCGGTATACAACAAGCCTGTCGTGCAGTATGTTGTCGAAGAAGCTATCCGCTCCGGCATTGAGGACGTGATCTTCATCACCAACCGTGACAAAAATGTCATAGAAGACCACTTTGACTACAATCTCCAGCTCGAAGCAGTGCTCGAACGCGCCGGCAAGACCGAGCAGCTCGCCGTGATACGGCAGGTGGCGGAAATGGCCAAAGTCACTTCCATCCGGCAAAAGAAACAGCTCGGCTTGGGCCACGCCGTGCTGTGCGCCGAGGACGTGGTGGGCGTGGACGGCGCCTTTGCCGTCATGGTCGGCGACGACCTCCTCTTCGGTATGAACCCCGGCATACGCCAGCTTGTGGAGGTCGCGGAGAGCGAACATCTGCCGGTCATAGGGGTGATGGAAGTGCCGCAGGAACGGGTGAGCCGCTACGGCATCATCTCCGGCGAGGAGGTGTCGCCCGGTATCTATCGCGTGTCCAAACTCGTGGAAAAGCCCAAGGTGAACGAAGCGCCGAGCCGTCTCGCCATCATCGGCCGCTATGTGCTGACCACGGATATTTTCAGCCATTTGAAAAAAGTGACCTCGGGCCACGGCGGCGAAATACAGCTTACCGATGCGCTGCAGATTCAGGCCGACGGCAAAGGTCTGCTGGCGGTTAAAATCCACGGCATGCGCTTTGACGCCGGCGACTGGGCCGAATATCTGACGGCCAATATTTATTTCGCCATGCAGGACGATGAGTTGCGCGACGACCTTGCGAGGCATCTCAAACCCCTTCTGCCCTGAGGTGAAGGTCTTGTCCGCCCGCGCGAAGTTTCAGGAAGACGCCGTGAAACGCCGCGTCGTCCTGTCGGCGCTCATCGTCTTCGCCTTTCTGTCCGGCGCTTGCGAAACCATGCGCGGCATAGACGAACAGGTACGCATCGACCCTTCCGACAAAAACATCATCTACCGGGACCAGTGGGTGCGGCGTAATCCTCCCGAAGTGCATGTGCAGCCCCGGAGCGCGCCGCCCGATGGTCTGCGCGCGCTGTTTGTGCCTTTCCGCGTGACCCAGCCCATGGAGAACCCCGTCCCGCTCGGCTATGGCATGGCGCGAACCGTCTGGCAGACATGGCTGACCATGCGCGTTTTCCCCAACCTTGAATTTTCCGGCGACGATACGCCCTACCGCAGGGATCGGGCGGCGGAATTGGGGCGCAGGCGCAACGCGGATCTGGTGATCGGCGGCTTTGTTACTTACGTCTATGCGGGCGGAACCGCGGGCGATACCCGGCTGTCCCTGCAGATTGAGGCCCATGACGTGCCGAGCGGTCAGCTTGTGTGGTCCATGGCCCAGTCCGGCCTTATACCTGCGGCGCAGAGTACGGATTTTTTCCTGTTCACAACCAGATCCCGGATGCCTGCGGATCCGTTGCACGCGGTCGCCCAGGCGCTTGCTTCGGACATGGGGCTTGAGGTGCGGAACTGGATGTCCGGGCCTGCGCCGCGGACGCGTATGCAGGAGTTTGACAAGGACGTGCGCGATGTGTTGTTGCCGCCGCGCGACCCGGTTCCGGCACCGCGTGAAGCCGAGCAGGCGGGCGACGACGGCCCCTATCCTCCCGCGCGGCCCGGCGCTTTTTAGAGCGTTTCCTTATCTGCCGTCGGCCATATCCTGCACGGCCCGCAACAGGTCGTTGACGGAAGAATGCCAGGAACGGATCATGTGCCGCATCAGTCCCACATCCTCCGATTTGGCAAGCAAGCCGAGGATCGGCACCCCGCAACCGTACGCCGCGCCTACTTCGGCCCAGGCATCGCAACCGGACGGCCCAAGATAGATGACCAGGTCACAGCCCGTTACCGACGACGAGCAGAAATCAAATACGCGTTTCCCTTCCTCGGAACGTATAAAGCGTTCCAGGTCCAGGCGGGACAAAAAGGCTTCCTCCGGCCGGCCTTCGCGCAGCCAGGATAATATCCGGTGCCCCCTGTTTTCCAGAAGTTCGGAAAGCATTTCCACGGCGTGCTGATGTTTCCATGAGGCGGCGATGTATATGTGCATTGTGTTTCCATCCTTACTCTTGCGGCTGCCGTCCGACGGGTGTACAAGGGCGGCATCCCGGTTTTTCGTTAGGATATTTCAAATTTGATACATCCCACTCGGCCAGAGCAATTTTGCAAATGAAATTGCACAATGCTCCGGCGGCGGTGCTTCGCGCTTATGCCGCCCGAGCATTCTCAACTTTGAAATGCTTTAAAAGGAGCGATGATGCTCACGGTATTGCTCATTTTTTTCATTCTCGGCAGCTTTGCCGGCGTGCTGGCCGGGCTCCTCGGCGTGGGCGGCGGTCTGGTCATTGTGCCCATGATCAACTACACTTTCGAACTCCGGGGGATGAGCGGCGAGTATACGCATTACATGGCTCTGGCCACGTCCCTGGCCACCATCATGTTTACATCCGTCTCAAGCTTTGCGGCGCACCACCGTAAAAAAGCAGTTATCTGGCCCATTGTAAAGAGCATAACCCCCGGCATACTCATCGGAACCTTTTTCGGCAGCAAACTCGCCGTCCATATCCCGGTCGAGGCGCTCAAGCTGGTTTTCATCGCCTTCCTGCTGTATGTCGGCACGAACATGTTCCTCAATATGAAGCCCAAAGCTTCCCGACCTGTTCCGGGCTTTGTCGGCAACAGTCTTGCCGGGGCGGTCATCGGCCTTGTGTCCAGCTTTGTCGGGATAGGCGGCGGCAGTCTCTCCGTGCCTTATCTGACTTGGTGCAACGTGTCGATACACAACGCCATAGGGACATCGGCGGCCATCGGCTTTCCCATAGCCATGGCCGGCGCCGCCGGCTATGCCGCCGGCGGCATGGGAATCGAAGGCATGCCCGGACCCCATCTCGGCTTTATTTATCTGCCGGCCCTGCTCGGCATAGGTCTGGCCAGCATCTGCACCGCGCCCCTGGGCGTCAGGCTGGCGCACAAACTGCCCGTGCCGACTCTGAAAAAATTCTTCGCCTGTCTGCTTTTCGCCATGGCCGGACAAATGCTCTATAAAACCCTGCTGTGATATCGCGTATGCCCGCTGCGCCTCAGAATGCGCATGAAGTGAACAGGAAGAATCCCCGGTCCGCCCAATCCCCGTCCTTGGAATTCATGAGCGCCGCCCCGCCCCGCAGACCGCGTAAAAGGCTTTTCATAGGTCTGGTTACCGGCGCGGCCGTGCTCCTCTGCCTCTTTCTGCTGGTCGGGTGGATCATTCCGGTTGTGGGACTGGGCAATATTCATCCGTATGTTCCCTGGATTACAGGGTCACTGCTGTTTTTGTGCATAGCGGTCATAGCTCTTTCCTCCCTCGGTCTGGTGTTGCAGATAGCCTTCGGACGCAATTTCCGCGGGTCGTCCACGGTCAGGGGAGTGACGGCGAAATTTTTTCTGCCTCTCATGGAACTCCTGGCCCGGCCTTTCAGCCTGTCAGCCGAAGACGTGCGGCGCAGTTTCATCAAGGTCAACAATGAGTTGACGCTTAAGCAGTACGGCACTTTCGCTCCGGAACGCATCCTGATTTTGTTGCCGCACTGCCTGCAAAAGGAAGATTGCCCGAGGCGGCTGATCGGCGGCGCCGACCGTTGCGGGCGTTGCGGGCTGTGCCCCATAGCCGAGCTGCTCAACCTGCGTGATGCCTACGGGGTGCGGCTGGCCATTGCCTCCGGCGGCAGCATAGCCAGACGCATAGTGGTGGAAACGCGCCCGGAACTGATCATTGCCGCGGCCTGTGAGCGCGACCTGACCTCCGGCATCTGCGACACGCACCCTGTGCCCGTCTTCGGCATCCTCAACGCCAGACCTGAAGGCCCGTGCCGAAACACCTTGCTGTCCCATGAAGTTCTTGAAAAAGCCCTACGCCGTTTTATCGACCCTGCAAAACTCCCCTCCCTCCCGGCCGCGCCGCGGACGGTGGATTGACGCCGGCATGGGAAAGAAAACTCCCTTCAGGCTGCGCAGGGCCGACAACGATCCCAGAGCAGCGGCCCTCGCGGCGCTTTTCCGCGTCGTTCACCAACATGCGGACTCTCAGGCCGCCCTGGATGCCGTGCTCCTGTCCCCCCGGCTTGCGCCCACGGATAAAAAGCTGTGCACGGAACTGGTCTACGGGACCCTGCGGCGTTATGCAGGGCTGCATGCCCTGGTATGCGGATTTTTGTCCGATCCGGAGGGCATTCCGGAAGAAATGCTTCTGGCGCTGGTCCTTGCGGCGTATGAGACGGCCTTTCTGCGTACCCCGCATCGCGCTCCCGTCGGCTGGGCCGTCGAACACATCCGCAACCGCTTCGGCAGGGTCTTGGCCGGAGTGGGAAACGGCGTATTGCGCTCCGTGCAGCGCGGCCTCGACGGGTATCGCGCATCCCTGGCCGCCGGGGAGTCCCCGGACGCTTCCCTGCCGGAACTTGCGGCTGCCTGCGGGCTTCCGGAGGAGCTTGTCGGGGTGTGGGCCGCCGCATACGGGCGTGAAGAGATTACAGGGCTGATCAGGGCCTCGTGCCGGGCCGCGCCCTCCGGCCTGCGCCTGAACCGTTCCCGCCCCGGCTGGGAGGCATTGCGGGAAAATATCCTGCGCGACGCTGCCGAGCTGAACGCAGCGCACGGCAAGGAAGCGTTCGCCGTCGGTCCCTGTGTCCTGACCTTTGCCGGGGCCATGCCTCTTTCGGCGCACAGGGCCGTGGCCGAAGGCAGGGCGAGCCGGCAGAGCGCCGCCTCTTATGAAGTCCTGCAGGCATTTTTTCCCGAGGACCGGCCGCAGCCGCTGTGGGACTGTTGCGCCGGCCGCGGCGGCAAAACCCTGGCCCTGCTCGAACAGGGCATCCCCGTGACCTTGGCCACGGACCGTTCTGTCCGGCGTTTGCACGCCCTTGTTCAGGAATGCGCGCGTCTGGGTATTGCGGATTCTCTCCGGCCTCTGACTGCCGTGTCGGATCTGGCGGAAGAGCCTCTTCCGCCCGCGTGCCTCCCGAAGACAGGCGGGAAAGCCGGCTTGTCCGGCGCCCGGACGCTTCCGGAACGGTTCGGCACCATTCTGTTCGACGCCCCCTGTTCGGGCTTGGGCACTCTGGCCAGAAGGCCGGAAATTCGCCTGCGCCGGCGGCGGGAAGACCTGGAGGCAGCGACGGCTCTGCAGTCGCGCATTCTGGATAGGCTTTGGCCGTTGCTCCGGCCCGGAGGCCGGATCGTCTACATAACCTGCACCGTCAATCCCGCCGAAAACGAAGGACAGGTCGCCGCCTTTCTTGCCCGGCATCCGGAAGCCTTGTCCGGCCGGGAATTCCGCACGCCTTTTTCTTCTCCTCTGGGAGAATTTTTTTACGGTGCCGAATTGATCAGGGAATGCAAGCCCTCCTGATTCAATGCCGAATCAAAGCGGCCCGGAACCGTTATTCCCTTCATAGAGATATGTGGAGACATGTGCTTGACTCCCGGCCTTGCCGGGAGCACATTGCCGAAAGATTTGCACGGAGGGAAACTATGCTCAGCACGTTGACCGTCGCGGTCTATTTCGCCCTGTTTATTTTCTTGGCCCGCAAAGGCAGGGGGCACGATTCGGCCCTGCCCGGACGAGTGGGTTTTGTCGTCCAGGCATTTGCCTATGTCGCAACCTACATTTCCGCCGTGGCTCTGGTGGGCTTTTCCGGCCTGGCTCACGCCTACGGGTTGCAACTGCTCCTGGTGGCCGCGGGCAACATCATACTCGGGACATGGGTTGTGTACCGTTTTCTGGCCTGGCCGACCAAGCAGCGGCAGGAAGAACTGGGGGCGCGCAGCCCGGCCATGCTTATCGGGATCGGGCACGATTCCGTGTTGCTCGGCAGGGTGCTTGCCCTGATTTTCGCCGTGTTTCTCGGCGTTTACTCATCGGCGGTGATCAAGGGAGCGGGCCTGCTTCTGGCCCAGGTCATTGATCTGCCGCCTTGGATGCTGAACTGGCTGATTGCGTTGGCCGTCGGCGCCTGTGTCATCCTCGGCGGCCTGCGCGGGGTTTTGTATACCGAGGCCATGCAGGGGCTGATCATGCTCGTGGGTATAGCGGTGATTGTCGGCGCGGTGTTGTCCCGTGTCGGCGGCCCGATAAACGGCGTAGCGGCGCTTGCCGCCCTTCCGCCGACCGACTTGGCCGACAACGGCTTTACCTCGCTGTCCAGCGGCGGTTCCGGCCTTTTCGTGCTTTCCCTTGTTTCCGTCACGTCCGTGGCCGTATGGGCGCAGCCGCAGATCATACAGCGCCATTTTGCGGCGTCTTCCAGGGAACAACTCCGGCGTACAGCTCCCCTGGCCATGCTGGTGCTGACCGTCTTGCTGGGCGGGATGTATTTCGCGGCCGCCTTGTCCAAGCTGATCCTGCCGGAAGTGGCCAATCCGGACATGCTCATGCCGCATCTGGTGCAGATGCTTCTGCCTTCCGTGGGGATGCAGCTTTTCGTGCTGGCCATACTTTCCGCTTCCCTTTCCACGGCTACGGCCCTATACCATATTGCCGCCATGGCCGTTTCCGAGGACCTGCCGGGGCGCAAAAGCACCATGACCACCTGGGGTCTCGGCATATTGCTCTGTGTGCTGGTGAGCGGATTCTGCGCCCAGGCCGAAGGCCGGCTCATTGCCGTGATCCACACCACAAGCTGGAGCATGGTCGCTTCCGTGGCTCTTGTGCCCTATCTCGCGTTGGTGATCTTCGGGCGGAGAGACCGCGGCGCGGCTTGGTGCAGCGCGCTCAGCGGTTTTTTATGCTGCCTGTTCTGGTATCTTTTTCTTTACCGGCCCACGGCAATCGTAACGCCGCTTGCCGATGGTCCGGCGCTGATCCCTCCCTTTTTCGCAAGCATTGTCTTATCCGTCGCGGGCTGGTTCGTCGGCACCTTCTTCCATAATTCCAATTCCAAATCAAAAATATCTTAGGAAGCGCTGAATAATTCAGCCCCACAGCGGCGATTTGTCCCAGGGGCATCAATTTTTGAGGAAATTTCCGTATTTTGACCGGAATTTCAGCATATTTCTCCTCATTTTCGCCCTTTTTCCTGAAAAAGGGCGCACCTATCCTCAGGCAGGTCGTAATG
>JAISRC010000123.1 GCA_031273845.1 Desulfovibrio sp.
TCCGGGCTTATGAGCGGTACGCCAGGCCGGGTCCTTCCGGCTCTGTCCATCCTGCGGGAACCCCCATCATCCACTCCGTATAGCGCGGCGCAACCAAATGCTTGCCGGAAGGCTTGGCGTCTCTCCCGATTAATCCATACGCCTCCCCAAGCAGATACGCTCCCAAATTGGAGGATGTCGGCCATGTTTCCGTCCGGCGCAAGTAATATCCTACGCTCCGAGTCATATTGGTCACTGTCGGGGTAGGCAACAATGAAAATCCTCTCACGAAGATGCGGCGCACCAAAGGCGGCTGCGGGCAGATTTTGCCACTCCGCAGCATACCCGATGTCGGAAAGGTCTTGTAAGACGATTTCCATTCCGCGGGAGAGCAGCCCCTTGACGTTTTCAATGACGGCATATTTTGGCCTGAGTCCTTTGATAATACGTTTATACTCATACCACAGCCCCGATCTGGTGTGAGGGTTTATCCCGGCATGCCGCCCGCATGCTGATACATCCTGACAGGGGAAACCACCCACGAGAACATCAACTGTCGGAAGCTCCTCCGGGCACAGTTCCCGCACATCTTTATAGACTGGTATGCCCGGCCAGTGCCGGGCCAATACCTGCCGACAATACGGATCAACCTCACAAAAAAAACGATGGCCATAGCCCGCCCGGTGAAACCCCAGGTCGCACAGTCCGGCGCCGCTGAATAAACTGCCTGCTCGTAGCATCGCATCACCTGTTCCGGATCAGCAGTTCGTCGGCACCGTTATTTTGATTTTTCCCGCAACTATATATGAGGCTGACCTCCTCAAACATGAACGCTTTGAATATTGCTCGAACCTCAGGACAATCATTGATGCTCAAAATGAACTGTCCCTTGATTTCGGACAGGATGCAGGCCAGTTTGGCGAAATCCTCCTTACTGAAGAGATCCTTGCCGTAATATCCCTCGCAGCCCCAGTACGGCGGATCAACATAGAAAAACGTATCGGTGCTGTCATAACGAGCGACGATTTCCGCGTACGGCAGGCACTCGACATAGACTCTTGCCAAGCGGAGATGTGCCGCTGAAAGCTCTTCCTCTATGCGCAGCAGGTTGAGCTTATGTCCCCGGCTGCGGATGCTGTAGCCGAACGAGGGGTTATGGATGCGTCCGCCATAGCAGGTCTGCTGAATGTAAAAGAAACGCGCCGCGCGCTGAATGTCCGTGAGCGTGTCCGGAACTGCCCGCTTCAGCCGCTCAAATTCATCGCGCGACACCAACACCCATTTGAAATAACGCAGGAGCTCCTCAAGATGCCATTGCAGGCACCTATAAAGTGTAATGATCTCCTTGTTGATGTCGTTAATAACCTCAACGGTGCTTTCCGGCTTGCGAAACAGCACCCAAGCCGCCCCGGCGAACGGCTCGACATAACATTTGTGCTCAGGCATGCGCTCAATAATTCGCGCGGCAAGGCGGCTTTTACCGCCCAACCAGCCGGAAAGCGGCGGCCGGCAAGAAAAGGAAGGATCAGACATGGGAGCCTCTTTTCGGAGGCTCCCGGCCTTCATTGTTTGGCAGTCTCGCCGCTCTTGATCAGATTGATTCCCCCGCAGCGCGGGCATTTGATGCTCAGTTCGGCGCCCCGGCCCTTTGCCAGAAGCTTGCCGCATGACCCGCATCTGATTTCCGGTAATTCCTTTGATTTTTCCACGGTAACAAACACCTTGAGAGTGCCCGTCCGCGCTGCTAAACAGTCCTTGTCCGGTGCACTGGACAAGGCAGCGGATCGAACCGGCGCTGGTCGCAGGCGCCGGGGGCCGTGGGCGGCGCGGTTACGCCGCTCGGTGGGGCGTGGTTGCGCCCCGCCTGCCTTCAAGACCCTGCCCGGCCGAATGCCGGGGCAGGGTCACTGTTTAGGGATGATCGGCAGGAAGGAAAGGTTGAACGGTGTCAGTCCCATGCCCTATGCAAAGCTCAAGGACGGGCCGACGTTGACCGCCTTACGGCGCTGCTTGGCGCTGGTATGGCGGTAATACCTCAAAATCATTTTTTCGTCAGCGTGGCCCATACACTCCGACACTGCCTTGATGTCGGCATCGTGATCCAGCAGCCGGGTTGCAAAGGCGTGCCGCAGGTCATAGGGCCTGAGCCGGCGCGAGATCCCCGCCCTGATCCGGGCGTTGTGCCACGCCCGGCCTATGCGCCGCACCGCTTTGCCCTTATAGTGTATGACATAAGGACAGCCGGCGGCCGCATCCTCCGCCTCCCACTCGCGCAGACACCCGAGCACGTCCTTGCGCACGGGCACGTCCCTGGATGCGTCCCTTGCCCCTTTGCTGGCCTGCGGCATCCGGATCATGCCCGCCCTGGTATCAACATCGGACCATCGCAGCCGAAAAAGCTCGCTTGGCCCGATGCGCGGCCCGGCCGCCATGCCGATGACTATCACGCGTTGCACATGCGGCGCGGCCGCTGCGTACAGCAGCCGGGCCTCGTGCAGCGACGGCGGTGCCGGTGTCTGCGGTTGCGGGGTGGAAAGCCGCAACGCGGCCAAGTGATTGCTGGACAGTAATCCCCATCGTGCGGCCCAGTTGTATGCAGTCCGCACGATCCCCAGGCGCCGGCAGGCCGTACTCTGGCCCACTCCGCGCCCGCGCTGGAGGCTCAGGAATGCGGCCGCATCATCCAGAGTAATGCCACGGGCCTTACGATGCCCGTAAATGGCCCGGAACAGCGCCAGATGGTAGGTGCTTGCGGACCGCGTCCCCGGATTGGCAAGCGTGTCGATGTATCGGTCGCATATCTCCGATACGGTGAGGCTGCTTGCCGCTTGTGCTGTCCTTCGGCGCTTGACGGCCCGCACGATGGTACGCTCTCTCTCGTACAAATCGCGGGTTGCTGCCTCGAACGCGGCGGCGTCGGCCTCGGTTGCAAACGACCGGCGCCGCGGGCGGCCGCTCCACGGCTCGCGATACTGCACGAGCCACTGCTTAACTTTGTAAGCCAGAAAACTGATAGCCATAATGGCCTCCTTTTTCCGGCTTTATCGGTCAAAGTCACAATCACTATGCGATTGTCAAAGAAACAATTTTAGTATGTCGCCTCTGTTTCCGGCCATGCCGGCGCAGGAAGCTGCTCCACGGCCTGATCAACGGTGATCGCGCCGCTCCGCACGTCAGGGATGATCGCAATCGTAGCCATCCAGATAGAGTCGTAGGCGGCTTGCAACACGGGAAAATCCGGATTGAATGCTCCGCTGTCACGGGTTACAGCTATTGCATCGCCTATGCCCTTGTCGTAGCCGTTTTCCGCTGCAAAAGCGTCCAGACGGGCGGTAGCGGCGGCTTTGAATTG
>JAISRC010000126.1 GCA_031273845.1 Desulfovibrio sp.
CTGAAAGGTGTTCGCTCCGATGGATATCCGCTGTGCTTGAGCCGGAATAATTTTTCGAGATTGGGCAAATCCGCCCTTGATTCGGATACGTCTATCTTGTCTGACAGAAGAAAATCAGAGAATTCAAAAAATGATTGTAGCAGAAGATAACAGAGCACCCGGCCCGGACAGGCAGGCAGGGCAGACAGGCAGGTCGTCTTTTTCTCATGTTCCTTATGACAGGGAATAGTTGTAGGGCACGGCAGGAACCGTGCCCGGAGGTAAAACCGAAGAGGGAATCCCGGGTCCGGAATGGCGTCTGCGCCGCTGTTGACAACCTAAGCTCCGGAGATTTATAGCGTGGTTGGTGCTTCCACCACGAAGCAAGACATGGCTTTCATTTCAAGACATTTATTTTACACTAATAAATACTCTATCCTTCGGATCGTCCGGGCTCCTCTCTTAGGGGTTACTTATAGTATCCACGCTATAATTATAGCGTGTTTCTGCCTCTTGCCAAGGGCAAATTATTTTGGATCACTCTTGTTTTACAGACTTTCTTACTCTTCCACGCTATAATTTCACCGGAGCTTAGGATATCGACAACGCCGTCAAGGGCGCGCTCGGCCACACCATGGGGCCGATGGAAACCCTGGACATGACCGGCATCGACCTTGAATACAATGTGTACATGGAAAAATACCGCAATTCCGGCGACAAGGCCGATCTTCCCGCGGCCTGCATCACCGAGCGGTTCGCCAAGGCCGAATACGGCAGAAAGTCCGGCAAGGGTTTTTACGATTACCGGAAATAGGCTTGTGCATCGCCTCCGGCGGCGGATATCCGCCGCCGGAGCTTTGTACAATTTCATTTGCAAAATGCTCTAAACGCCGAAGAGAACGTTTCAAAATTAAATTGCTTTAGGAGAACCCGATATGAAAAGCATGCGTGATGTCGTTATTGTGGACGGTTTGCGGACCGCTGTCGGCAAATGGCAGGGCACTCTGGCCATGGTCAATGCGGAAACCATGGCTGCCCGCCTGCTGCTTGAACTGATCGAGCGCAACAAGCTGGACCCGGACACCATTGATCTGTGCCTGATGGGCAACGTGGACAACCATTCCAACTCTCCCAACCTCGGCCGTCTGGCTCTGCTCCAGGCCGGACTGCCGCATCATATCGCCGGCTATTCCGTGGAACACCAGTGCGGCTCCAGTCTCGCGGCCGTGAACGTGGGCTACATGCACATCGCCACCGGCAACGCGGACATCGTGTGCGCAGGCGGTGCGGAAAACATGAGCAATCTGCCGTACTGGATCGAAAATGCCCGCCAGGGCTTCCGCTTGGACGAAAAAGGTCTGAAGCTCCATTGCGAATTCATGGAAACAGCCCGCCGGGTCTGCGGTCCGGAACTGTATCCGACGGGCATCAATATGGGGTTGACCGCCGAAAATTTGGCAGATCGGTACAGCATCAGCCGCCGGGAACAGGACGACTACGCCCTGCGCAGCCAGACGCTTGCCGCCGAGGCACAGCGGAAAGGCCGCTTCAAGGCGGAAATCATGCCGCTTGAGGTGGACGGCCGCAACGGCCCGACCCTGTTCGATACGGACGAGTACATCAAATCCGACACCACGCTCGAATCCCTGGCCTCGTTGCGGGCGACATTCAAGAAAGACGGCACCGTGACCGCCGGAAACGCCTCGGGTATGAACGACGGAGCTTCCGCCGTATTGATGATGACCCGTGAAAAGGCCCTTGAACTCGACCTCAAAGCTGTCGCCTCCATCGGCGAGCATACCAACGTGGGCTGCGATCCGGCCGTCATGGGCATTTCTCCGGCCTATGCCATCCGCAATATCCTCAAGAAAGCGGGCACGTCCATGGACGATTACGGCCTGTTTGAAGTGAACGAGGCCTTTGCCGCCCAGACCCTGGCCGTGCTCAAGGAACTCGGCGTGACCGGGAAACGGATGGAGCGTTTCAACGTGAACGGCGGGGCTATTGCGCTCGGGCATCCTCTGGGTGCTTCCGGCACCAGGTTGGTCATCACTCTGCTTGAGGAAATGAAACTGCGCGGCGTAAAACGCGGCATAGCCGGGTTGTGTTGCGGCGGCGGGACAGGCGTAGCCACGGAGTTCATTCTGGAAGACTGAGCGCATTGAATCTTCTTCCGGCTGCGAAGCATCAAAAGCACTGAAGCGGACTCCGGTCACGGGGCCGCTTCAATGCTTTTGATCAGCGGCGGATGTCTGGAGCTACAGGACAGCTTCAATAGGTGAAATCTTCACTGATTCCGTACCTCTTCACTTTTCTGAATACTGTGGACGGGTCGATGCCGAGCGCTTCGCCGACTTTTCTCAGGTTTCTGTGCTGCACAATCGCGTCGGTGATAATGCCTTTTTCTACACCTTCCATAATATTCTTCAATTTTTTACCTGTGTATGTCGATCCTGCCGTTGCGTTGACAATTTTCGCGGGAAGATCCACAACGCCGATCAAGTCTCCATGGCTGGTAACAACGGCCCGCTCGATAATGTTTTTCAGTTCGCGCACATTTCCCGGCCATGAATAATCCAGAAGGCATTGGACGGCATCCGAAGATAGGGACTTCTTCTGCTTGTATTTTCCGTTGATTTGTTCAAGGAATATTTTGATAAGCGGCACAATGTCCTCTGCACGCTCCCGCAGAGGCGGTATTTCCATTTGTACAATATTGATGCGGTAATACAAATCCTCGCGGAATTTTCCGAGCCGGACCATTTCCTCAAGATTCCGGTTTGTGGCCGCAATGACGCGTATATCGAACCTGATGGGTTTTGTCCCGCCGAGGCGGTAGAGTACCATGTCCTGCAGGACCTGCAGCAGTTTGACTTGCAGGGTGAGCGGCATTTCGCCGATTTCGTCCAGAAACAGCGTGCCGCCGTCAGCCAGCTCGAACATGCCCGCTTTGCCTCCCTTTCCGGCTCCGGTAAAGGCTCCCTGCTCATAGCCGAAAAGCTCGGATTCCAAGAGATCCGCCGGGATGGCTCCGCAGTTGATCTTGATGAACGACTTGTCCGCGCGGACGCCGGAGGTGTGGATCAACCTGGCGATCACGTCCTTGCCGGCCCCGGATTCGCCGAGCAGCAGACAACCCGAATCCACGCCGGCCACCACGCGCACGGCCAGATCGACAATACCCTGCATGCCCGGACTGGCGGTGACGATATCTTTATACTGCGTCTGGGCCGCACGCAGGCGCAACAGTTCACTGTAATATTTTTCATTCCGGGCGTTGCTCTGTTTCAAATCATCCATGAGCTTATTCAAGGACGTGATGTCGCGGACGGTGACCACCGCCTTGACCAGGTTGCCCTCATGGTCGAAAATGGGCCGGCCTGTATTGAGCAACTGTTTGCCGCTCTTGTGCACCTGAATGACCGTGGCCGGCCTTCCGGTTTTCAGCACCTGCAGGCAGGCTGAATCGGAAACCGTGCCGTCGGCCACAAGCACGTCTATTTTCACCCCGATCAATTCTTCAGCCTTGAATCCGTAGATCGTGTACAGGGCCCTGTTAGCGCGCAGGCCGTATCCCTGATGGTCGGTCACATAAATGCCCTCGCTGCAGGATTCGATGATGCTTTCCAGTTCAAGGTTCATTTCCCGGACGGAGTGGATGTTGTCCATAATCAATCCCTTGTTGTCGAGCGTCTGAAACTTGCCGATAGCCCCGCAAAGATTGCCGTCGGGGCTGAAAATAGGTTCGCGCAGGCCCACAAGGTTCTTGCCGTGCAGGTCGATCACGCCGGCGGGCTGCGATTTGCATCCCTGTAAGCGGTAACAATGCATATATCAGTAACGGCAAAATGCGCTTTCACATATGAGGCGGGCGGGTCAGTCGCTGCCGGGAAAGAAAAAAACGCCGGGAAAAAATTTCCAGAGCAGAGAGACGAAAAGCATGGACAAACTGACGCACAGCACCCGGCGTATAAAATGCGCTCCTGTGCGTACGGCCAGCCGCGCCCCGATCACGCTCCCCGCGATATAGGCAAGGGACAGAGGCAGGACCAGGGACCAGCGCACATGGCCGTGCAAGGCGAACATAACGGTCGCCCCGGCGGAGGCCGCAAGATTGTACAGCTTCACGGTGGCCGCCGCCTGCACCAGCCCCATGCCCAGAAAAATATGAAAGCCGAGCATGTAAAAACTCGCTGAACCGGGACCGAAAAAACCGTCGTACAAGCCGACCAGGGAACATATCGCGCAGGCCCGCAATTTTACGGAGCGCCCGCCTGCGGCAATTTGATTTTGAAACGCCTCCTTCGGCGCTTTACGGGGAAACGAGGTTTCGCCTGTGTCTGCGGGGCGGAAGGCGACGCTTTGCGCATCCTCCGCCTGCGCATTTTCAATTTTGGAATGCTCCGCTTCCCCGCGCACCCCCCTCTCTTTCTTGGGCAGCAGGGTAATCAGGATGCCCAGAGGCAGGAGAAACACCAGAATGCGCCCTATGGTCTCGCCGGGGAAAAAAAACACCAGCTTTGAGCCGGCCAGACCGCCGATCAGCGCAAAGGGCAGTCCGAAAACGGCCAGGGACCGATTTACCAGACCGCCACGGGCGTAAGTGCCCAAGGAGGAAGCTATGCCGGCTACGCTGGAAGCCTTGTTCGTACCCAAGGCCAATTCTGGAGGCAGATCGGCCAGCAGCAAGGCCGGGACGGTCAGCAAGCCGCCTCCGCCGCTGATCCCGTCGAGGAAACCGCCGCAACAAAAGACTGCAGCCAGACACAGAACGACAAACACTTCCGGTTCCGTCACAGTTCTTCTCGCGTCTCTGCCTGCCCGGCGGCAATCACAGCGTAAGACTTCGCCGTCCCGCGTCGTCGGCGCTGTCGCCGATCTGCTCGGAAAATCGGGATATCGTCCAGGCCAGACCGAGCAGGTAAAGACCGGCGAAGACGCAGAGCAACGCGCCCGTCAAATGTTCCGCCCCCATGGACATACGCATGAGCAGAGTGCTCACGGCATAGCCCGAATTCCTGAAGGTAGCCTGGAAAGACGGCATGAAATACTGCCCCGTAAGCACCAGAAGGATATCCGTAAATATAAGCACCGTGTAAAATATATGAAAAAAGGCGGTTTTTTCCCCTGTGACGGCCATTCGCCCCAGGTCGTAGGCGCCGCCCAGGATGAAGATCAGCAGGAGAAAAAGGGAAATATATTTCTTGGCGCCGATGTATCCCCTGATATTCTTGTGCCCGCGCGATATATGCAGACGCCTGAAAATGACGCGGAAGGCAAAAAGCAACAGCCCCGACACGGACGTAACGCCTATCTGCGCGAGCAGGGGCCAGTCGTTTTCCAGGGACGGGCGCATGTTGAGCAGGCTGATGTCCGTGAAAGACTCGCGCAAAAGAAGCAGGGCCATGATTTCAAGTTGCTTGCACATGGCCAGGGAAACGGAGTCCGCAACGATAAAGATCAACCCCAGGACCTCCACCACCAAAATCAGGTTGAAGGCCATGCGGATGGCGTAAAAAGGACTGCGCGGCACTACGCCGGCGTAAGGTTCCGGCAACAGCCCGCAGACGTTCAACACAATGGCGCAGGCCGAGCATATGAAGATCACGACCAGAGCGGAATAAATGCATCGCAATGTCGCCGGGCATTCCCAATGCCTGCGGAGGGCATCGTAGCATCGCACCGGCCAACACACCGTATATTCTGACAAATTTTGTCCTACCTATTGTAATCTTTTACGCTTGAAACAGTCACCCATCACGGGCAAAGCCTGTCAGCGGCTGCTCAGCGGCAGGGATTTGCCGGCAAATCCTTGCAGCGGGATTGGAGTAGGCGGGCTGTGCCCGCCGTAAGCGACAATTTCAAGCGTAAAATGCTCTAACGGCGAAAACGCGGTTTCGCCGCGCCTTCAAGGGGCGGCATCTTCGCGTTTTCGCTTCCGGAACGATATACGGCGGCAAAAAACTCAGCCGATCCAGGCCTCGAAGCGTTTCAGGAAATTCGCCAGAAACTGCCTGCTTCTCTCGTCGGCAGGTCTGCCGGCGGCGTCAAAATAGTCCGCTCCCCCCTGAATGTAAAGCTCCGGCTGCCCCATGAGCCGCATACCGAGCATGACCAGTATGGGCTTCAACTGCGACTGGGCCACGGCCGTGCCGACGGCGCCGGGACTCATCCCGGCCAGGGCGGCGGCTTTTCCGGCCAGAACGCCTTTTCCCGTAGGCCGCGAGCACCAGTCCACGGCATTTTTCAGGACGGCCGGGATGCCGCGGTTATACTCGGGAGTGACGAAGAGCACGCCGTCCGCGGCGCGGACCTTTTCCCTCAGTTGCAGAACCGGGGCCGGGACGTCGTCCTCCAGGTCCTGATTGAACATGGGCACATCGCCCAGGGGCAGGATGTCGAAAGCCGCAAAACCGGCGCCCATATCCGCAAGGGCGGAGGCCAGTTTTCTGTTCAGTGATCCGCTACGCAGACTGCCTACTATGACCGCTATATTTCTGGACATTATAGTTCTCCTCCGGTTGAAATGCCGGTGTTCAGGGCAGTTTGGCTTTGAAAATGCGCAAACTGCCCTGCACGGGTTTGCCTGCAAATCCGTGCCGCTAAATTGGAGCAGGCGGGCTTTGCCCGCCGTAAGCGACAATCTCAGGCGTAAACTGCTCCGACGGCGAAACACGGTTTCGCCTTGCCTGCGGGGCGGGCGGCAACGGCTCTACCGGCCCCATCCGTAAGCCGGAAAGACCGGCCGGCGGCTGCGGCCCGCGCTCACGCCGCCTGAGCATTTTCATCTTTACAATGTTCCGGATTTTCACTTTCCCTGTTGACATAATTGTAAACCAGAGGCAGTAAGTTATCAATCATAAAACGAACCCTCAAAAAAAGTGGAGGTGACACGGACAGATAACAAGCGAAACGAAAAATTTACGGACTAAAACCGTTGTGTTCCCTGATTTCTCACTTTTCCTATTGACATAATTGTAACCGCGCGGCATTAAGGCAACAGTCATAGAACCCCTGACCGGCCCCAACGGCCGCAAATGACGAGGTGGATATGTCGACAACTTTTCTCGCTTTAGTCGCCTTGATTCCTATTCTGGTTGCCCTTGTCCTCATGGTCGGTCTGCGCATGGGCGCCATGAAAGCCATGCCCATAGCCTGGCTGGCCTGCGTGGCAGGGGCTGTGCTCGTATGGAAACTTCCCGTCCACTATGTAATGGCCCTGAGCCTGCAGGGAGTAAGCAGCGCCGTGGGTGTGCTGATCATTGTTTTCGGCGCGTTGCTGATTCTGCATACCCTGCAGGCTTCCGGAGGTATGGAAACCATACAGTACGGCATGCAGGGCGTCAGCAAAGACATGCGCATTCAGGCCATCATCGTCGGCTACATGTTTGCGGCCTTCATTGAAGGCGCGGCCGGCTTCGGCACCCCCGCCGCTCTGGCCGCACCTCTGTTGCTGGCTCTGGGTTTCCCGCCCTTGGCATCGGCCGTCCTGTGTCTGTGCTTCAACTCTTTCCCGGTCACCTTCGGCGCGGTGGGCACTCCGATCATCGTCGGTTTCGGCGCATCCATCAAGGGCGTGGTTGAAGCCGCGGTTGCCGCCGGACAATTCCAGTCCGTGGACCAGTTCTACAAGGTTATCGGCGAGACCGTAGTGACCATGCACGGTCCCATGGCCTTTATTCTGCCTATTTTCATGCTGGGCTTCATCACCCGCTTCTTCGGCCCGAACAGAAGCTGGTCCGACGGCTTTGCCGCCTGGAAGTTCTGTGTTTTCGCCGCCGTGGCCTTTGTGGTTCCCTATGTCTTTCTGGCCTGGGTGGTGGGTCCGGAAACGCCCTCTCTCGTAGGCGGTCTGCTCGGCCTCGGCATCATCATCGCCGGCGCCAGGAAGGGCTTCTGTGTTCCCGATGACATCTGGACCTTCGGCGAGCAATCCAAGTGGGAAAAGGAATGGACCGGCGACATATCCGTTTCCACCTCCACGGAATTCAAGGCTCACATGAGCCAGTTCACGGCATGGCTGCCCTACATACTGATAGGCGCCATTCTGGTGATCACCCGCATTGACGTGCTGCCCCTCAAGGCATGGCTGAACAACAACGGCGTGGTCAATTTCAAGGCCATCCTGGGTTACGCGAACGTCAACGACAGCCTGAAACTCCTCTATCTGCCGGGAACCGTACCCTTTATGCTGGTGGCCTTGCTCGTCATTCCCCTGCACAAAATGCCCGTTGAGAAAGCCTTCAAAGCCTGGACCACGACCGCGGTCAAAATGAAGGCAGCCACCATATCCCTGTGCGCCTCCGTAGCCCTGGTGAAGATCTTTCAGGGCTCCGGGGTGAACCCGGATCTCGCGGCCGCCGTGGCGGCAGGTTCGGCCAAGTATCTGCCTTCCATGCCTCTGGCCATGGCGACTGAAATATCGGATATCATCGGAGGAGCCTGGCCCATGTTCGCCTCCTATGTGGGCGGTCTCGGCGCCTTCATCACCGGCTCCAACACGGTTTCCGACATGCTCTTCGGCATGTTCCAATGGGATATAGCCGGCCAGCTCAACCTGTCCAGGGTTGTCATCATCGCCGCGCAGGCTGCGGGCGGCGCCATGGGCAACATGATCTGCATCCACAACATCGTGGCCGTCTGCACGGTGGTCGGCCTGCTGAACCGCGAGGGAGACATCCTGAAGAAGACCTTCTGGCCCTTCCTGCTCTATGGCGTTGTTGTGGGCATTGTAGCCTTCATACTCCTCAGCACGGGCTTCTCGGCGTTCTGACGGCCCGATTCGCCTCCGTTTCCGCGACGCCGCTCCGCCTGTGCGGGGCGGCGTCACTGCGTTGTACGCCGTACGCCGCTATGGTCTTTGCGGCTTTTGCCCGCCGTAAGCAACTATCTCAAGCGTAAGCAGCCGGCGATTACGGTGCCTTCGCAGCCGGACCGGCGTAACTCGCCTCCTTGAGGGCAGGCGTAATGCGCACCTTGATCGCTTTCAGCCGTTTTTGCAACCATTCCGCATAAATAGAACGCATTTTCTCTTCGGACAAAGCATGTTCCACGCGTTGCGATATTTCCGCAGGGTCCAGCACTGAGGCGGGCGTTTTCTTCAGCAACACCAGCGCGGTATATTCCTGCCCGCTCTTCACCACCTTCGAGGCCTGGCCCGGTGCAAGCGGCGCAAGGACGGCGGCGAGTTCTTCGGGTACCAGATCAATGCTCATGTTGATGTCCTGAATGGTCACCAGATGTTTTTTCTGCGCTTCCGCCGCATCCACGCCGGATGTGAGTTCCGCGCGCGCATCCTCCACCGCCTTGACATCCCGCCCCAGAACACGCAGAAAATGCCACAGTTCCGGGACGACAAATTCTTCCGTATGCGCCAGATAATACTGCTGTACCTCGTCGGCGGTGATGGTGATCTCCGGGCGCAGGACCCTGGACAAAAACTGCTCAACGGTCAGGCGCCGGTACAGGGCCTTGCGCCAGTCGCCGATAACCAGACCGCCCCTGATGATCATGTCGTCGAAAGCGCCTTCCGGGTAGTCGGCGCGGATACGCCGCTCTTCTTCTTCCAGAGCGCCGGGCGCAAGGGCAAAACCGTTCTGTTCCATGTATCGGCATATGACCAGTTCCTCAATCATCCGGCTCAGCACATAACGGTACTGGGAATGCAGGGCGGCATCGTCCGGGTCCGGGACATGGGGCGAAAAACCGGTAAACAGGCTGATTCTGGCCGCTTCCAGTTCCGCGAAGGAGATACTCTGTCCGTCCACTTCAGCCGCATCGCCGGGCATGGCGCAAAGAGCGCCCGGAAAGAACAATGCCGGGAAAAGACAAAGGAGCGCGGCAACGCAGGCGGACCGGAAGACCCGAAAAGCCGCCGCATATCCGCGCAGGATGTCAGAATGTTTTACCGCCGTCATCCCAGAGAGGGTACAGTATGCCCCACAGCTTGTCCAGAGCGTCCCTCACTTTCCCGCCTTCAAAAGGCAGTTCCAGAATGCCCGGCGGTTGAAGGCGGACATTAAGTCCTCTGCTCTGTGAATCCACGACAAAATCCACCAGACGGGCCGGGTCGGGACCGGAACCTTCGACAAAGGACAAACGCAGTTTGTCCGGGAAAATATCCGCCTTGCTCACAAAATGTTTGCCCAGCCGGCGCTTGAAAGAGAGTACGGCGATGAAATTTTCCAGTTCCGTCGGAATGTGCCCGTAACGGTCGCCGATTTCCGCCGCCGCATCGTTCAGGGCCGTATCGTCCTGCGCCGAGGAAAGCCGCTTGTAACAGCGCAGGCGCTCCTGTCCGTCCGGCATGTAATTTTCCGGTATGAAGGCCGGTATACCCAGACTCAGTTCCGTTTCCACACTGCTTTGCACAGGCATGCCCCTGAGTTCCGCCACCGCCTGTTCCAGCATTTCCAGGAACAGATCCAGACCGACGCGGTTGATGTGCCCGCTTTGCGACTCCCCCAGAATATTGCCCGCTCCGCGCTGACGTAAATCTTCCATGGCCACCTGGAAACCCGCCCCGAGATAGTCCATTTCCAGGATGACGCGCATCCGTTTACGGGCGGATTCAGGCAGGTGTTCCGGGTCCGGGGTCACGAACACGGCAAAGGCCTGCCTGTCCGAACGCCCCACCCTGCCGCGCAGTTGATACAACTGCCCCAGACCGAAAAGCTGCGCCTGATCGACCACAAGAGTGTTGGCGCGGGGAAAATCCAGCCCGGACTCAATAATGGAAGTGCAGACCAGGATATCCAGATCCCCGCGCCAAAACTTGCGCATGTTTTCCTCAAGCACGCTCTCCTTCATCCGCCCGTGCGCCGTGCCCAGACGCGCCTTGGGCGCAAGGCTTCTCACATAGTCGGCAACGCTCTCCAGCCCCTCCACCCGGTTGTGCACCCAGAAAACCTGTCCCTGACGGTCCAGTTCGCGGCGGAGTATGGAGCGCAACAGGGCATCGTCGCGGTCGATCAGGGCCGTGGATACGGGCATGCGTTCCGGCGGCGGCGTTTCTATGACGGACAGTTCCCGAATTCCCGACAGGGAAAGCTGCAAGGTGCGGGGAATGGGCGTGGCCGTCAGGGTCATGGCGTCCACATTCTTGCGCATTTCCTTGAGACGTTCCTTGTGGCGCACGCCGAAGCGCTGTTCTTCATCAAGGATGAGCAAGCCGAGCCTGGGTATGGATACATCCCGCGACAAAATGCGGTGCGTCCCTATCAGGATGTCGATGTGCCCACCGGCCGTCGCCTTCAGCACTGCTTCCTGTTTTTTGGGGGATACGAAGCGGGACAGCAGCCCGACATTGACCGGCAATCTTGCGAGCCGGCTGCGGAAGGTCCGGTAGTGTTGCTCGGCCAGGACCGTTGTGGGACACAACAGTGCTGTCTGCCTGCCGGCCAGGGCGGCCCGGACAGCCGCGCGCACGGCAACCTCGGTCTTGCCGAAGCCCACGTCTCCGCAAATCAGACGGTCCATGGGTTCCGGCCGTTCCATGTCACTCAGCACATCTTCTATGGCCCTGGCCTGATCCGGCGTTTCTTCAAAGCCGAAACCGGCCTCAAGTTCACGGTATATCTCGTCCGGCGGTCCGTAACGGAATCCCTTGAGCACCTTGCGCAGGGCGTACATTTCCACCAGATCGGAAGCGATTTGCTCCACGGCTTTACGCGCTTTCTCTTTGCCGGCCGCCCATTGCGCGCCGCCGAGCCGGTCCGGCGCAGTCCGCACGCCCTCAGCGGATTTGTAGCGTTGGACCAAGGAAAGCCGGTCCACAGGCAGATAGAGTTTGTCGTCCCCGGCATACTGCAAAAGCAGGTAATCGTTTTCCGTCCCTCCCGACGCCATGCGGTGCAGGCCCCGAAAAACGCCCAGGCCATAGTCCCTGTGTACCAGGAGATCTCCCTCGTCCAAGGTATCGTGACGGTCCAGGCCGTGAAAGACCGCAGCGGGAATTTGCCGGGTGCGCTCGACACGCGGCTGGAGGACATCCTCGCCCAAGACCAGACAATGGTCCCAGTCCAGATACAAACCCTTGCGGAACGGGGAAATCAGGGCGAAAAGCCCGTGGGCCGCGGCGTCCGCGCGCAGATGCGGGCTTATGCCGTCCTGCGCCGCCAGCTTGAGGAAGCGCGCACGGGCGCGTTCGGAGGAAAAACTGAGCAAGAGGCGACCGCCGGGGCGGGATTGCAAAAATTCCGCCTCCCCGCTCACCCTTCCCTGCCCCGCTCCACCATCCTCTGCGCCGGGAATCCTGGTCCCCCTGCCGCCTGCCTTGCGTCCGACGCCGCCCCCCCCCGCCCCGGACCAATCTCTCATGACCGCAAGCAGATGTTGCCAGGGCCTTTCGCGCGCGTCGCCGTGCGTAAAAATTTCCTGGTGGGAGGAAAAACCATGCTCGCGCATGGAAACGCTCCCCGGTGTTTCCGGAATGCCCACGCGCAGTTCGTTGAAACAGGCGCAACGCACGCTTGCGAAAAAAGCCGGAAGCTCGGAGGCCGGGCGAAGAACCTTTGCAACAGCCTTTTTCAGGCCCCGCAATTCGCCTTCCTGCTCCGGCATATCCAGCCCGGCGCGCTCGGCCGCTTCAAGGGCGGCGCGGAGATCTTCCGCGCCGGGCAGCAGATAGATTGCGTCCTTGGACAGCCAGTCTTCAAGGCGGGAACTTCTATTGTAAAACATGCCGGAAAACAGGCTGTTACCGCCCGCATCGGCCAAACGCCCGAGCGCGGTCGAATCCGAAGGGTCCAGCCTGCCCGCTTCCGTTTCCCGCCGCCAGAAGTCCTCGGCCTCGGCGCGAAGACGACGGCTTAAAATTACCGGGGAGGCCGGGAGCATCGTCATCTCTTCCACGTCGGCCACGGAACGCTGGGAAACGGGATCGAAATGCCGGAGGTCATCCAGCGTGTCGCCGAAAAACTCCAGGCGCAAGGGGCGGTAATAACCGGGGCAGAAGACGTCCAGGATATCGCCGCGCACGGCAATCTCTCCGGGCGCGTTGACCATGGGCACGCGCGTGTAACCCCATTCCACGGCCTGTTCCAGCACCAGTTCCGGGGCCATATCCATGCCCTTGCGCAAAGGCAGCTCATGGATGTCGAAAATATCGACCGGCGGCAGACGCAGGAGAAAATTGTCCGGGGAAAGCAGGACGCCGCGCCCGTCGCGCTTCTGTTTCAAGGCATAGAGGGCCGCCATGCGTTCAGCCCAATGGCTGTTCTCGCCCATCCGGACCGGGTATTGCGGCAGAACGACGAAAGGCTGCTGCCAGGCCGTGCGCAGAGGGGAAGGGTCGGAAGCCGATTGCTCAGGACTGAAGAGTGCGACCAGAGAGCGCAGTTCCATGAAGGATGCCGGATTCGCGGCACAGGCGACCACTCCCCGGCCCTGATCAAGCAGAGCGCAAGCCAGACGGGCCATGGTTCCCGGCCCCGAACGCACCACGCTGACCGAGCCGCTGCTTTCCTTTGTCAGACATTCGACAAGTGACTGCAAGGAAGACGACAAACAGAAACCCCGTATGAAAGGTTGCTCGGCATGCGCCCGCAGTAAACAGGTCAGCCGCCGGCGCGAAGCCGGCGGCTGTTTCCGGACCGGGAAAAGGCGCTATAGTTGCGCCAGAGATTCTATCACTTCGCTCGACAGAAGTTTGTCGAGATCCAGCAGAATAAGGAGGCGATCCTGCAGTTTGCCCACGCCGCTGATGTATTCGGAATCAACACCGGCCACAACGGGCGGCGGCGGCTCCACAGTGCCGGCGGGGATACGCAACACTTCGGACACCGAATCCACCACGAAGCCGACGATCATGTTGTTTATTTCGATGACGATAATCCGGGTATGCTTGTCGTGAACCTTGGAATCAAGGCCGAAACGCCTGCGCAGGTCAATAATGGGTATAACCTTGCCGCGCAGATTGATGACCCCTTCCACAAAGGCTTCCGCCCTGGGAACCTTGGTTATCTCCATGGTGCGGATGATTTCCTGCACCTTTAGGATGTCCACGCCGAACTCTTCCTCGCCGATGCTGAAAGTAACGAGTTGCAGCAGTTCGTCATCCTGTCGTTTTGCTTCATCCATATCTCACCTCATAAATCCATGAGTCAAAGGAACGAACGCGGGCATTGTCTTTGTCTGCCGCCCGTTTATTCCAGAGTACGCCATGCCGCGAGCTTTGTCACTGCTTATTTGCCTGCCCCGTACAGCCGCAACCTATGCTGAAATGGACGAAGCCGTTGCGGGCCATGATTTTTTCCGAATAAAGATTGCGTCCGTCAAAAATAACCGGGGCTGAAAGCGCCGCTTTCACGCGGGTAAAGTCCGGTGTTCTGAAGCGGTTCCATTCCGTGGCTACCAGCAGGGCATCGGCCCCTTCCGTCGCCTCGTACTGGTCGTCCACCAGGGTGACGAGAGGGTTGTCCCTGAAGTGTTCGGCCGCCTTATGTCCGGCTGCCGGGTCATAGGCGCGTATGCGCATGCCGTTTTGCGCAAGCTCACGGATGATCATCAGGGCCGCGGACTCGCGCACATCGTCGGTATTGGCCTTGAAGGCCAGCCCCCACACGGCCAGGGTACGGCCGCGCACGCCGCCGTATCCGTCAAAATATTCCAGCACCTTAAGGGCCATGTATTTTTTCTGGCGCTTGTTCACCTCGTCCACAGCTTCAAGCAGTTCCGGCCTGACCCCGGCTTCGCGGGCGGTGTGGATGAGCGCCCGCACGTCCTTGGGAAAACAGGACCCCCCGTAACCCAGACCCGGATAGATGAAATGCGGGCCTATGCGCCGGTCGGCGCCGATGCCCGAACGCACGTCGTTGACGTCCGCCCCGACCTTTTCGCAGATCATGGCTATTTCGTTGATGAAAGATATCTTGGATGCCAGCAGGCAGTTGGCGGCATACTTGATCAGTTCGGCGCTGCGGATGCCGGTCACGATCATTTTTTCTCTGGAGCGGGCAAAGGGGGCATACAGCTCACGCATGACCAGCTCGGATTCGGGGTTGTCCGTGCCCACGACAACGCGGTCCGGTTTCATGAAATCGTTGATCGCATCACCTTCTTTCAGGAATTCCGGATTGGAAACCACGTCGAAGGGAACGGCCGCGCCGCGCTTCTCCAGTTCGCGGGCAACGGCCGCGCGGACGGCATCGGCGGTGCCCACGGGCACTGTGGACTTGTCCGCCACGATCAGCGGCGTGCGCATGAGACGGCCTATGTCGGCGGCCGCCCGCATGATGTAACTCAAATCGCAGGAACCGTCCTCGCGGGCCGGGGTACCGACGCAGATAAAAACGACCTCCGCTCCGTCCAGTCCCTCGGCCGGATCTGAGGTGAAGGACAGGCGCCCGTCACGGAAATTGCGCTGCACAAGGACGTCAAGACCCGGTTCAAAAATATGTATCCTGCCCCGGCGCAATGAGGCGACTATCTGTTCGTTCAGGTCCACGCAACACACGTTGTTGCCCATTTCGGAAAAACAGGCGGCGCTTACCAGGCCGACGTAGCCCGTGCCGATAACGCACAGCTTCATGCAATTCACCTCATTTTTCGGAAAAAACATCAACTGTAACAGCAAAAGATACATGCTTCCGGCGGCAAGTCAAGAAGAAATTCAGAACTTTGATCCGTCGCCTATAGCGATTGCCGTTGCGGACGGCGAGTTGTTCGAGGTTTTCAAAAGGCCGGGAGTAATCGGTGTCATTTCAACGGCCCGAAATTCCGGCAGCCGGGGGTAAGGTCCCTTATTTCATTTAAGGGTGTTGACCCGCGAATGTTTTTGCAGCACGAAATCATTGAGGAACAATAAATTTCCGGCATTAAAACATTCTTTGGTCAACATTTTTTGCGGTTTTCATCTTCCTCAGGCTGCGGACGGCCATGCGCGGCTGACTCCGGCAAGGGGGCGCGCGGCCTGCCGCGTCGATTGCACTCTGTCGATTGTGCTGTTGATTCAGTCTGCGGAATGTGGTATTATATACACCTTTCCGCCGTTGCCGGCGGAAAGAGAAACATCCGGCTTTCCGCCGCTGCCGGCGGAAAGAGAAACATCCGGCAAAAAGGTGCGTATATGAAAATTCTGGTCATCAACTGCGGCAGTTCTTCCTTCAAGTATCAACTATGGGACATGCAGACGCACAAAGTGCTCTGTTCCGGTTTGGTGGAACGCATCGGTGATGCTGTCGGACGGCTCATCCATAAAAAGAATCCCGACACGGAGGCCGAGCGCAAAACGAGCGAGGACGGGGTGTTCCCCGACCACACGGCAGGTATGATGCGGGTTATGGCCCTGCTCACCGACCCAGAAGCCGGGGCCCTGAAAGAGCTTTCGGAAATAAGCGCCTGCGGGCACCGCGTGGTGCAGGGCGGCGAGGAATTCACGAAATCAGCCCTGATTACCGAGGAAGTGCTGGACAACGTGCGTAAGCTTTCTCCTCTCGCGCCGCTGCATAACCCGGCCTGCATCCAGGGCATTGAAGTGATCATGAAAATTCTGCCCGATTGTCCGTCCGTCGCGGTTTTCGACACGGAATTTCATTCCTCCATGCCCCCGCGCGCCTATATGTACGCCCTGCCGTACGAGTACTACGAACGGAACCGCATTCGGCGCTACGGCTTCCACGGTACATCGCACGGCTATGTCGCCGGCAAGGCGGCGGAGTTTCTCGGCAAAGCGCCCGAAGAGGTCAACGTCATCGTCTGTCATCTGGGCAACGGTTGCTCCATCAGCGCCGTGCGCGGGGGCAAATGCGCGGATACCAGCATGGGGCTGACGCCGCTGGCAGGGGTGATCATGGGTACGCGTTGCGGGGACATAGACCCGGCCATCCCGGCTTACCTGGGCGCGCAAACGGGCTTGAGCGCGGCGAGAATAGACGCCTTGCTCAACCGCGAGAGCGGCCTTAAAGGCATCTGCGGCCTCAACGACATGCGCGACATCCACGCCGCCTGCGCCGAAGGCAACGCGAAGGCAAAACTGGCCCTGGACATGTTTTGTTACAGCATCAAAAAATACATCGGCGCCTATTATGCCGTGCTGGGCAGGGTGGACGCCCTGGCCTTTACCGCCGGCATAGGCGAAAACGACAACGTCACCCGCGCAACCGTCTGCGAAGGTCTTGAGGGCCTCGGCATAGCCGTGGATACGGCTGCAAACAATGTGCGCTCATCCGATCCGCGCGCGATAAGCCCCAAGGGCGCGAAAGTGTCCGTTCTCGTCATACCGACCAATGAGGAACTGGCTATAGCCCAGGCCGCGCAACGCGTACTGCGGGAACTCGGAAAGTCTTTGTGACGGGACCTGAAGCAATTTGGTTTTGAGATACCCCCTCCGGCGTCGCAAAACCTTTCCGGTTTTATAGCGCTCACTCTTGCAGGTAAGTGCCGCTTTTTCCGTTCGGGCGTCCTTATATTCAGTCGGTGAAAAAGCGACGGGAGAGAAAAATTGAAGAATGACAAGTTCGTTGCGGAACTCCTGATCGTCGCGGCGCTGCTTGTGATGCCGGCAGGCGGCGTTGCGGCGACGGAAACGCCGCTTCTCAAAGTGTCGGGCGGCGTGATAAAGGGCCGGCAAGAGGGAAATATACGTGTTTACAAAGGGATACCCTATGCGAAGCCGCCCGTTGGAGAACTGCGTTTCGCCCCGCCTCAGGATGCGGAACCGTGGGCGGACGAACTTAACTGCGCCGACTTCGGCCGGCGCTGTATGCAGGTTTTTCCGTTTTTTGCAAACCCGCAAGCCCTGTCCGAGGATTGTCTCACGCTGAACGTCTGGACTCCCGCCAAAGCGGGTGAGGCCGCCGCACTCCCGGTCTATGTGTTCATCCACGGCGGCGGTTTCGCGGCCGGGTCGGGGGCGTTCTCGTTATACAACGGAGAAAACTTTGCGAAAAAAGGCATCGTGGCGGTCACGATCAATTACCGTCTGGGCGCTCTGGGCTTCTTCGCATCGCGCGAAACCTTGAATCGCTACGGCACGACCGGCAACTGGGGGATTCTGGATCAGATCAAAGCCCTCGAATGGGTCAGGGACAACATTGCCGCCTTCGGCGGCGACCCCGGCAAGGTTACTGTGGGGGGCGAGTCCGCGGGCAGCTTCAGCGTTTCGGCGCTGATGACGAGTCCTCTCGCCGCAGGATTGTTCCGCGGGGTGATCATGGAAAGCGGGTCCATCCTGTCCCTGCCCGCGCTCTCATACTATGCGCGGAGCGACCTGCAAAAGTCGATAGAGGTGTCCGGCATGCTGGCGGACATTTTCGGAGCGGCCGACGATGCTGACGGGCTTGAGAAAATGCGCCGGGCCGATGCCGATGTGTTGGCGTATTTCAGTGTTTTCATTCCCGACCAGACGACGACCCCGGCATTTTTTTTAACCCCGGTCTTCGACGGTGGGGCCATACCCGAAGACCCGCTCGGCGCCGTATCCTCCGGCGCTTTCGCCAAAGTAAATCTTCTGCTCGGCTTCAACAACGACGAAGGCAGTCTGTTCGTTCCGGAGAAAACCGGCGAGAGCGGATACAAGACGCTGACAATGCGGGCCTTCGGCGGTGAAAAGGGACTCCGGATACTTGAACGATTCAGGGTTGACGCGGAACACACGGCCCTGCAGAGGGCGCGGCAGACTCTCGCATACGGAGTGTTCACCGCCGGGATAAAACGCTTCGCCGACATCATCGCCGATGCCGGCGGCAAGGTCTACATGTACAAGTTCAACTATGACGCGCCCGACAACAGGCGGAACGGCCTGGGGGCGGCGCACGCCATGGAGTTGCCCTTTGTTTTCAACAACGGTACGGGCGGAGCATCGTCCGACAGGGCATCCGCGAAACTTGCCGATGAAATGCACACGCGATGGGCGAACTTTATCAAAACCGGCGATGTGAACGTAGGGGACCCCCTTCCTTCGGACGTGCAATGGCCGAAATACGACTCGAAGGATACGGGTGTGCTGTACCTGGACGAAAAAATCACGGCGGGGCCTCTTGTGGACAGGGAGAATATCGACTACGCGGCGGATTTACTGTTCGGCGGCAGAAACTGACATGCACCGAAACTATTAGGGAAACGCTGATTTATTTCTTTGAGGGGGCGGAGTCTCCTCAAAGAAATAAATCAGCGTTTCCTTAAAGAATTGAAGCTCGAAGACGTGAATCCGCAGGATATTGAGAATGACGCGCTCCTTTTCGACGAAGGCCCCGGTCTGGATTCCCTCGACGCCGTTGAACCGGTGGTGCTTTTACAGCGCCATTTCGGTCTGTCCATGCAGGATCAGGAAGAAGCCCGCCGGACATTTGGCCTCGGTAAACGCGCTTTCCGCCTATATTGAAGCCCGTCCGGCATGCTGACGGCCGCAACGCCGGCCCCGGCGGGCGGCGGCCTGCCGCCCCGGTTCCTTGTCCACCCGGATAACCGGGTCGCGCGCCGGTTTATTTTGCGTAGCCTACGGCCCTGCGCTCACGGATCACCGTGACCCGTATCTGGCCGGGATAGGTCAGATTGGACTCGATTTTTGCCGCGATGTCCTTGCAGAGCAGATAGGTGCTGTCGTCGTCCACATCGTCGGAATTGACCATCACGCGTATTTCGCGCCCGGCCTGTATGGCGTATGCCTTGGAAATGCCGCTGAAGGAACTTGCAATGTTTTCCAGGTCTTCAAGGCGTTTGACGTAATTTTCCAGCAGTTCCTTGCGCGCGCCGGGACGCGCGCCGGAAAGGCTGTCCGCCGCCTGCACAAGCACGGCCAGAGCGCTTTTCGGCGGGGTATCTTCATGGTGCGCGGCTATGGCATGGATGATGTCCTTGTTTTCCCCATAGCGCTTGGCCACATCGGCCCCTATGGCCGCATGCGATCCTTCTATCTCGTGGTCCAGGGCCTTGCCTATGTCGTGGAGCAGGCCCGCCCGTTTGGCCCTCTTGATGTCCAGGTCCAGTTCGGCCGCCATGACCCCGCACAGGGACGCCACTTCCAGTGAATGTTGCAGCACGTTCTGCGAGAAACTGGTGCGGAATTTGAGCTGGCCGAGCAGACGCACGATGTCCGGGTGCATGCCGTGCACGCCGGCGTCAAAGGTGGCCTGTTCGCCCACTTCGCGCACATGGACTTCAAGCTCCTGCTCGACCTTGCGCACGATGTCCTCAATACGGGCGGGGTGTATGCGGCCGTCCTGTATGAGGTGCTCCAAGGCCATCTTGGCTACCTGCCGGCGCAGAGGACTGTAGGCCGAAAGAATGACCGTCTCCGGGGTGTCGTCTATGATCAGATCCACGCCGGTCGCCGCTTCCAAGGCGCGGATGTTGCGTCCTTCGCGGCCTATGATGCGCCCTTTCATGTCTTCGCTGGGCAGGGTGACGGTGGTCACCGTCTGCTCGGCCACATAGTCGCCCGCGTAGCGCTGGATGGCGGTCGCCAGTATCTCCTTGGCCTTCCTGTCCGCGATCTCCCTGGCCTCGGTTTCGATGAGCCGCATCATGCGCGCGGCCTCATGCCGGCTTTTGGCCTCTATATCCGCAAAAAGGCCGGCCCTGGCTTCTTCCATGGTCAGCCCGGCGACTTCCTGCAAACGTTTTTCCTGCTCGCTTATCTTCTCGGACAAAAGCTCCCGCAGTTCCTCTATTTCTTTGCCCTTGCGGGTAAAATCCCTTTCCGTCAGCAGAAAGTCCTGCTCTTTTTTGCGGGCGTTCTCCAGTTTGGCCTCAAGCTTTTCACTCTGTTCTTCAAGTTTTTTGTCCCTGGCCTTAAGCTCGCGCTCACGTTCCTTCAGTTCCGCTTCCATAAGACGCTTGGCTTCCAGCACCTCATCCTTGCCCTGGAGAATAATTTCCTTTTTGTGCGCCTGCGCTTCCTTGCGCGCCTCCTCAACAATTCTCCGGGCGAGTTCGTCGGCACCCTTGAGGCGCCTTGCCCCGGCCATCCGAACCAGCAACAGGCTCAACGCCGCGCCGCAGAGGGCCGCGATGACGGCACAGATAATAAGGCTTGTATCCATTGTAACCTCACGGTCAAGTTCGGCGGGCATATTACTGGGTGCGGAAAGTATTTCACCCTTTTTGCAAGATCGCTTCGGCGAAAAATGTGCTTTTCGCTCCGCTCATGCCGCTCCGCGGCGGGCCGGTTTTGCGTCCGGCTGTTACCCGGTACAAAAAGAATGCTCTAGGAGCCTGTCGGACTTTATTTATAACATATTGAATTTATTAATACACAACTTTTGTTGCATTCATAATACTCAAAAATATCAATATGTTAACTCAATATAAATCTCTCACTTCGACAGGCTCCTAGCGAAGCACTGATTTAACCGGGGCGCTGCCCCGAACCCCGCCGGGGGAAACTACTACAAGATCTTGTCCGCCTTCACTTCGTTCAGGACGGACAGGCCCCCGGACCCCCTCAAATATAACCTGCTGAAATATTTATTAGGGGTGGAGGGGCCGTTCGTCCCGAACCAGGTGAGGGCGAACAAATTTGAGCAAGGCGCCCCTGCCGGGGGAGTTTGAGGGGGCGGAGCCTCCTCAAAGAAATAAATCAGCTTTTCCTTAGAGCGTTTTGCGAATGAAGTTGCAAAATGCTCAGGCGGCGGCCGATGCCCCGCGACAAGTTTTTCCCGGGGGTTGCATGTTTTCTGATCCTGTTGCGGCGACCATGGTCATGCAGATACTATTTTTTATCGGCATGGTCGTCATGTTTTTTTTTCTGGCCCGCGCCATGTCCGCGCAGGGCGAGGAAACGCGCGAGGCCCTGCGCAAGCAGCAGATGTACCTGGCCGATCTGGAACGGCAGCTTATGGACATGAGTTTCCTGTTGCGGCGCATGCAGGGCGGTGAAGAAAACATTCCCGCCGCGGATCCCGGCCGTTTGCACGAACTCCCCCTGACCGGGCAAAGGGACGCCTTGTTATCCATGCCGGCTCGGAAATCCGGCATCACAGCCGCGGCGTCCGACGGTCTTCTTCTGCAGCCCCCGCTCGTATCCCGGCCGTCGGTGGAAAATTACGATCCCGAAAACGACCCTTATCTTTTTGAAGACGACGGCCTCGCGCCGGGCATGAGCCGGGAAGGAGGGACACGGGACGGGTTGCGGGAGGCCGAAGCGCACATTCCGTCCGCACGGAGAAACGCAAGGAGATGAGCGGGAAGCACGCTGTTCCTTCATTGGTCCTTGTGGTGAAAAAAGGCAATTCCCGCGCCGAGGCGACTTGCGCGGAAACAGCACGGATGCTTGCCGGCCGGGGGGTTCCCTTCAGCCTGATATACCACCCCGGAGAATACCCCGACGGAGCTGTCCCGCCCGGCACCGGACTCATACTGGTTTTCGGCGGTGACGGAACCTTTATCTCCGTTGCCCGCAAATATCTGGACATGGGCGTGCCTTTGGGCGGGGTGAACTTCGGGCGCGTGGGTTTTCTGAACGAACTTTCCCCGGGAAACTGCACCGCCGTCCTTGAAAAAGTTCTGGACAACGGCTTGTCAACGGAAAAACGCATGTCCCTGCGCTATGCGCTGCTGCGCGGCAACGGCGAAAGAGTTCAGGGCGAGGCCGTCAACGATGTGGTGCTGACGCGCGGCCAATTGGCGCGCCTGTGCAACCTGTGCCTTTCCGTAAACGGCAGGCCTTTTGTTTCCTTGCGCTCGGACGGGCTGATCTTTTCAACGCCCACCGGGTCTTCGGGCTACTCCGGCTCGGCCGGGGGGCCGCTGATGGCACCGGATCTCAATACTTACGCGGTTACGGCCATTTGTCCTTATCTGAACAGTTTTCATCCTCTGGCGCTCGGCCCGGAAACGCTTTTTTCCGCATATGTCGGTGAGCCTTCTCCGGATATTTACCTCACCGTGGACGGGCAGGAAAGCCTGCCCCTCGCGGGAGGAGACGTCCTGGAGGTCCGGGGACTGCGGGAACGCTTGATAATGGCTGATTTCGGGGTAGCCGGCTATTTTGACCGCCTGTTGCAGAGAGGTTTTGCCTCGGCAGGCCCGGATACGGAATAAACATTGCCGGCTACGGCGCAAGCGCTTTGATCAGCTCCTCACATTTGTCGGCAACTCCGTCGTAATCAAGGGAATCCGCCAGGTCGCAGATCTCCGTGAGCAGGGCGTCCGCATCCGGCGCCCCGCAACTCGCCTGCCGCAGTTCGTCCGCCGCCTTGTTCACCTCGTCCGTGTTGAACTCAAAGCAGGCGTGTTCCAAGAGTTTCAGCTTCAGGGTCAGGGCGTTGACGTCGGTGAATTTTTTGGAAGAGGGTTGCGCGGAGTCCATAAGGCCGGCTTCCAGCAGTTTCGCACGGAAATTCGCCATCTCGTCGCAAAAGTTTTCCGTCCTTCTCAGGCATGTTTCCACATCGCCGTTTGCGGAAGCGTTTTCCAGGGAAAACGCCAGATCGGTCATGCTCCGGTGGCCGAAATGCGCGAAAACGCTTTTCAGCGAATGCAGCCGCACGGAATAATCCTTCCACGCCGCATTTTTCATGAACGCGCGGATATCGGCGATATTCCCGTCCAGTTCCTTGCAGAAGCGGCGCAGTATATCAATATAGATCGCTTTGTTGCCGTCCACGCGTGCAAGCCCGAGGGTGACATCCAGACCCTCGATTTTTTCCGGCAGGCGCAGTTTGTCGTCAAGCGCGCCGTCATCCGCCTGTTCATCTGTCCGTTCCGCCGCGGCGTCCAGGATTTTTTCGGGCGGCAGCCACTTGAGGAGGGCGGCGTTAAGCTCGTCGGCGGCAATGGGTTTGGAGATGAAATCGTTCATGCCGGCTTTGAAAAAGGCATCCTGCGCGCTGGGCACCACGTTCGCGGAAAGCGCGACAATGGGAAGCTTCCCGTAATATTCGCCGGGGATCGCGCGTATCTGTTGCACCGCCACAATCCCGTCCATGCCCGGCATCATGTGGTCCATGAACACAAGGTCATAGCGCCGGGTACGGACCTTTTCAACGGCCTCTTCTCCGCCTGCGGCGGTATCGGCCCGTATGCCGTGCCGTGCCAGAAATCCTAGAGCCACGGTGAGATTGGCGGCATTGTCGTCCACGACCAGGACGCCGGCATCGGGTGATACATGACAGCGCTCCTGCCGGCGCGCCGACTCTATCTTGCAGATATCTCCCTCGATCAACGGCAGCAACGCGGTAAACATCGAGCCTCTGCCGTATTCGCTTTCAAAGAAAATATCTCCGTCCATAAGCTGCACAAGCCGCCTGGTGATGGACAGACCGAGCCCGGTGCCGGCGATCCCCCTGTTTTTGTCTTTGTCCAGTTGCTCAAATGCCGCAAAGAGCCGCGGAAAATCCTCTTTCTTGATGCCGATCCCGGTGTCTTCCACGACAACGGCGAGATAATCGCGGCCGTTTGTTTCCGTCCGCCGGAAATGCAGGGCCACATGGCCTTTTCGCGTATATTTTACTGCGTTGCTCACAAGGTTGATGACGATCTGGCGTATGCGCCCTTCGTCGCCGAACAGGGCGCGGGGCAGCCTTTCATCAAAGCTGCTCCTGAATTGCAGGGATTTGTCGGCCGCAATGAACTGCATAAGAGAGCAGACATTGTCATACAGCGCGTGCAGATCGTAGTTTACCGGCACTATCACCGTTTTTCCGGATTCTATCCTGGAAAAGTCCAGGATGTCGTTGATGATGTTCAGCAACGCCCTGGACATTTTTCTGATGTCGGCAAGATAGCCCCGCTGCGTTTCATCCAGGTTGTCGGTACGCATCAGGTCCGCCATGCCCATGACGGCGTTCATGGGCGTACGTATCTCGTGGCTCATGGAGGCGAGGAAATTGCTTTTGGCCCGGCCGGCACTGTCCGCCTCCTCCCGCGCCGCGATCAGACCCTGCATGATTTCATTGTGCAGAAATGAATTTCCGATCATAAGGCTCCCGGAACGCAGAATCATATCTTCGTCCTCGGTGAAAATTCTTTCCGTGCGGCAGTCGGCAATACCGATAAATCCCCAGAATGTGCCTTCCAACAGGATGGGAACGACCAGGATGGACACAATACCCTGCGGGGAAATGTGCGCACGCTCCGTCGGCGACAGGTCGCGCACCGGAGAGTTGACGGAAAGACCGGCGGACAGGCGCTCTTCCCATCCGGGCAGCGCCTCCGCATAAATGACGTCCGCGACATCCCCCTTGCCCTGATAGGCCATTCCCTCGACCGCCCATTCGTCAATCTGGCTGCAGTGCAGCCTGCCGTCGGCATGCCTGCTGTTTTTGAACAGGAACACGCGGTCGACATCCAGTCCCTTGCCCAGTATTTCCATGAGATGCAGCAGGAGTTCCTCGAACTTGTCCACGCCGGAGGCCAGCATGACGGCGGCCGCATTGTTCAGGTCGTGCCGCAGGGCGCTCAGTTTGACGAGGGCGGCCTGTTTCTGCTCCACAAACTCCCGCAGGACCACATTCAGACCGGCATGGGCTGTGAAAAGGCTGTTCAGGTGTTCCAGATAGCTTTGCTGGGATTTGATCTGCCTGTTCAGCGCCCGCATCGGTTTCCCGCACAGGGCGGCCTGCGCCGCCTGCGCCTCTGTTGTTTTGTCGTTCATCGTTTTTATAGAATGCACATGGTCAGCGTGCTGTTGTGAAACTGGTTGGTCCACCGGCCCGCGGCATCGCGGGTCGGGAATATTTGTCCGCCCGAGTAGGCAAAGGTATAGGCCGCCGGGCCGCCGCCCATGCGTTTCACCATGCTTTCTATTTCTGCCGGGGCGTTCCGGCCGAGTGCCCAGAACCGCGACGCGCCGGAAACGATCATGATGCTTTTGCCCCGGGAGTACGGCAGGGCTTCGGCGGCAAGTTCCACAGCCGAGGCGGCGACATGGGCGGGATCTATGACCGCGCAACGGATATCCGCCCCTGCCGGAATGTATCCGCCGCAGAAAACATAGCCCTCGGCCGTGGTGTCCACATAGACGTGGCATAGAGGAGGCAGGCCGTCATGGGCGTCCACCACAAAGACCAGCGCCTCTTTGCCCAGTATCTCCCCGTTTTTCACAAAGCCGAGTTCCCTGAAGTAGTCCAGAGCCGGGATCCCGTTCACCATTTTCAGCATATTCCCGTCCGATGCCGTGACCAGCGCGTTGTCCGACAAAATGCAGGAGGTCGCCGCATTTTTCATCAGAAAAACGGGATCCGCGTTGCCGGCCACGGCAAGCAACGCGACGGAATCCGTCAGCCGCCTGCCGTTGTATATGGCGCAGGCAGCGGCGTGGTCGGGCGTTTCGTCTATGGCGCGTATGCCGAAAAAGGGCGCATTGCCCGCCAGAGAGCTCAGCTTGGCTGTCAGATCGTTGCCGGAGTGAGTCAATAAGTAGGGGTGGAAGATAATGTGCATGGAGGGTTTTTCCGGCAGGGCGGCGAGCAGTTTCGCATAGAGCCTGTCCACAGGCCCGTCCAGGGATTCTGCCGTCGATTCCGAGGCGCCGGCCGCAAAGGTGGCGTCGTCGCCGGTCAGAACGGTGAGCGTAAGCTGGAACAGGCCCGCCGATCCGGGTACCGCCGTGCACAGCGAGGTACAGCCGACCACGTCGAAGGGGAGAGCATCGCAGATCGCCCGCGCAACGCCGGTCTCCAAAAATTCCGGGTAACACTGGATAATCCCCGCGGAACTGCGGAGCAGCCTATGTTCCAGATCCAACTGCGCCGTTATCTCCGCAACAGCGCCGGCGGGATCCTCGATCTCTTCCGTAAACGCCGTCAGCATCCTGATCATTGTGTCTCCTCCGCCGTCCCGATCCTTATGGATCACCGTGCAAGCGTCCTGATCAACGCCTCACATTTGCCGGCGACGCCGTTGTAATCAAGGGAATCCACCAGGTCGCAGATTTCCGTGAGCAGGGCGTCCGCACCCGGCACGCCGCAACTCGCCTGCCGCAGTTCATCCGCCGTCGTGTTCGCCTCGTCCGTATTGAACTCAAAACAGGCGCGTTCCAGAAGGTTCAGCTTCAGGGTCAGGGTGTCGGCATCGGTGAATTTTTTGGAAAAAGATTCCTCGGATTCCATAAGGCCGGCGTCCAGCAGTTTCGCGCGGAAATTCGCCATCTCGTCGCAAAAGCCGGCCGTCCCTTTCAGGCATGTTTCCACATCGCCGCTCAAAGAAGCGCTTTCCAGGGCAAGCGCCCGGTCGGTCATGCGCCGGTTGCCGAAATTCGCGAAAACGCTTTTTATCGAATGCAGCCGCACGGAGTAATTTTTCCACTCAGCATTTTCCATGAACGCGCGGATATCGGCGATATCCCCGTCCAGCCCTTTACAGAAGCGGCGCAGTATGTCGATATAGATCGACTTGTTGCCGTCCACGCGCGAAAGTCCGAGGGCGATATCCAGATCTCCGATTTTTTCCAGCGGGCGCAGTTTGTCGTCAAAGGCGCCGTCGGCCGCTCGTTCGTCTGTCCGTTCCGCCGCGTCGCCCAGGATTTTTTCGGGCGGCAGCCACTTGATGAGGGCGGCGTTAAGTTCCTCGGCGGCAATGGGCTTGGAGATGAAATCGTTCATGCCGGCTTTGAAAAAGGACTCGCGCGCGCTGGACACCACGTTTGCGGAGAGCGCAACAATGGGGATCCGCGCATAATACGCGCCGGGGATCGCGCGTATCCGCTGCACCGCCTCTATCCCGTCCATGCCCGGCATCATGTGATCCATGAACACAAGGTCATAGCGCCGGGCGCGCACCATTTCAATCGCCTCCGCCCCGCCTGCGGCGGAATCGGCCCGGACGCCGTGCCGGTCCAGAAATCCCAGGGCCACGGTAAGATTGGCGGCATTATCGTCCACAACCAGTATGCCGGCATCCGGTGATACACTGCAGCGTTTTTGCCGGTGCGCGAACTCTGTTTTGCGGAAATCCCCTTCCGCCAGCGGAAGACGGACGGTAAACACCGATCCTTTGCCGTACTCGCTTTCAAAGAAAATTTCCCCGTCCATAAGATCCGTAAGCCGTTTGGTGATGGACAGGCCGAGCCCGGTGCCGGCGATCCCCTTGTTTTTGTTTTTGTCCAGTTGCTCAAACGCCGTGAACAGCCGCGGGAAGTCTTCCCGCCTGATGCCTACCCCCGTATCCGGCACCTCTACGGTGAAATATTCGCGTCCGTTCGCTGCCGTCTTCCGGAAATGCAGGGATACGCGGCCTTTTTGCGTATATTTTACGGCGTTGGTCACGAGATTGATGATGATCTGGCGCACCCGCCCTTCGTCGCCGAACAGGGCGCGGGGCAGCCTTTCGTCGATGCTGCTCTCGAATTGCAGGGCTTTGTCGGACGCGAGGAATTGCGCGACGGAGCAGACATTGTCATAGAGCGCGTACAGGTCATAGTTTACCTGCACAAGCTCCATTTTTCCCGATTCGATCTTTGAAAAATCCAGTATGTCGTTGATGATGTTCAGCAGCGCCCGCGACATTTTCTTGATGCCGGAAAGATAATCGCGTTGCGTTTCATCCAGGTTGTCGGTGCGCATCAGGTCGGTCATGCCGAGGACGGCGTTCATGGGCGTGCGTATCTCGTGGCTCATGGAGGCGAGGAAATGGCTTTTCGCCTGGCTGGCGGTATCCGCCACCTCTCGCGCCGCAATCAGGCCTTGCATAATTTCATTGTGCAGGAATGAATTGCCGACCATCAGACTCCCGGAGCGCAAAATCGTTTCATCATCCTCAGAGAAAACTCTTTCCGTGCGGCAGTCGGCAAGACCGATAAAGCCCCAGAATTTGCCTTTCAACAGAATGGGAACCACCAGGACCGACCTGATGCCTTGGGGGGACATGTGGTCGCGCACCGCCTGCGACAGATTGCCTATCGGCGTGTTGACGGTGCGGCCGCCGGACAGATGATCCTCCCATCCCGGCAGCGTCTCCTCGTAAATGATATCCTCGACAAACTTTTCGCCCTGCTGGGCCGCGTCTTTGGTCGCCCATTCGTAAATCTGCCGGCAGTGCAGCTTGCCGTCGGCATCTGTGCTGTTTCTGAACAGGAACACGCGATCGACATCCAGGCCCTTGCCCAGTATGCTCATGAGATAGAGCAGGGATTCCTCAAATTTGTCGATGTCGGAAGCCAGCAGAAGGGCGGCGGCATTGTTCAGGTCGTGGCGCAGGGCGCTCTGTCTGACGATGACGGCCTGCTTCTGTTCCGCGAAATCCCGCATGGCCATGTTCAGGCCGACATGGGCCGCGAACAGATAGTCCAGATGCACCAGTTTGTCCTGCAGAGAGCGTATCTGCCGATCCTGCGCCCGCACCCGTCCCCGGAGCGCCTCCTCTTCCTCGTGCGGGGCGGCCGGCGCCCGGCGTACGGCCCTTCCCTCCGTTTTTTTGTCGTGCATCTTGCGGCGTTTCATAAAATGCACATGGTCAGGGTGATATTGTGAAACTGGTTGGTCCACCGGCCCGCGGCATCGCGGAGGGGGTATATTTCTCCGCCCGAATAGGCGAGGCTGTAGGGCGGTCCCTTGTCGCCCATGGCTCTCGTCATACTGTTGATTTCCGCAAAGGTGTTCCTGCCGAGGGTCCAGTAGCGCGCCGCACAGGAAACGAGCAGGATGTTCTTGCCGCGGGCGAGGGGCAGGGCTTCGGCGACAAGCTCCGTGGTCGAGGCGGCGACAAACGCGGGGTCTATGGTCGCGCAACGGAACGTGGCCCCTACGGGCATGATCCCGCCGCACAGGATATCCCCGCCAGCCGTGGAGTCCAGATAGAGGCGGCATATGGGAGGCAGACCGTCGCTGCTGTCGACCACAAAGGTCAACGCCTCTTTGCCCTGGAGTTCCCCGTCTCTCACAAGACCGAGTCCCTTGAAGTATTCCGGCGCCGGCATGTCGTTCACCGCTTTCAGCAGATTTCCATCCGCCGCCGTGATCACCGCGCCGTCCGACAGAATGGAGGCCGTCGCCGCGTTTTTCATCAGAAAAACGGGTTCCACGTTGCCCGACACGGCAAGCAACGCGATGGAATTCTCTTTGCGCCCGCCGTTGCAGATGATGCAGGCAGCGGTGCGGTCGAGCGTATCGTCAATGGCGCGCATGCCGAAAAAGGGCACGTTGCCCGCCAGGGAGCTCAGTTTGACCACCAGTTCGTTGCTCGTGTAAGTCGAGAAGTGGGGATGGAACAGGATATACAGAGAGGGTTTTTCAGGCAGAGTTGCAAGCAGATCCGCATGCAGCCCGTCTACAGGCCCGTCCAGGGACTCCGCCGTCGATTCCGAGGCGCCGGCCGCAAAGGCGACGTCGTCGGAGGTCAGAACGGTGAGTGTGAGCTGAAACAGGCCCGCCGATCCGGGTACCGCCGTGCACAGCGTGGTGCAGCCGACCACGTCGAAGGGGAGGACATCGCAGATCGCCCGTACAACGCCGCTTTCAAGAAATTCCGGGTAACACTGGATGATCCCGGCGGCATTGCGGAGCAACCTGTGTTCCAGATCCAACTGCTCCGTTATTTCCGCAACCGCGGCGGCGGGATCGTCGATCTCTTCCGTAAACGCCGTCAGCATCCTGATCATCCGTCCGCTCCCGCCGTCCCGAGCGCCCGGTATACGGCATCACGCAAAATCTTCGAATCAAAAGGCTTGACGATATAACCCTGCGCACGGGTCCGGGCGGCCTGGGCGGCAATTTCCGGCCCCGCGTGGGCGGTGATGAAGATGACCGGTATATCCTTGAGCTGCGGCCTGCGCTTGATCTCTTCCATGATTTCGAAACCCGACATGTCGGGCATCTCTATATCCAGCAGGATCAGATCGGGCGTGATGCGGTCAAGGGCCGTCAGGGCCATGCCGCCGGATTTCGCCAGACGCACTTCAAACTCGTCCCGCAGCACGCTCTGGATGATCCGGAGCTGCACCTGCGTGTCGTCCACCGCAAGAATCATTTTCCTTTCATCCGCCATATGCGCTTCCACCTTCTCCCGATTCATTTTGCAGCCGTTCAAGCATGGCGTCGTATTCCAGATTGTCCAGTTGTTCACGCAACCATGCGACAAGTTCCCCTCCCGATTCATAGGCATAGCCTTCCAGTTCGAGAAGGGTCGCCTCCATCTCGCTGGTTCTGAACAGGGCACAGTCATCAGCCAGTTTTTGCAGCAGGAGCTTGTCGGGCGACGGAGCACGGGGCTTTTCCGTTTCCGTTTTTTCCTCGGAAACTTTTTTCAGAAGTTTCCGCAAATCGTCAAGCAGCTTGTCCACCGACCCAAGGAAGTCGCCGTTGTCGGCGAGCACCGTTGCATAATCGCCGGCAATCGCCGCCTGTTCCAGGGCGGCGGCCCGCCTGCCGAGTGCGTCGGCGCAGATGCCGTAGGTGGCGCTTTTCAAGCCGTGGACCATGATTTTGTATTTTTCCAGATTTTCCTCAGATACGCTGCGCATCGCGTCCAGCAGCGCGGGCGTGTGAAGAACATAGGAGCGGATTATCTGCAGGTATGCGGACTCGCCCTCATAGCGCTTTACGCACAGTTCCAGGTTCACGCCCTCCGGACTTTGCCCGATCACCGGATGCAGCGACGGCGATGCGGCGGCCGATTTTTCCGGGCGCTTGCATGCCGCCTCGCGCAATGTTTCCGTGCTCTGTTTATCGCGCACCCACTGGTTGAGTATCGCGTCCAGGAGCACAATATCTATGGGTTTTGAAATATAGGCGTCAAAACCGCTGGACAGCAATTTTTCCCTGCTGCCCGACAAGGCGTTTGCCGTCATCGCTATAATCGGGACCGTCTCGGCGTATTCCGTCCCGATTTCATTGCGTATGATGCGGGTGGCTTCCACTCCGTCCATCTCGGGCATCATGTGATCCATAAACACCACATCGTAGCGCGTCTTTTCTTCCCGGATCATCCGGATCGCCGCCGCGCCGCTCAGCGCGAAATCCACCGTGAGACCGTAAGGAATCATCAGCCCCTTCGCCACGTCCAGGTTTGTCGGAACGTCGTCCACCACCAATATCCTGCCGTAGGGCATATACGAGCGCACCAGACCTGCCCCGCGGATCCGCCGTGATTCTATGAATCTGAACGTCTTCAGCGCCTCGGCCGTCGCTTCCCCGATGGGCGCGGCATCGGCGATCTTCTGCAGTATGCGCGCGGTGAAAACGCTGCCCTTGCCGTATTCGCTTTCCACGCCGATCTCTCCGCCCATCATCTGCACCAGGGTCCGGGTGATGGCCAGCCCGAGTCCCGTTCCCTCTATCCTGCGGTTCGCCTTGGTGTCCAACTGGCTGTATGCGGAAAAGAGCTTGACCATCTCCTCTTCCCTGATGCCGATGCCCGTATCGCTTACCCTGATGATGATCCAGGCGTGATCTTCTCCGCAGCGCTCCCAGTTGATTTCCAGGACCACCTTTCCTTCCTGCGTATACTTGAACGCGTTGGAGAGCAGATTGTTGAGTATCTGCCTGACCCGTATTTCGTCTCCGTACAGCTTGCAGGGCAGCGTTTTGTCCGGTTCGATCTCGAAGATGATGCGCTTGGAGCCGATGCGCACCTTGTTGAGCTGCACCGCATCGTCGATGGGCTGAGTCAGCTCGTATTCCGTGTCGATCAGTTTGAAGCTGCCCGTTTCAATTTTGGATATATCCAGTATATCATTGATGATGCCCAGCAAATTGGAGCCGGATATGTAGATTTTTTCTATGTTCAGGCGCGTTTCTTCGGGAAGATCGTTCTGCAGTTCTATTTCCGCCAGACCGAGCACCGCGTTCAGCGGCGTCCTGATTTCATGGCTTACCGTGGCCAGGAAGTCGCTCTTGGCCCGGTTCGCCGTCTCGGAGAAATCCAGCCTGTCCAGCATGGCGTTTATAACGGTGCCTTGTTCGGCATATTCGCGGATCCAGCGGTAAGGCGTGATGTCGATCCGTTCGTTGATGCCCAACCCGGCAATCGCGGCATTCATCTCCTTGACGGGCGCCACTATGAGTTTCTGTCTCACGGCGGACAGCACCCCGGCACACAGCAACAGCAAGACCAGATAGCTGATTGACGACTTCGTTATGAAACGCTGTCCCTCCAGAAAAATATCCCGGCGGACCGTCAGACTCAGTTTCAGGGGATAGCCGTAGATATCGGTAAGCTGAACCCAAGTGGAAGCGGTGTCGCCGTCGCTCAGGGGAGCTTCGGCAAGGACGGCTCCGGTCAACCCGCGCATGTCTCTGGAAACCCGGTAAGTGATGCGGTCGAAATGGGTGATGCTGCGAAAAAATTCGTCGGACAAAACCTTTCCGCTGAGCAGCGTGCCGAACACCTTGCCGCCGAATTGCTCGGCAATGGGCATCACAGCAATGCTGTAGGCCGTATCTCCCACTATTATGATGCCGCTCAGGCCGACTGCGGGGCCGGCCTCCTTCGGCCATCCGTGCCGCTCAATACGCTGTATGACGCTGCGCGAAAGCCCGGATACGCTTTCAAAAAAACCTTGCGGGGCGGACATATATCGGTGTTTCAGGTAGTCGTAGAATTCCGTGAAGCGCATGCTGCCGTCATGGTTTTGAACAATAAAATAGTTGGATGAGGAAAAAGCCGACATGGTGGTGCCGCTCCAGTGCTTCTCATGGTACCGGGGGTTCTCCCCCCGCAGATACAAACAGGTCTCTTCCCAAAGGGCGAGATCGTAAGTCCGCAGGGCCAGAGCGTCGATGTCGCTCCGCAGAACGCCGTCCACCATGAGGAGTTGTTCGTTGAGGTACTGCCTCTCCGACCACAGCATTACATCCCGCATGCCGGGCATTATGATAAGGAAGATCATCGCGGCGGTGACGCCCACAAATACCGCGGCAATGGCGAGATTGATCAACTGGATCGAAACGGTACGGATTTTTTCACGCATTTCGCCCCCCGAGATTGTGTCGGGCCTCGCCTGGTGCCGGGTGCGGCAAATTTTTCATTATTGTCCGCAACAGCATTTTCCGCTTGGAGCATTTGAAAATCGAAAAGTTTATTTTTTAATGCACATATCAGTAAAAAGGGCGGGATGCCGATCCCCTTCCCCGCCGCGCAGGGCTATGCCGGCATTTTCTCCGTCATTTCCGCGAATTTTGTATGGATCGACTCGAATGTTTCCACCACGCGCCCGTCAAAATTCGCGTTTTTCCCTTCAAATATGATGCGGCACGCCTCTTCGTGACTGAGGCTCCTGCGGTAAACACGGTCATGCACGAGCGCGTCGTACACGTCCGCTACGGCCATGATCCGTCCGCACAGGGGAATCTCCTCCCCGGCAAGGCCTTCGGGATAGCCTTTGCCGTCATAGCGTTCATGGTGGGAAAAAGCCGTCAGCCGGGCGTAGTGGAGATAGCGCTGGGTGGGGGTACGTTCCAGCATATTGTGCAGAATCTGTTCGCCGTACACCGTATGCATTTTTATGGCGGCAAATTCCTCATCGTTGAGCTTTCCGGGTTTGAGCAGGATGGCGTCTCCGATGGCGATCTTCCCGATATCATGCAGGGGGGCGGAGCGCGCTATCAACTGCATGTCCGTTTCCGTCAGTTCTCCGGGAAACAATCCTTTCTCGATCATCTTGTCGGCGAGCATCTCCACATATTTGCCCGTGCGCATCACATGCCCGCCTGTGTTTTCATCGCGGCATTCTATCATCTCCGCGAAAGAGCTTGCTATACTGTCGGACAACTGGGCCACGGAGTTTTCCAGATAGGTCTGGTAGCCCGTAAAACGCAGGTGAAGCTCAATTCGCTGGAGCAGCACGCTTTTGACGACCGGCTTTGTAATAAAATCCCTGGCCCCCGCATCAAGGCCTTTGATCTCCGTCTCGACATTGTGGATCCCGGTGAGAAAAATAACGGGGATGCTCCCGGTGAACTGATTTTTCTTAAGCCGGGCGATGGTTTCAAAGCCATCCATGCCCGGCATTTCGATGTCGAGCAGGATCAGGTCCGGCCTTGCCGTCCGGCATATCCGCAGCGCCATCTCGCCGGATTTGGCGAGGGAAACGGCGTAGCTGCCGCTGAGATACGCGTTGATCTGGCTGAGGCCGGCAATATTATCGTCCACGACCAGTATTTTTTTCACGGCGTCGGTCATCGTAAGTCGATTTTCAGCAGAGGCCGGGTTTTTATAGTCAGCTCGGCGAATTGATCGCTGATCTCCTCAAGCACCGTCACAACGCGCGGATCAAAGGCAGTGCCTTTCCCCTGCACGACGATCCGGCAGCTTTCCTCGTGACTGTGCCCCTTGCGGTAGACCTTGTCGATGCAGCAGGCGCTGTATACGTTCACCACCGCCGCGATCCGGGAACACAAGGGGATGTCGTCTCCCGCAAGCCCGTGAGGATAGCCCGTGCCGTCCCAGTACTCGTGGTGTCCCTCCGCGATGAGCCCGGCATAATGGAGGTAGTGGCGCGTCGGGATGTGTTCGTAAATTTTTTCCAGCATCTGCGCCCCGATCACGGTATGTCTTTTGACTTCTTCATATTCCGCCTGACTCAAGGGCTCCGGCTTCAGCAGGATCGTATCGCTGATGCCTATTTTGCCGACATCGTGAAAGGGCACGGCCCGGATCATCATTTCCAGCTTTTCCTCGTCGAACTCCGCCCCGAAAATTCCGGTCTGCAACAGACGCCGCCCGAGCAGTTCCGCGTATCTGCTGGTGCGCAAGACGTGGTCGCCGGCATTTTCATCCTTGCATTCCAGCAGTTCCGCAAAAGAGACGATGATATTGTCTTCCAGTTCCTTGAGTGATGTTTCCAGTTTGGACTGATAATCGGCATAGGCGAGATGCATCGCGATCTTGTGCAGCAGGAGGCTTGCGTTGGCGGGTTTTGTAATGAAGTCCATCGCGCCGGATTGGAGCGCCCTGACCTCTGTCGCCGAGTCGTAGCTTCCGGTGAGGAAGATAACGGGTATATGCCGTAATTCCGGATCCGCCATGATCCGTTCCATGGTCGCATAGCCGTCCATTTCCGGCATTTCGATGTCGAGCAGGATCAGGTCCGGCTTTTTTGTCCGGCATATCTGCAGTGCGAGGAGGCCGGATTTGGCAAGCGTTATGTCGTAGCTCGACTGGAGTTGCAACCCGACCTGCCTGAGAATGGTCAGATTGTCGTCCACAATGAGTATTTGTTTGGTCATGATCCGAGCTTCTCCATACAGAGCGCGGAAAAAGCCGAAGCAACCCCGCTCCCGGCCGTCGGGGGATGCATCGCCGGCTTTTGGCTCCGCTTGCCGGGTACTTCATGCATAAAATACTCTATTGTGATGCCCGGAAAAAGTAAAGGATATTCCGAAACCATAATCTACCACACTAGGAGTCTGTCGGACTTTAGAGGTATATTTTTTATAATATATTGATATTTATAGTTATAGTAAATCTGATCAATGAGAGTTATATATAATAATTTAAATATGTTATAAGTGTTTTAAGCCAAAGTCCGACAGGCCTAGAGCATTTTCTGAATGAAATTATCCAATTTCATTCAGAATCATTTTTGGAAAAAACGCTGTTTTTCCAAAAATCCACGCCGCTTATCGCGGCTCGTTGCCCTTGCGGTCAACGAGAGCGCTTGGACTTTTTCAAAGGCAAACCGCTCTAGTGATTCACGCAAAGTACCCATAGTGATGACTCTGGTCGCAAGGTTTTTCCGGCTCAATAAGATAGCGCAAATCGGGAGGGCAAGGACGTTCCCCCGACCTGCGGTGTGAAACAAGAAAAAGGCCCTGCTTTCCGAAGAAAACAGGGCCGTGAAGAAACACGAAAACCGCGCCGATCCCAGTGGAAAGGCGCGCTACCGGAAGGTGTGTGTGTGTGTGTGTGTGTGTGTGTGTGTGTGTGTGTGTGTGTGTGTGTGTGTGTGTGTGTGTGCAAAAATCAGGCCGGAATACCTCAATTCAGCCCGCGTTTCCCCACGCCGAGGAGCAAAAAAATCGTCCTTGACCGAAACCATTGTCAATCCTACGATTTCACTCATCATTTATATACGATACACATAAAATCTAAAAATGGCAATAAATATGTTGTCAAGACCTAGGAGCCTGTCGGACTTTGCCTTAAAATATTTATAACATACTGAAATTATTATATACGGCTTTCATTGATCGGATTTGCTATATATAAAAATATCAGTATGTTACAGAAAATAC
>JAISRC010000145.1 GCA_031273845.1 Desulfovibrio sp.
TTTCAAAAAAAGAATTCATGGTCGATTTGACGTTACGTATTTGGCACGCAGTCACAACCACTAACTGCTTTTCTTTGCTCCAGAAGGAAGCATTATCTATATTTTAATCAACACTCTCCTATTTTTTGTGTTTTTGGGCAGGTCAGAAAAGGTGAAGTGCATGACTTTCCTCAAAATTATCGGCTTTCCCCCACCACCGGCTTTACGCTTGTACTCTCGATGCGGACTACGACGACAGTCAGGAAAATCGGTATGAGTTGGGCGACGCTGAAAAATGGAGCAAGCCCCGAGAGGAGACATGCGTCCAAAAAACCGGAAAAACGATAAAAAACCGACAGGGAGGGGCATCAGGACGCGAAGTAACGGCATAAAAAAGCACCAATGGCGCAAAAGAGCATCCTGAAAAACATCTTTTCGTCGTTTTTTTGGAGAAATGCGGCCGTGGGCGTGGTGGAATTACGGTGGCCCCCCGTCTTGCGGGCGCGCCGCTTTTGGATTAACAACGGAGCAGGAATCAAAAAAAGGAGACCGGCATGGCGACTTCCAAAGTAACATATCTCGGCGGCCTGCATACCGAATGCACGCACCTGCAAAGCGGCGCGATCATCAGCACGGACGCGCCCGTTGACAATCACGGCAGAGGAGAGGCCTTTTCGCCCACCGACTTGTTCGCCACCACCCTGGCCGCCTGCGCCATGACCATTATCGGCATATACGGCGAGGAACACAATGTGGACGTGGTCGGCATGACCGCCGAAGTCACCAAAACCATGGCTGAGGGTCCCCGCCGCGTGGCCGCCGTCGAGGTGAACATCACCATGCCGGACAAGGAATACACCGACAAGCAGAAAGTCAGCCTGAAACGCGCGGCCCTGACCTGTCCCGTCCACAAGTCCCTGCACCCGGACGTCAGGCAGAGCATCAACCTGATCTGGGCAAAATAAAATACGCGGCCCGACCTGCTCCGTCCGCAAGTCCCTGCACCCGGACGTCAGGTAGAGCATCAGCCTGATACGAGCGAAATAGAACACGCGGCCTCCGGGCGCCCGGCAAGATAGCCGTTGAAAAAGGCCGCCGCCTCCATGTCCGCCTTTCCCGCCGGACGCAGGCGGGTGAAGGCGTAGGCGCTGTCCCCGCAGGCGATGAGCAGCGCCCCGTCCTCAATCCCGAGAATGTGCCCCGCGCCGTTGCAGGTTCCGGCCGTTTTCAGACGGGCGCGCATGGCCGGGGTCAGAGGATGGACGCCGGGCTCGGCGATCACCCTCAGGTCTTCCTTGTCTTTGCGGCGCAATACCATATACGCGCCCGGCCGGGGATGCAGGGCGCGTATGCGGGCGTGCAGGAGAAAAGCAGGCAGGGAAAAGTCCAGCAGACAGTCTGCCCCGCTGATTTTGGGTGCAAAGCTCACACGCAGGACATCCTGCTCCACGGGGCGAACAAGCCCCGCCGCCAGACGTTCCAGGCATTGCACCAGCAATTCCGCGCCCTCGCGGGCCAGTTCCCCGCGCAGTTCTCCGCAGGTTTCATTCAGCCCGACGGCGACAGCCCGTTGCATGAGTATAGGGCCGGCGTCCATTTCCTCCGTCATCCGCATAATGCTGACGCCCGTGCAACGTTCCCCGGCCATGAGGGCGCGTTCCACAGGCGCCGCGCCGCGGTAAAGGGGCAACAGGGAGGCGTGGACATTGACCGGTGCCAGTTTCGGGATATCGAGCACACGCCGGGGCAGAATGAGGCCGTAAGCGGCGGTGATCAACAGGTCCGGGCGCAGAGCGGCCAATTCCCGGCAGGCGGCGTCAGTTTCCGGCCCGCTCTTGAAGCCGGCGGGCTGAAAGACGGGCAGGGAACGCTCCAGAGCAAGCGCTTTTACCGGGGATACCCCTATTTTACGGCCCCGGCCCGCCGGGCGGTCAGGCCGGGTATACACGGCGCGGACGTTGAGGAAAGAGGCCTCCAGAATGCGGTTGAGGATCGTCGCAGCAAAGTCCGGGGTACCCATGAACACCGTTCGCAAAGGGGCCCCGGCATAGGCGGGGGACGCGGCCCGCCGCGTTTCCGGGCCGCCGGGGCCGATCATGCGGCCGGCGCACGCCGGGTTCGCGGCCGGGGAAGGCGCGTTTTCGTCAGCGCGCATGGTCGGTGATCTTCTTTTTCAGGCGTTTGTCCAGCATTTCCCGCTTCAGCCGGCTCAGGCGGTCAATGAACAGTATGCCTTCCAGGTGGTCGCACTCGTGTTGCACGCATACAGACAGATGGCCCGATGCGTCAAAGACGACGGGACGACCTTCCAGGTCCACGGCCCGTACGGCGGCGAACTCGCGCCGCACCACTTTGGCCGAGTAATCCGGAACCGAAAGACAACCTTCATCGGACTCAAGTTCTACCCCGGAAAGGGTGAACTCCGGGTTGACCAGCACACGCAGGTCCTCCCTCCGGTCCGGGCCGGAGAGGTCCAGCACCACCAGACGCAGGGTTTCGCCTACCTGGGGAGCGGCCAGACCGATGCCGTCCCTGGCATACATGGTTTCGGCCATATCGGCCGCGAGTTCGCGGATGCGCGGGGTTATCTCCTCCACCGGCGCGGACTTGCGGGTCAGGCGCGGGTCGGGATACTGCAATACGGGCAGAATCATAGTTTTCCTTGTCTGTGCCGGCCTTATCCCGGCAGGCGGTTCAGGAGCAGAGCGCGCAGGATGCGCTTCCCCTGTTCTTTTTCTTGATCCGTAAGCTGTTCATCAAGGTGCCCGAGCAGGGCTTTTCTTTCTTTAAGATGCGGGCCGCGCTCCCTGTCCAGGGAAAGTGTCGCGCAGGCCCAAGCCCGGGCCGGGTCGCGCTCTGTGAGCGTGCCGTCCCTGTACAGGAGGGCAAGTATGTACAAGCCCAGGACATCGCCCCGTTCGGCCGCCGCGCGGGCCTGCTTTTCTGCTGCCCGGTAATTGATGAAGTCCTCGCTCAGGGCGTAAATGCAAGCCGCGAGACCCATGGCCGAGGCGTCGCCTGCGGCGGCGGCCTCTTCCGCCCTGCGCAGCACGTCGCCAATATCCGCAGTTTTGTCTTCATAATCCAGCAGGGCAAGCAGCGCTTTGCCCATGTTTTCTCCCTCGGCCGCGGCTTCTTCCGCCAAGGCGCGGGCTTTGCGCGGATCGGCTTCCAGAAGCAGGGCATCATAGTAGAGAAAGCCGAGAACGGCCTTGCCTTGGGGGTTGCCCGCTTTGGCAGCCTTTTCGGCTGCGGCGACGGCTTCGCGTTCGTCCACATCGGCAAAGAACCCCGCGCGCAACGCCCAAGCGAAAAGCGCCAGGGATTCCGGGTCGGCGTTCCGGCGGGAGATCCGGGCGCGCAACATGGCTGCGCCCTTATCCCTGTCTTCCCGCATCGCGTCCGGCGACAGCATCAGGGCAAGGGCGGCGGCCGTATCCTCGTTTGCCTCGGCGTTTTCTGGAGGCGAAGCCGTCATTTGCTCCTGTCCCGGCGGTGAGGCGAGGAGGGCATCCACACCGCAGGCGCGCAGGAACGCGACTATTTCCGAGGCCGGACGGGCCGAGGCGGACAAAGCGCCCTGATCGTCCGCTTCCTGCGCACCGAGGTTAAGGCCGACAATGCTTCCTCCCTGGGCGGCCAGCGGGCCGCCCGCGGCGCCGGCGGCCGGGAGAGCGGCATGCCGCAACGCCTCGCCCGGTTCCGTGGAAAGCACCAACCCTTCGGAGCGCAAGGGCGGGGGGAAGCTGTACATATAGGCCGTGCCTTCAGGCGTGTTGATCGTCTTCTCCGATGGAGTCCCCGTGCAACCCCAGGCGGCGACCCTGCCGCCGGGGCGCGAGGCGCCGGAAAAGACCAGCGCAATTTGCTTTTGAGATGCCCTTTTCGGCGTTTGACGGCGAGACGCGATTTCGCCGATGTCTACAGGGCCGGCATCGTGCGGCGGAGCAATCAGGCGCAACAAGACAAAGTCCGAAGCCGACCGCCCTCCTTCTTTTTCTTCCCGCGCCTCAATCCGCGCCGGGGTCGGCGGCAGATGATCTCCGGCTATGAGGAGTGCGGCCTCCGCATCGTCACCGACAACGGAAGCCAGGGTCAGGATACGGCCGTTGCCGAGGAACAGTCCGCTGCCCCGGGTAACGCTTTCCCGGCCCTGCGCCCGCACAAAGAGGGTCCGGGCTTCCGAGGCTGCTGCCTCTTCTCGGCGCTCGTTTTCCCGACATTCCAGAAAAGTGTCCAGGACGGATCCGGCAAGCGCGGGCGAGACGCTCACGGCAAAGGCTGAAAAAACAGCGAGCAGAACAGACAGACGCATTTTTTTCTCCGTACGGAATCCGCAGAACGCGCGGGGAGTCCATAGTACGAAAAAGCCGGAGCGAGAGCAATCGACGCGGGATGCCGAAAATCTTTTGACATGAACGAAATTTTTTTTTATAAAACAACGGTCAAGGGCAGTTAGCTCAGTTGGTGGAGCATCGCCTTCACACGGCGGGGGCCACAGGTTCAAGTCCTGTACTGCCCACCAGGAAAATCAAGGGTTTACGGATAACTCCGCAAACCCTTTTTCTTTGCACAAGGCATTTTGTACCACTCCTGTACCACTTTTCGCTAAGGAGTTTTGCCAAATTGCCACAAAAATTTTATGGAAACTCTTCCGTCCCCGGCTCCGGCCCCACGAACCGGAACGGAATGATCAACAGAAACGGCGTTCAGCGGGAGCTTGAGAATGGACAGCCAAGACGCGGCAACTATAAAAAATTCACCGACAGCCGCAGAAGCCAACGAGGCAAAGGATTATAGACAATTCTACCTTCTGGTGGCAGCGATATCAGGAGTTTTGCTGATCACCGGTCTGTATATGCTGTTGGACAGTCTTTTGCTGAATGCCTACAAGGCGGGAAGCCGCGGTATTATCCTTGCCAGTCTGGGCACGACAGGGCTGTGTGTCGCTTTCGGTTTACGGCATTTGCACAGTAAAGCATTCAAAACCGGGCATGAACAACAACTCATGGAGGCGCAGAACAGGATTGCCGAACTTGAGCAAAAACTTGCCGATATCCGGAACAAACAGCCTGCCTTTGCTGCCGATGAGGGCGTTCAGCCGGACAATTCGGAAATCACGCTCTCCGCTTGGGCAAAAGCCATCGAGGAATACACGGGAGACAGGAAAAACGATTCCCTGCCGGATAGGATGCGAATTCTGCTGCGATATTTGGGCGGTGAAAAATTTTCCGTTCTCGCGCAGGAGATGCCGGGGAAAAACCTGAGTGTCTATCTCAAAAAAGCGAAAGAAGATGACGTGCCGAAGCTCAAGGCCCAATTCCCTGTTCTGCCGGAACTCAACCTGTCCATAGGCAAAGCAGTAGGCAAATCGTAGGCAAGTTGTAGGCAAATTCTTTTTCCGCCTCATGTATCTATTTGATATGTGAGATTTTTTAATTTAAAAATGTAGGTAAAACAGTAGGCAAGCTGTCCTTGTATTATAGGCGTCACGATTCGTAACATGCTGTCATCATCATAGCTCATACAAGGAGAATGACAGTATGCACCTGATTCTTGATTCCCTGCGCCGGGAGCTTCCACCGACGTTCACGCGGGCGACCGCCGCCAAAATGACGGGCGGTTTGTTTACCGCCGGAACTCTGGCCAATCTGGATTATCGCGGCGAAGGGCCGGGCGGTTCGCTTATCGGCCGCAAAATGGTTTACGAGCGCGAATCTTTTGTCGCCTGGCTTGAAAGACGCATGCGGCGTGGAGATGGCGGCAATGAGTAAGGCAGACGCCCTTGCCGTTCTGCATGAGGCGGGGCTTCTTCTTGATGTCGTCCGGTGGGATGCCGGGTTGCAGCGCTGCTCCACCGCCGACAAACCCCATAAAAAGAACGGGGCCTATATCGCGCACAGTGACCCGCCCGCGTCGTTGTGGTGGTGTCATTGGGCGACAGGTCAAAGCGGCACATGGACGGCTGTTCCGGAAAAGCGTTTGTCGGACAAAGAACGCAAGACACTGCATGAACGCATAGCCGCCAGCAGACGCACCTTTGAGGAAACACAGATTCAACGCCATGCTGATGCCGCCTTGCGGGCGCAAAAACTCTATGCCGCCGCTGCCGTCTGCAATGGGCATCCGTATCTTTCAGCCAAAGGAGTGAAGCCCGTTGACGGTTTGAAGACACAGGGCAAGCTGCTTGTGACGCCGGTGAAGGATGAAGCCGGACATATTGCCTCATTACAGTATATCAGCCCTGACGGGCAAAAACTGTTTCTGAAAGGCGGGCGCACAGCCGGATGTTTTTTCGCCATCGGCGGCAAAGACGCCGACAAACCCCTGATTCTCTGCGAAGGGCTGGCCACCGGTCTTTCCCTGCACGAATGCACCGGCTATCCCGTGCTGACGGCTTTTTCTTCCGGTAATTTGCTGTCGGTGGCAAAGGCGGCGCGTCAGAAATATCCTGAACGCAAGATCGTTGTCTGCGCCGATAACGACAGCGACAAGCCGGACAATTCCGGACTGACCAAAGCCAACGCCGCCGCGATAGCTGTTGACGCCCTGCTTGCCGTGCCCCGCCTTCCCTCCGGCGGGAAATGTGATTTCAACGATGTGCATCAGGCTGAAGGGCTTGACGCTGTTTTCCGACAGTACGGCAATGCTGTGAAGCCTGAGCCGTCCGGGGACAGGCTGCCGTCCGGTTTTGAACTGCGCGCAGGCGGCGGTCAGCCCGGTTTGTGGCATACTGAAGTCAAAGACGGCGGCGATCCTGTGGAAACATGGATAGGACCGCCGCTGTATGTGCTCGGCCTGACGCGTGATGAACACGGCAATGCCTGGGGACTTCTTTTGCAGTGGAAAGACCCTGACGGGCGCTCACACACATGGGCCATGTCCAAATCCATGCTTGTCGGTAAGGATGCGTCCGCATGGCTTGGCCGTCTGGCCGATGAAGGCTGGTGCGGCGCTCCGGGAAATGCCACCCGCAACAAGCTGGCCTTGTATCTCAGCTCTTATCGGACGAAACGCCGGATATTGTGCGTTCCGCGCACGGGCTGGATGCAGGGTGCTTTTGTTTTTCCTGACGCCACCATCAGAAATACTGCCGGACGTGCTGGACATGCTGGACATACCAACAACGACAAGGTGTTGAACCCGTCCGGCGCAAAACCGGACGTGCTGGACGTGCTGGACGAAACCATTGTCCTCCAGGTGGCGACGCCGCATAACCCTTTCCGCGTGGGCGGCACTCTGGACGGCTGGAAAACCGCCATAGGACAATGGGCGCGGGGCAATAGCCGTCTTGCGCTGGCCCTGTGCGCGTCACTGGCCGGGCCGCTGCTGGAGCCTTCCGGCATGGAAAGCGGCGGCTTCAACTTTGTCGGCGGATCTTCCACCGGCAAGACGACCGCCCTGGTCGCGGCGGGCAGCGTGTGGGGCAGAGGCATATCATCCGGCGGATATGTCCAGAACTGGCGGGCCACCTGCAATGGGCTTGAAGGCTTGGCAGCGCTGCATTCCGATGCTGCCCTGTGTCTTGATGAAATCGGGCAGGCGCCAGGGCACACGGTCATGGAGGCCGCCTATATGCTGGCAAACGGCATGGGCAAGGCGCGGGCCTATGCGGACGGCAGCGCCAAGGCCGCGAAAACATGGCGATCCATTGTGCTTTCCACAGGGGAAAAGGGGCTTGCCGAAAAAATCGCGGAAGAAGGCGGGCGTATACAGGCCGGGCAGACTGTGCGGCTGGTGGATGTACCTGCCGATGCGGGGGCGGGCTTTGGCCTGTTTGAAGAACTGCACGGCTTCATTTCCGCGCAGGTTTTTGCCGACGCCATCAAGGAAGCCGCCGCTACCCACTACGGCCACACGGCGCGTCTGTTCATCGAAGCTTTCATCAACAACAGAGAAGCGACAACACGCGCCTTGCACAAGGCTTTTGACAACGATCAGCTTTGCCCTGCCGGAGCGGACGGGCAAGTCAGGCGTGTTGCCCGCCGTTTTCTGCTCTGCGCCGTTGCCGGTGAAATGGCGTATGATTGGGGATTGTTGCCTTGGAAAAAGGGGGAAGCCCTTGCCGCCGTCAAAAAATGCTTTGAGGCGTGGCTTGCTGTGCGTGGAGGCATCGGCGCGGCTGAAGACGATGCCATACTGCATCAGGTGGAACTGTTTATCGAAGCGCACGGGCAAAGCCGTTTTCAGGATATGGACAGGCCGGACGCCGTTTGCATGGGCCGCGTGGGTTTTCGCGCCGCAGACATCGGCAAGACCACCTATTTTGTTCTGCCGGAAAGTTTCAAGGTGGAAATCTGCAAAGGATTTTCTCCCGTCCGAGTGGCCGCGCTGTTGATGCACAGAGGAATATTGTTGCCCGGCGACAGCAGAAGTTTCACTCGCCGTCCTCCGGTTGATCTGCCGGGGCTAGGGCGAAAACGCTGCTACACGCTTGTCTATGCCGGAGAAAATCCCCACCCGTCCCTCACGCCCGCTACCTTGCCGTGAGCGGCGATTCTGTCAAGGGCAAGCTCTGACGAGCCGCTATGCGGCCCTTGACATTCATCGCCTTGCTCTCGGCCAAAAAATTTCGCGGGCGAGGGACGTGAATTGCTCCGCAGGAGGCTCCGAACATGAATATTCTCAGGCTGGAAAAAGCAAAAAGCCAAAAGGCTTTCAGATGGTTTATCCGCGATTTTGTCGCAGGTTTTCCATCGGTTTTCCCAACATGCTTCACGACTTGTTCAGAGCATTTCCCCGATGGTTTTTCAGCCGACAGCACGGGATTTTTATCTCGGTTTTCTCGCTGGAAATCCGTTGCGTTTTTCAAAAACCCGGAGCGCAAATCACCAGTTTCCCACGTGGGGAATTTCAATTCGTTGGGCATTCTCCCGGCAATTCTCCGATGTTTTCCCAAGGATTTTGTTCAAGGGAATTTGGCTGTTTTATTCAGCAGTTATGCGGAACAGGATGTGAGTTGTGTCACTTTCGTTCCCACCTCCATCCTGCCAAAGGTCTCGGCGACCTCTGGACTCCGCAAATCCGCGCTCGGCGTTCCACTTCTCGCACTCCAATGAAAGGCAAAAATCATGAACAGCAAAAATGCAAATACCTGGCTCACGCTCCGCGTAACCGAAGAGGAAAAAAGCCGCCTGAAAAATCTGGCGGGCATCGTCGGCATTTCCGTATCGGAATATGTGCGCCGCCGCTTTTTCGGAGGCCGCCCCCTTGTGCCGCGAACCGACGAATGCGCCGTGCGCGAATTGCGGCGGTTGGGCGGTTTGCTCAAGCACAATTTCGTCACTCTGCGGGACGCGGGAACCGGGAACGAAATCATCCGGCAACAGGAAACTGTCTTGCGCCAGCTTGCGGCAAAAATTGATGAACTCGGGAGAATGAACGATGATCGTCAAGAAGATCAAGAGCAAGAAAATTTCGAGGCCGAAAGATAGGCAAATTGCCGACCTTGTGGATTACATCCGCCAACCGCACAGCATCAATTCGAAGGAAAAAATCGAGCATTCCGGGGGCAGGAATTTTCTTTCCGAAACGCACAGCGGACAAAGGTTGGAAATGATCGCTCTGGCCACGGAATCCGTCCACAGCAAAATGCCGGTTTCGCATTTCATCTATAGCTGGCGAGAAAATGAGCAGCCGACCGCCGCCCAGGTGGATGAACTGGTGGATATTTTTCTTGAGCACATGGGTCTGACCGGCCATCAGGTCATTTACGGGCTCCATTACAACACGGACAACTATCACCTCCATCTTGCCGTCAACCGCATGAACCCGGACACCATGAAAGTGGTTGACCCGAATAACGGCTTTGACATTGAAGCGGCCCATCAAGTTCTTGCCCTGGTCGAACATCGGCAGGGCTGGACGCCGGAGAAAAATGCCCGCTATACCGTGAATGAAAGCGGCAAGGTTATTTTTAGGCCCAAACCGGAAAAGATCACGCCGAAGCCCAGGCAGGAGGCCATAGATTTTGAGTGTGCTACCGGGGAAAAATCCGCCCAACGGATTGCCCAGGAGCGCGGACACGCTATCATAAGCAATGCGCGGACATGGGCGGAACTGCATACAAAGCTGGCGGCAAACGGCCTGCGTTTTACCAAGAAAGGCTCCGGCGCGATCATCTTTGTGGGCGACATCGCCGTAAAAGCCTCTTCTGTGGATCGCGCTTTCAGCCTCAAAAATCTGGAAAAGCGTCTGGGGGCTTTTGTTCTTGGTGAATACCCGGACGAACCGTCCGCGCCCGTCACGCCGGAACCGGTCAGCGAAATCAGCCTGGACGCATGGCGGCAGTACCAAAACGAGCGCGAGATTGCGCGTTCTCTGCCTATGCCGGAAAAGGACGACAAGCCCCTTGCCGACTTGCAAGCCCGGCACAGGGAGGAACGCCGCGTTAAGTTGGGCAATATTCGCAGGAAGTACGCGGAGCCGGTTTTGACCAAGTTTTTCCGATACGCCCTAAAAATGCAGCACACCAAGGAACTGCGCCGCTTGCGCCGGGAACTGAGCGTTGAACGCCGCGCTGTGCGCAAGACCGCCAAGCCGCGCCTGCCGCGCTTTGAGGAATGGTTGCGGGCCAAGGGAATGAACAGGCAGGCGGAACAATGGCGCTATCGGCACACACTGGAAGCTGCGCCGGAAAATTTGCGGGAAGCACCGTCTTTGCCGACTGAACAAAAATATGATCCCGCCAAAGCCTATGCCGCGCACCGGCAGGCCATGCTCAAGATGATGCCCGATACCGAGCCGTCACGCCTGGACGCGTATATTGCACTGCAAATGCGGGAAAAAGGCTACACACGGGAAGTGGTGCGGGAAACCATTCTCCAGTGCGCTCCCAAGGCGCAGGAAAGGCAGCCCGATCAAAAAGAGCGAGACTGGCAACGCTACGCCGAACGCGCTACGGCCTATGCCTTCGGCATGGCCGGGGATGTGAAGCTGGCTCAGGCGGCGGCGTATCTGGAGGAGAAGCGGAAAGAGGGGGAGCAGATCGGTCAACGGGAGGCAGAAGAGCGGAGGGAAAAGCCGCAAACGGAAGCGCCGAGGATGAGGATGCGGTGAGGTCCTTTATCTTTTGGCTGTACAGCTTTGATAGCACTTGACAAATCGCAAAATGTACTTTTTAATTAATAATCCTTGGCAGTGTCATCGTGGTTCCGCCCAGAGGTGGGGCTTTCGGTGATGATGCGCTGCCTTGCTAGCGATAGCAAGCTTGAGGGCACCGTTGACGTTGTAACAACGGGGACTCAGTCAAGGGTGACCTTCGATAGTCCACCAGCTGTGAAGTTGACCGTAGCCTATATTTGGGGAAATCATCGGGCGGTCGGCAGCCTTTATTTCACGTGGGCGGGCGCGGGGGCAAGCGCAGGGTTGACGGTCAGCGCGAAAAAGCTACTATCCCTCAAGGAGAACGCCTTATGAGCAAAACTGACCCCACCTGCAAAAACGTGCCAACAGTGCAGGGCAATGGGGCATTCCCTGTATTGTTTTATGTTGGTTCCTTCTGGCAGTGTCATCGTGGTTCCGCCCAGAGGTGGGGCTTTCGGTGATGATGCGCTGCCTTGCTAGCGATAGCAAGCTTGAGGGCACCGTTGACGTTGTAACAACGGGGACTCAGTCAGAAGTATGTCCCGTCTCTGGTGGGCTAGGTGAACCGGTGATCCCCCCCACAGAAAACAATCTACTTCATAGAGTTGCTGATCTTTCATCCCTGAATAAGGCATGGCGAATTGTACGCGCGAGTGCCCTCAGCTCTCAATCATCAAAAATTGTTACCTTGGCAAAAAAATTTGATCAAGATTCCATCGTAAATTTGCGAGCCATCGAGTCTTCCCTTAAGGAAGGCTCTTTTATTTTTGAAGGTGTTTTTGCAAGACTGCTACCCCGTGAAGGTAAGGCCCCACGCCCCTTAGCCGTTGCTCCAATAGCTTCTCGCATTGTCCAAAGGGCTATACTTGATATCATTTGGGGGAATAAGCGGATAAAAGCGATAGTTAAGGAACCTGAAACACATAATAGCTTTGGCGGCATACAAGATGAAAGTACAAAAAAAGCTATCACTGAATTATGTAAATGCGTACAATCTGGATATAATTACTATATTACATCAGATATAAAAGATTTTTTCCAAAAGATTAATAAACATGATGTGCATAATACAATTTTTCAGTGCTTAGATGATAATTCAATTAATAGCTTGATTGAACGAGCAGTTCAATGTGAAATACTAAATACATCATCAAATCAAGTAAAAAAATATATAAATTTATTTCCGAAGGGAGATGTTGGTGTAATTCAAGGTTGCTGCCTATCTCCACTTTATGGTAACGTATATCTACATAATTTTGATTCAATTATAAATTCAATAAAAAATATACGCTGTTTACGTTATATTGATGATTTTATTATTATTGGAAAAAGAGAACGGAGTGTTCATAAAGCTTTTAAGAAAGCCATAGATATACTTAATAAAAAAGTTCTTGATGCTTATACATTAGAAGAAAAAGATACAAAAGCATCATTTGGCGACATAAGAAAGCTACCTATTAATTTTTTGGGATGCTCAATAGCAAAAGGACAAGTTAGACCTCAAAAAAAAGCCAAAGAATCATTATGTAAAAAAATTGACAGTTATATCAGCAATAGCATAAGTTATATGATTCAATCAAAGGGCTGTTATTTAACAGAATATAATTATATAAACACAATATTAAAAATTAATAATACACTTAAAGGATGGGGAGGGGCATTTTCTTTCTGTACCGATAAAGAATTTTTTAAACGCCTTGACGCAGAAATTATGCAGAAGATATCCCATTACCACTCTGAATTTAAAAAAATATCATTATTAGTGAAAGGCATTCAGGATCGTCAGCGACTATTTGGCCTTCATATGCTTGTAGATTGCATAAAACAAGAATAATTTTATGCATATGCGTTGTCTGCCCACATCTCACACTGCCCAATAACGGTTGACACCGCACCTTCCACACCATCCGGTGGATATTTATATTTCTTGAGCAACCGTTTGACAATGCTCCGCATACCGGCGCGGGCTGATTCTTTTTTCTGCCAGTCAATCGTCCTGTTTTTCCGCAGCAGTTCGGCTAATTCTTTTGTCAGCATGACAAGCTGTTCATTCTGGTTCTGGTAGTAGTCTTTAATGGCCTGTGGTTTGGTCAGGGCATCATAGAAAGCCATTTCTTCAGCCGTCAGCCCCATAGATTCGCCTTCGGCATGAGCATCCGCCATTTCCTTCGCCATTTTAATCAATTCGGCAATGACTTCCTCATTGGTGAGCATTCCGTTGAGATAGGCTTTCATGGCGCGGGAAAGCATTTCGGAAAACTTTTCAGATTTGACCAGGTTTGTCCGGCGATAAAGCGACACCTGTTCGGCTATCAGTTTCTTCAAAAGCTCAACGGCAAGATTGCGTTCCTTCATTTTGGAAATTTCTTCCAGGAACTTCGGATCAAAGAGAGAAAAGCCTTTACCCACATCCGAAAAGAGGTTGATTACCCCTTCACTCTGGATGCTTTGTTTGAGCAGTTCGTTGATGGCCTCATTGATTTCTTGCAGAGACAGCGGCTTGCCGGGGCCGGTCACACGGGTCAGCAATGTCCTGACCGCTTCAAAATAGGCCGCCTCAAAACGCTGTTCCGCAGAAGCGAGGCTACGGCACAGTGAAAGCGCTTGTCGCAGAAGCATGGCTTCCTTGATGAAAGCCTGCTTTTTCTGTTCCCTGTCCGGCGCGGAGAAAAAGTTCACTCCGCCGCTGATGGCTTTTGCCCGCTGCAGATCAGTGCCATTTGAAAATATGGAATAGTCATAGTCGTGAATCAGACCTCGGCATACTTCCAATTTTTCGATAAATTTCGGCAACGCTGTTTTGCCGATGTCAGGATCGCCAAAATTCTTTTTGTCTCTGTTGGTATAGTCGTTCATCGCTTTTTTAAGGGCGCTCGCAATGCCGACATAATCCACCACCAGCCCGCCTTCCTTGTCATTGTAGACGCGATTCACGCGGGCAATGGCCTGCATGAGGTTGTGGCCGGACATGGGCTTGTAAACATACATTGTCGCCAGGGACGGTACGTCAAAGCCGGTCAGCCACATATCCACTACAACGGCTATTTTCAGGGGATCGGCATTGTTTTTGAATTTCTTCGCCATCGTATCCCGGTGACGCTTGTTGCCGATAATGGCGCGCCAATCTTCAGGATCATCGTTGCCGGAAGTCATAACAACCCCGACTTTCTCTGTCCATGCCGGGCGCATTTCCAGAAGCCTATGGTAAATTTTCAAAGCGATGGGGCGGGAATAGGCGACAATCAAAGCTTTGCCGGTCTGTTCAAACTGACGACCACTTTCATAATGCGCCAGCATGTCCTCACACAGAGCGTTTATTGTCTGCGGAGCGCCGAGGATGCTTTCCATCCGGCCGAGTTCTTTTTTGCTTTTTTCTATGGCATACGGCTCAGCGTTCTGGGCCATGATGTCATATTCGGCGTCAATCAGCTTCAGGATGTCGGGATCAAGCTTCAGGTGGATAACGCGGCTTTCATAATAAACCGGGCGGGTAGCGCCGTCCTCCACCGCCTGGGTCATGTCGTAAACATCAATATAGTCGCCGAATACCTCAATGGTGCTACGATCCTTGGAAGCAATCGGCGTGCCGGTAAAACCTATGAAAGTGGCGTTGGGCAGGCTGTCGCGGATGATCCGGGCAGTGCCGATGGTAATTCGCCCGGTATCGGCATTGACTTTTTCTTCCAATCCATATTGACCCCGGTGCGCTTCATCGGCCATAACAATGATATTGCGCCGCTCCGACAGCGGTTCCGAAGATTCTTCAAATTTCTGCATGGTAGTGAAGATGATCCCGTTGGCCTGCCTCCCTGCGAGCAATTCTTTCAGATTGCGGCGGCTTTCCGCCTGCACGGGGATCTGCCGTAAAAAATCCGCGCACTTGGAGAATTGTGTGTAAAGTTGATCATCCAGATCATTTCTGTCCGTCAGAACAACGATGGTGGGGGAATGTAGGGCTTCTTGCAAAAGACGCGCATAAAACACCATGGACAAAGATTTGCCGCTGCCCTGAGTATGCCAGAAGACCCCACCCTTGCCATCGGTTTCCGTAGCTTTTTGCGTGGAGGCGACAGCCTTGCGCACCGCGAAATATTGATGGTATCCGGCGAGGATTTTTACATCACTGTTTTGTTCTTTGGAAAAGCAGATAAAATTTTTGATGATGTCCAACAGACGGGCTTTATCGAAAATACCGGCAATAAAAGTATCAAAAGTGGCGTATTGAGTATTTTCATAACTGCCGTCCACCGTCTTCCATTCCATGAAACGATCTTCGCCGGCAGTGATCGTGCCTGCTTTGGAAACGGCAAGATCGCTCATGACGCAAAAAGCGTTATAGACAAACAGCGAGGGAATTTCCGTCATGTAGTTCCGAAGCTGGCGGAAGGCTTCGGAAGCGTCCGTTTCTTCACGCGATGGAGATTTCAGTTCAAAGACCACCAGCGGCAGGCCATTGATAAACAATATTATGTCCGGACGTTTTTCCGAATTTTCAACAATCGTCCACTGATTACACACAATAAAACTGTTGCGATTTATTTCTTGAAAATCAATGAGATATACGAGGGATGATTGCTGCTCTCCTGCATCATAAAAATTTACCGGGATGCCGTTTTGCAGGTAGTCCATGAAGGCGATATTTTTTTGTACCAAGCCGCCCTCAAAATTGCGCAGCTTGAATACGGCCTCCGTAATAGCCGCATCCGGCAGCGATGGATTGACCCGGCGCAGGCTCGGCAAGAGGTCGGCCTCATATAACGGATCGGCATAATCGCGGGCTATGTCCGGCCCGTAACGGTAGGTGTACCCGAGATGTTCGCGGAACATCTCAATGACCGCGTTTTCGTAGTCGGCTTCTGCAAAAGACATGGCGGTTCTCCTGTGGTGGACTTTAACGGATTTTCCCTACGGCGACAATAAATGATTATTTGGCGGCGGCTTGAAGGTCGGCAACGGACAGCTCACCGGACATGAGCTTGGGGAGAAGGGTATCCCTTATTGATGCCAGCCTTTTGCTTTCTTTGTTGTTGAGAGCCTGCAACATTGGATTGACTGTTTCAAGCCACTTCAACTGTACTTCAATAGGAGGCAAAAGCACCATAATCGCTTTTAGATGTGAAGATGGGCGCGCAATGGAGGGAACCCCGGTTTGAGAAGCGTTTGCAAGCAATTTTCCCTGTCCCTCTCGGCTGTGAAAGAAGTAGTTGAT
>JAISRC010000001.1 GCA_031273845.1 Desulfovibrio sp.
AATGTATATCTGCTCTGCAAGGATTTGCCGGCAAATCCTTGCCGCGGGATTGGAGCAGGCGGGCTGTGCCCGCCGTAAGCGACAATCTCAAGCGTAAAATGCTCTAGGAGCCTGTCGGACTTTGCCTTAAAATATTTATAACATACTGAAATTATTATATACGGCTGTCATTGATCGGATTTGCTATATATAAAAATATCAGTATGTTACAGAAAATACATGCTTAAAGTCCGACAAACTCCTAGCGCGAAACGCCGCCGCCCGCCCCGCAGGCGTAGGCGAAACTTGCTTTCGCCGTTAAACGCCGGAGGAGGCGTCTCAAAATCAAATTGCCTTATAAGGAGAGAGCACAGCATGCCTACACGTAAAGAGCTGGCCGATGCCGTCCGCGTCCTGTCCATGGACGCAGTCGAAAAAGCGCGTTCCGGCCACCCCGGAGCGCCTATGGGCATGGCCGACATGGCGGAAGTCTTGTGGAACGATTATCTCAAGCACAACCCCGCAAACCCGGCTTGGCCCGACAGGGATCGCTTCGTGCTTTCCAACGGCCACGCATCCATGCTCCTGTACTCCCTGCTCCATCTTTCCGGCTATGACCTGAGCATGGAGGACATAAAAAATTTTCGCCGGCTGCATTCCAAAACTCCGGGGCATCCCGAATGCGGCCTGACTCCCGGCGTGGAAATAAGCACCGGACCGCTGGGGCAGGGTTTTGCCTCCGCAGTGGGCATGGCTCTGGCCGAGCGGCTTCTGGCCGGGGAATTCAACCGTCCGGGCATGGAGATCGTGGATCATTACACCTATGTGTTCATGGGCGACGGCTGCCTGATGGAGGGACTTTCCCACGAGGCCGCCTCCCTGGCCGGGACTCTGGGCCTCGGCAAACTTGTCGCTTTGTGGGACGATAACGGCATTTCCATTGACGGTGAAGTCAAGGAATGGTGCGCGGACAATACCCCCGGCGCGTTTTCGCGCTTACGGCTGGCAGGTGATTGAAAATGTTGACGGGCACGCTGGAGAAGCCGTCAAAAAGGCTGTCAGAAAGGCCAGACGCGATAAAAGCAAACCCTGCCTCATCTGCTGCCGCACCAGAATAGCCTTCGGTTCTCCGGGCAAGGAAGGGTCGTCCGGAAGCCACGGCGCTCCCTTGGGCGAGGAAGAAGCAGGCGCCGTCAGAAAACGCCTGGGCTGGAGTTGCCCTCCCTTTGAAATCCCGGCTGCCGTCCGGAGCGGGTGGGATGCCCGCAAAAGCGGCAAGGCCGAGGAAAAACGCTGGTCGGACCTCTTTGCCTGCTATGAGCAGGCCTATCCTGAAGAAGCGGAAGAATTCAAACGACGCATCGCCGGCCGGCTCCCGGAAGACTGGACAAAGGTTCCGGACGACTATGCGCGGGACGAGCAAAAACACGGCGCGCCCAAGGCGACGCGTGTCGCTTCCAATGAACTGCTGGACGCAATCGCTCCCCGGATGCCGGAACTGCTCGGCGGTTCAGCCGACCTGAGCGCATCGGTCGGAACAAAATGGAAAGGCGCCGAAGCGGTTACGGGCACGAATTTCAGAGGGCGTTATATCTTCTACGGAGTTCGCGAATTCAGCATGGGGTGCATCATGAACGGTCTGGCCCTGCACGGAGGCTTCATACCCTATGCCGGAACCTTCCTGGTGTTCTCCGATTACGCCAAAAGTGCCATGCGCCTTTCCGCGCTGATGAAACTGCGTCTGGTCTGGGTGCTTTCCCACGATTCCGTCATGGTCGGCGAAGACGGCCCCACCCATCAGCCGGTCGAGCAGCTTGCCATGCTGCGCTCCATGCCCGGCATGGATGTCTGGCGTCCCTGCGATGCCGTGGAATGCGCCTATGCCTGGAAAGCGGCCTTGAGCCGCAAGGACGGCCCCACAAGCCTCGCCCTTTCCCGGCAGAATCTGCCCGTTGCGCCGCGCGGCGAAGCGGCCGATATCGGGCGCGGAGCCTATATACTGAAAGAAAGCAAGGGCGGAGCCGCGGAAATAATCCTCATAGCGACGGGGTCCGAAGTTTCCCTGGCTCTGGCCGCAGCCGAGGTTCTGGAAAAAAAAGACAGGCGGGTGCGGGTCGTTTCCATGCCGTGCTCGGAAGTGTTCGACAGGCAGGACAGGGATTACAAAGAGAAAGTGCTGCCGCACGACCTGCGTTGCCGCGTGGCCCTGGAAGCGGCCTCAACGGATTTCTGGCGCAGATATGTGGGACTAGACGGAAGCGTCGTGGGCATGATGAGCTTCGGCGAATCCGCGCCGGGCCCGGCCGTGTACGATTATTTCGGCTTCAATGTCGCCGGGGTTCTTGAAGCGGTAAAAACGGCCTGCCGTAATTGTGGCATAACGGAATAGAGCATTTTCAACTTTGAAATGCTCTAATATTAAGGAATAGGAAATGGTATAATTCCCGCAACATTTTGAAATAATACAATTTTTAAATCAAAGCTTCAAAAATTATCTTGATATTTCAGCTTGTTACCCATTTCATGCGATTGTCTTGGGGCGGCAAACTCGGGCGAAACGGCGCGCTTCCCCGGCCCTTGCGGCCGCATCCGCCGCGGCGTCGAGTTCCGCAAGCCCTTCCTCCACCCGGAATACGGCCAAAGAAGTCCGCCCCGCATCTAAAAGCAGCCGCCAGTTTTCCGGCGCCTGCCGGCAACGCCGCTCCAGAATCTGTCGGCGAAAATCCATGTAGGCCGGAATGTCGGCGCACAAGCCGTCCAACTGTCGCAATGTTTCCGGATCATCACGCTGCAGATGGTCGGCAAGCAACAGACATTCAACGGCGCATTCCGGCAGTATCCCGGCTTCCGGTCGATAACGGAAGCCGACCCGGGCAACGCGCCCAGTGCGCCGCAACAAAGCGGCCCAAGCGCGGCAGTATTCCGAGGGTGACTCCGGAGGCCGGACGCGGCGCTCCGGAATATTTTCCGGCAGCCGCACAAGATGTCGCGCCAAAAAAGAACGCGCCCCGGCAAAGTCTCCCCGGAGCAGGGAGTATATCCCGGCCGCGCAATTACAGTCCAAAGATTCGGCGTACACAGCGCTTTCGGCGAGTTCCCGGCACAGTGCTCCGGCAGCGTCCGTCCGTCCCGATTCGACTTGAAGGCACAAAAGCGCTGCCGCGATTTCCGGATGCGGCGCAAGTTCCAGGCCTTGTCGCAGCATGGCGGACAGGGGGCGCGCCCTGCGCCCGGCGCGCGCAAGCTGTACCGCGGAAAGCCAGAGCAAGCGCCGGGCCTCGTCCCCTTCGGCTCGCTTGCGGGTGAGTCCTGCTGCAAAATGCAGTATCTCCGCCGCGCGGTGTACCGGCAGATGTTCGCGTTGCACTCGTTCCCAAGCCGCCTGCGCCGTCTTTTCGGCCTGATCCGGGCGGCGCAGGAAAAAGCCGATCTCCTCTACAAGTTCCCGGCCATCGCGGCATACGCGCAGTTCCTTCCCGGCCGTGAACAGGGCGTCCTGATCCGGGCCTATATCCTGGGCAAAAATCAGGGCTCCGCAGGAAGCGGCCTCCAGCAACCGGAAGTTCACCTCGCGGGCAATGGATTCGTTCGGAACCATGCGCGCGTCCGAATAAAAGTTCAACATTTCCCCCAAAGACAGGTTTTGCCGCGTTTCCAGGCCGTAAAGCCGGCGTAGCAGTTCAGTCATGCGCAGGCGCACTGATCGCTCCGGGGTAAGGCGGGCGCAGAAAGCCAAGTTGACGGAACGCTCGGCAAAAGGCCGCCGGGGACGGGCATAGCCCGGCAGGGCGCAACGCAGGAGGGCCGGAGGTTTCCGGTCGGGCGGCAGGGCCTCGAAGAGCGTGAGGTGTGGGCTGAGCACGGCATCGAAGAGCCGGGCGTAACAGTGCTGCCAGAAAAGATTGAGATGCGCATCCACGGCCAGAAACAATGTGGGGCAAGGAATCTGATCCAGACTGCGGACCAGCAGGCGCTCCGCAAGACGCTCCTGCTGTATGACAAGGTCCGGCGTAAAACCCGCCTCTTGTATCAATTGCTCAGCATCGGCATCCGCGCCTGCGGGACTGAGTTCAACCGTCCTGTGTCCCAGAGCGCGGAAAGCCGGCCCCAGCGGGAAAGGCATGTCTATGCACAGTATATTCATAGGTAATGCTGTTCGGCTGAGGGATATAAAAATATGTTCAAGATCCCCAAGATCCGTGCAACAAAAAAGTTACAAAAACAATTGCAGCTCAAGGAGTGCAGCTCAAGGAGATTTCGAACATGGCTCACTGTAACACGCTCTTCTCACAAATTCTATCCCTTCTTTCCGGACATCAGGCAATCGAATGAAAATTTATTGATATGGTTAAACATTATAAGGAGATTTCTGCTTGACTCCCGGCAAAGCCGGGAGCACATTTCCTGCAACCCCTGCAACCCCTGCAACCCCTGCCTGCCGGGAGTGTTGCCCGATTCCCGTCCGCCGGGATGGAGCCGGCACCCGGCGCCGGTTGCGGATTGGAAGAAAAAACCATCGGATACCCTATGTTGCATGTCACATCGACAAAGATTTTTGAATTTGCCTATGCGCACAGGTTGCCGTCATACCGGGGCAAATGCGGCAACATTCACGGTCATACGGCGAAAGTCGAAATTACCGTCGCCGCTGCAGCCGGTCCCCGCTATCCCGGCATAACGGCGGATTTTCACGATATCAAGGCAAAAATCGGACCCATTGTTGAAGAGCTTGACCATCGCTACCTTAATGATGTTCTCGTCCATGCCGGCCGAGATTGGGTGGCCGCGAATCTTGAGCAGGTCGAAGACGAGGACGGCACTCCCGTTTTTGCGCCGACCGCGGAAAATATGGTGCGCTGGTTCAAAGTGCGCATAGAGCAGGAATGGCCCGAGGCGGAAGTCGTGAAGATACGCTTTTGGGAATCGCCGTCTTCCTATTGCGAATGGAGCAAATCAGGCTGAGGACATGGCCGGGCAGGAAACGTGCAAGGTTGCCGCGCCGAGTTCTGCGGGCGGGGACGGAGAAAGGCTCCCTCTGGTATGCATATTCTCCAGTATTGACGGCGAGGTCAACGGCATCGGGCAGGGAGTGCTTTCAACCTTCATCCGTCTGGCGGGATGCAATCTGCGTTGCTGGGGCGGGCGTTGCGATACCCCCCAGGGGCTTTCCGTAACGGAAAACACGCCGCCGATGTCCGTGGGCGATATCGTCACGCGGGTCACGGCCCTTGATGCCGGCAAGACGACCATTACGGGCGGCGAACCGCTGCTTTATCTGGGCAAGGGTCTGGAAACGTTGATAAGCGCGTTGGGGAACAGGGGCATCCGTATTTCCGTTGAGACAAACGGGTCCGTGCTGCCTCCGGCCGAACTCGGACGCTTTGTGGATTCATGGGTTGTCGATCACAAATGCCCGTCAACGGGCGAAACGGGCAGGATGGTGCCTGTGGACCGTATGGCGGCCGCCCGTCGGGCGGCGGACTATATCAAGTTTGTTGTCGCCGATGCGGAAGATTATGAATTTGCCCGGAGTATCGCGCGCGAGTGCGCGCGCATGGCTTGGCCGCCGCGCTTAGCCTTTTCGCCCAAGGCGGATGACATGGAGTTGTCATGGCTTGCGGACAGGATCATCCGCGACAGACTGCATAACGTGCAGTTCAATCTGCAGATCCATAAGGTTATCTGGCCCGGTTACAACGGCGAAGTGTAGATACGGGAACCGGATAATCAGGGTTCAAAAAAATCGTGGCCGGAGCCGTTCAGGGCCGTATTTTGCCGTTTCCTCCGGCTGTCATCGTAATCCGCACACATAGCCTATTGTCATACAAGATATAAATAAGTCGTTATGTTACATCAGGAATAGGAAATGGTACGACGTATTGTTTTGCGGGGCACAATCGAAAAGCTTCCGGACTGCGGCGGATTATGGAAGTCCATAATCCGCCGCGTTTCTTGTCAGGTAATTCCGATTCCAAAGTAAAAATTGTATTTGTAATCGGAATTACATCCGCGGGCGCGGCACATAGTGCGTATGCAACAGGTCATGGGCGAGCTTGCCGTGCGGTTCACCCAGGAATTCGGCATACAGTTTCTTGATGAAGGGGTTTTCGTGCGACTTGCGCAAAATCTTGCCCTTGTCCTCGGCATACAGCGCCTTCATGCGCTTTTTCAGAATATCCGCGCGACCGCGGTGGTACGGCTGCCCGCCGCCGTCAATACAGCCGCCGGGACAGGCCATGACTTCTATGACATGGTACTGTTTTTTTCCGGCGCGGATGCTTTCCAACAGTTTCCGGGCATTGCCCAGGCCGCCGGCCACGGCCACCCGGACCGGCATGCCGTCCACGTCGATTTCCGCTTCCTTGATGCCCTTCAGGCCGCGCAGGGCGGTAAAATCCACAGCATGCAGGGTTTTGCCGGTAATCCACTCGTAGGCGGTACGCAGGGCGGCCTCAAGGACACCGCCGCTGGCGCCGAAAATCACCCCGGCTCCGGTGGATTCGCCCATGGGGTCGTCAAAACCCTCGTCAGGCAGAGAAGCGAAATTGATGCCCGCCTCGCGTATCATCTTCGCAAGTTCGCGGGTGGTGATGACGATATCCACGTCCCGCCCGCCGTCACGTCCCATATCCGCGCGTCCCGCCTCATACTTTTTGGCAATGCAGGGCATGACGGAAACCACGACCATGCGCGCCGGGTCAACCTTCAGTTCCTGCGCCAGCCACGTTTTTGCAATGGCCCCGAACATCTGTTGCGGGGACTTGCAGGTTGAGGGCACATCCAGCATGTCGCTGAACTGGTGCTCGAAAAATTTCACCCATCCGGGACAGCAACTGGTCAGTATGGGCAGTTTGCCGCCGTGCTTGAAGCGGTGTATGAACTCGGCCGCTTCCTCCATGATCGTCAGGTCGGCCGCGAAATCGGTGTCGAACACCTTGTCAAAGCCGAAGAGGCGCAGAGCGGCCGCCATTTTTCCGGTCACGGAAACCCCCGGAGGCAAGCCGAAGGCTTCGCCCAGAGCCGCGCGCACGGCCGGCGCCGTCTGCACGACGACATACTTGTCCGGGTCCTTGAGCGCGGCCCAGACCTTGGCGGCATTGTTCACTTCGGAAAGGGCCGCCGTGGGACACACTGCCACGCACTGCCCGCAGGACACGCAGGTGGACTCGCTGATCGGCATGTTGAAGGCCGGGCCGACACAGGTGGCAAAGCCCCTGTTCAGGGCGGAAAGGGCGTTCACGGTCTGCACGGTGGAGCACATGGTTTCGCAGCGCCGGCAGAGCACGCACTTGTTCATGTCGCGCACATAGGCCGGGCTTGACACGTCGATGGTATGCCGCGAGGTCTGCCCGGAAAACTCGATGCCCTGTATGGACAGTTCCGCAGCCAGAGACTGAAGCTCGCAGGCGGTGTTCTTGGGACAGGTAAGACAGGTCTTGGGATGGTTGGAAAGGATAAGCTCCAGAACCGTCCGGCGGGCGTTGACCACGCGCGGCGTATGCGTTTTGACGTCCATACCCTGCATGACAGGGGTAGCGCAGGCGGGGGCAAGGTTTCTGCGTCCTTCCACTTCCACCATACAGACCCGGCATGAAGCTCCCTGGTTGTGCAGGGAAAATTCCGGTATATTCAGACGGCAGAGGGTGGGGATATGCACCCCGATCTTTGTCGCGGCCTCAAGAATGGTCGCTCCCTCGGGAACTTCCACAGGTTTTCCGTTTATTTTCAGACTGACCATAGTATCTCCTCTGCTTTCGGCTAGAGCAATTTGATTTTGAAACGCTCCCTCCGGCGCTTGACGGCGAAAGCACGTTTCGCCTGCGCCTACGGGGCGGGCGGCGGCGCTTCGCGCTAACGCCGCCTGAGCATTTTGCAATTTCATTTGCAAAATGCTCTAGCGGCGAACGATCGCCTTGGTCGGGCATTTACTCATGCAGGTGCCGCATTTGATGCAGCGGGCATTGTCAATGACGTGCAGTTCTTTCTTTTCGCCGGAAATGCAGGAAACCGGACAGCCTCTTTTGCAGAGTCCGCAACCGATACATTTTTCGGTAATATAAAAATCAAGCAGATTTGTACAGACACCGGCCGGACAGCGCTTGTCGACGATATGGGCCACATATTCATCCCGGAAATGCTTCAAGGTGCTGAGCACCGGGTTCGGCGCGGTCTGCCCCAGACCGCAGAGGGCCGTATCCTTGATGACCGAGGCCAGGTTCTCCAGTTTTTCCAGGTCTTCCATGGTCCCGCGGCCTTCGGTGATCGCCGTCAGTATTTCGTGAATGCGCTTGTTGCCTATACGGCAGGGGGTACATTTGCCGCAGGATTCCTCCATGGTGAAGTCCAGGTAAAACTTGGCTATATCCACCATGCAGTTGTCTTCATCCATGACGATCATGCCGCCGGAACCCATCATGGAACCCATGGCGATCAGGTTGTCATAGTCTATCTTGACATCCAGGTCGCCTGCGGGGATACAGCCGCCGGAGGGTCCGCCCGTCTGTACAGCTTTGAATTTTTTGCCGTTTTTGATGCCTTCGCCTATTTCGAAGATGATCTCCCCGAGCGTTATGCCCATCGGCACTTCCACGAGGCCGACGTTGTTGATTTTTCCGGCAAGAGCGAAGACTTTGGTGCCTTTGGATTTTTCCGAGCCGAAGGAGGAGAACCAGGCCCCGCCCCTGCGCAGTATCTGGGGCACGTTGGCCAGGGTTTCCACATTATTGATGATGGTGGGTTTGCCCCAGAGGCCGGACTGGGCCGGGAAGGGCGGCTTGGATGTAGGCTCGCCGCGTCCCCCCTCTATGGAGCGCAGGAGCGCCGTTTCTTCGCCGCAGACAAAGGCCCCCGCGCCGAACTTCAGTTCCAGGTCGAAGGAGAAGCCGCTTCCCAGAATTTTGCGCCCGAGCAGTCCGGCGGCGTGCGCCTGATCCACAGCGAGCTGCAGGCGCCGGATGGCCAGGGGGTATTCCGCGCGGATGTAGACGAAGCCCCGGCTCGCGCCTATGGCGTAAGCCGCTATGGCCATGCCCTCAATGACGGAGTGCGGGTCGCCCTCAAGTATGGAACGATCCATGAACGCGCCGGGGTCGCCCTCGTCCGCATTGCAGACCACATACTTGACCGGGCCGGGCTGAGCTGCCGCCACCTCCCATTTGACGCCCGTGGGGAAACCGCCGCCGCCGCGCCCGCGCAGTCCTGCAAGTTTGACTTCCTTCACCACATCGGCAGGGGTGCGTTTTTCAAGGCAGGCGGTCAAGGCCTGATAGCCGTCCGCCGCTATACAGTCTTCAATTTCTTCCGGATTGATAAGGCCGCAGTTGCTCAGGGCCACGCGCATCTGCTTTTTGTAGAAGGGCATCTCGTGATGCGAGGCTATCGGCTTGTTGTCGCGCGGGTCGCGGCAGAGCAGGCGTTCCACGGTGATGTTTTTTTTCAGGTGGCTTTCCACGATCTCCGTTGTGTCCTTCAGACCGACTTCCACATAAAAAACATCGTCGGGAAAGACCTTGACGATGGGACCTTTCTCGCAAAAGCCGAAACAGCCTGTAATCCGTGCCTGCACAGCGGAGTCCAGCCCGGCGGCCTTGATTTCTTTTTGCAGTTTTTCCAGCAGGTCCAGACTGTGCGACGACTGGCAACCCGTGCCGCCGCAAACCAGTATTTCGCGCCTGCCTGCAGCCGCGTCCGCTCCGGGCATGCGCAGGACCAGACGAGGCTTCAGTTCGGCGCAGCGCTTTTCCAGGGTCTTGAAATCGGAGATTTTCCGCATGGCGACACCTCAGCCTTTGTTGTTTGCAAGAATTGTATCCACATCGGGCGCTTCCAGCTTGCCGAAGACCTGATCGTTGACCAGCACGACCGGCGCAAGACCGCAGGCCCCGACGCAACGCAGGGAATCCAGGCTGTATTCCAGATCGGTCGTGGTTTCCCCTCTTTTGATTTTCAGTTTTTCCTCAAAAGCGGCGATGATTTTTTCCGACCCGCGCACAAAGCAGGCCGTGCCCATACAGCACTTGATCTGGTGCCTGCCTTTGGGCGTTGTGGTGAAGTACGAGTAAAAGCTGACAACCCCGAAAATTTTCGCGGCGGGCACGTCCAGTCTGTCCGCAATAAACAGCATGGCTTTCTCGGACAGAAAGCCGAAAAGCCTCTGAGCCTCATACAGCACCTTGATCAGGGACGATTTTTTGTCCCGGAACTGCGCGATGTATGCGTCAAGCTCCTTGAATTCCTCACTTTCACACCGGCATTGTTCGGCAACCATACCAACCTCCGGATAAGGGTACTCGTTATATGTGCAATGTATACGCCACGCCGCGGGATTCCACAATCCGCTCCGCGGCTGCGTCAGACGGAGCAACGGCGCGGTATGTCAGGCTTAGCACGGCTGTCCGGCAGCATCAAGACGGAAAAATAAATTACAGCGAAAAACAATTTTTTTCCGGCCCTTCCCAAGGTAATTTGATTTTGAGACGCCACCTTGCGGCGCTTAACGGCGAAAACAACTTTCTGAAAAAGCAGGATTTGCCTGTTTTTCAAAAACTTCGGCGTCCCGCATTCAAACGAGTTTGAATGCAATTGGTATCACTCCAGAGCGATGACTTCTATTTCCACCTTCGCGCCCAGAGGCAGGTCTTTGACAGCAACGCAACTGCGCGCCGGGAACGGCTTTTGGAAAAAGGAGGCGTAGACCTCGTTCACAACCGGAAAATCCTTGATATCCGCAAGAAACACGGTGCTTTTCAGAACCTTGTCCAAGTCCGACCCGGCTGCCCTGAGAACGGCGCGCACGTTGTTCAGGGATTGTTTCGCCTGCGTCGCTACGTCGTCGGGCATGCTTTTGCCGGCAGGGTCGAGGGGTATCTGGCCGGAAACAAAGATCAGCCCGTCGCCGCGCAGGGCTTGGGAATAGGGTCCGACCGCGCCGGGGGCCTTGTCGCTTTCCACAACCGCAATTTTGCCCATTGTTTTCTCCTTTTTTTCCGTTTCGATACCCGCTCCCGGCGAAGCTTTCAAGCTTTGAATCCTCATCAAGGCGCTTCATACCGTTCACCGCACCCGCGGAAATTTTTATCGACAATTTTTTTTTTGCAAAACATCGCATTCAGCCCTAAACTCGTGCCGTTTTCGTCCGATAGAGGCATACGGGATACTTTTGCCGAGGAGCAGACCATGCTTGGAATATTTTTTTCAGGACCGGTAATACGCATAGCCGGCATTGAGCTTCCCGGACAAGGAGGGAGCGATTCCCGCCGCGGGTCAGGCAAAGAAAGGTCGGAAGGCGGCGTACGCACTCCCGTTGACCGCTTCACCCGCTCCGGCGATGCCTCGCCTCCCCTCCCCGACTTGGAAAAAGCGTATGCAGCGGCCGGACGCGCGGCGCGACGCGGTGTTTCGCCGGGCGATCCGGCGCAGGAAAAGGCCCCGGACAAGGCCGACGAAACTGCCGCGCCCGGACGGGACGGCGGGACGGCCGAGGCGGAGCCGGTTGATGAAAACTCCGCGGACAAGACGCCCGGTGCCGCCGGAGGCGTGGAACTTACCCCGGAAGAAGCGGAGCAAGTCCGGGAACTCAAGGCCAGGGACCGCGAGGTGCGCGCCCATGAGCAGGCCCATGCGGCGGCCGGAGGCGGCTTTGCCGGAGCGCCGAGCTATGAAATGCAGACCGGCCCTGACGGCAGACGCTATGCCGTGGGCGGAGAGGTGCCCATAGACGTTTCTCCGGCGGCAACGCCGGAGGCGACCATAGCCAAGGCGCGCAAGATCAGGGCGGCGGCCACGGCGCCGGCGCAACCTTCCGGCGCGGACCGGGGCATTGCGGCCGAAGCGGCGGCCATGGAGGCTGAGGCCCTACGGGAGAAAGCAGAGGAAAACAAAAAAGCGACTGAAAGCGCCGGGTTCGGCGTGCAGGTTGAAAACGGCGGCATGACTGCCTTCAAGGCCGCGCCGACATACACCCGCACCGCGGAATACGCGGCTCAGGCGTATGCACGGGTCGCCGAACATGCGACGCAGGTTTTTCCGGAAACAGGCCGGCGCTTCTCTCTGGCCGTATAATTCCAATTCTAAATTAAAAATGCGTTAATTTTTAATTTAGAATTGGAATACGCGACAGGGTGTCGCGTCGAAATGCAAAGCATTTCGAGAGGTAAGGCGAAACCACGCTTTCGCCGCAACCGACAGATAAAAATTGCGTCCGGCAAAATTTTCGTATCCGACAGGGCAAGATATGGACGATACGCAGTTGATGCTTATGGAACTGTCCACCAAGGGTTACAACTGTGCGCAGATCGTCATCATCGGCGGCCTGCGCCTTATGGGCAGAGAAAACCCCGATCTGGTGCGGGCCATGGGTGGGCTGGTGCACGGCGTCGGCGACAGCGGAGAAATATGCGGTGCCATCTCCGGGGCCGCCTGTCTGGTTTCCCTGCATGCCGGCAAGGGGCTGGACAACGAATACCCGCATCCCGACGGCCTGCTGATCATGGATGAACTGATCGGCTGGTTCCGCGACGAAATGTGCGACGGCGGCGAGATAACCTGCAGCGCTATCATGGATGCCCCGGAGCGGGCCATGAACCGCCTCTGCGGCAGGCTTCTGGGCGCGAGCCTGCGCAAGGCGACGGATTTGCTTTCGCAGTACGGCATAGACCCTGCCGGCGGGATGCCCCTGCCGTAGCGTACGCCGCGTCCCGAATGATTGAACCAGCAGGTGCCGCAATGCCGGGGCAAAACCGCATATCTGCCGCAAGCGGCAGATAAAATAAAGCAGGACCGCCGTTTTTTATCCGGAATACGAAATCAATCTGATTTTGAGACATTCCCTTCGGCGTGCAGCGGCGAAAGCATTTCCGCCTCCGGTGCGGACGCGTCCCGCATTCCGGCGGGGCATGAGCGCTTGTCGCGCAACAACATGTTCAAGGTAACGGAATCCAATGCCGTTTCCAAATCGCGCCCGATCTGCTCCCATGCACACAGGGAAGGACATTGTTCCACTTGCGGGCAATCGTTGACCCGTTCCCCGTAGCAGACCGTGAAGTTGATCCCGTCTTCCATCACGCGGACGACATCCCCGAGGCTTATTGCCTTGGGACCCCGTGCAAGGCTGTAGCCCCCGGCCGCCCCGCGCGCGCTGTTTATCAGCCCGTTTTTCTTGAGCGGCTTCAATATCTGCTCCGCAAACTGCGTCGATACCCCCAGATGGCGGGATAAAACCGAGGCGGACATACGGCTTTCGACTCCGCAGAGCGCCAGTTCCAGCAGAATTTTCACGGCATAACGCGACCTGGCGCTCAGTTCCATGTCTTTTTACTCCTCCCGCGCGGGGAATTTACCGGTATGCCCCGGCCGATCTCAAAGCAATTTGATTTTGAGACGCATCCTCCGGCGCTTAGGGAAACGCTGATTTATCGATTTATTTAATCGGGGCTCCGCCCCGAACCCCACCGGGGGAAGTGACTTCCCCCGGACCCCCCTCAAATATAACCTGCTGAAATATTTATTGGGGGTGCAGGGGCATCATGCCCCTGCCAAGGGAGTTTGAGGGGGCGGAACCCCCTCAAAGAAATAAATCAGTGCTTCCTTAAAGACCAATTTCATTTTGAAATTGGTCTAAAGAATAAAGCGGGTCAGGTCCGCATTGTCCCGCACGTCTTCCAAGCGCGCGCGCACCAACCCCCTGTCCATGACCACGGTTTCTCCGCTGCGTTCCGGGGCGTCAAAGGAAAGGTCGGCAAGAATTTTTTCCATGATCGTATACAGACGGCGCGCCCCGATATTTTCCGTGCGGCGGTTGGTTTCTTCGGCAAAAGCCGCGACTTCTTCCAGGGAATCCTCAGAAAACTCCAGACATACGCCTTCCGTATCCATCAGGGCGGAGTACTGCAAGGTGAGCGCGTTGTGCGGCTCCTTGAGGATGCGGAGGAATTCGTCCTTGCCCAGAGCGGACAGTTCCACCCGCAACGGGAAACGCCCCTGCAACTCCGGGATGAGGTCCGACGGTTTGGCGATGTGAAAGGCCCCGGCGGCTATGAACAGTATGTGGTCGGTACGCACCATGCCGTACTTGGTGCTGACCACGCTGCCCTCGACGATGGGCAGGAGGTCGCGTTGCACGCCCTCGCGCGAGATGTCCGGCCCGCCCCGGCCGCCCTGACTCGCCGGCACGGCGATCTTGTCGATCTCGTCTATAAAAATGATGCCTGTCTGCTCCACGCGCTCACGGGCCAGTTCCGTCACGGCTTCGTGGTCTATCAGGCGTTCCGACTCTTCCTGGATAAGGATGTCGAAAGCTTCCTGTGCCTTGAATTTACGCATCTTTTTGCGTCCGGGAAACATGCGGGCAAAGGCGTCCTTAAGCTGCGACCCGACCTGCTCCATGCCCGGCATACCCAGCATTTCCACCTGCGGGCCGGAGGAAACTTCCATTTCCATCTCCACTTCGGCGTTGTCCAGCCGCCCGGCCCTCCACATGGCGCGGAGTTGTTCTCTGTTCGGTGCCGGCGCGGAAGCCGAAGCGTCATGCAAGGCGCGCCCTCCCGGAGACATCGCCAAAAGATCCAGCAGGCGGTCCTCGGCAACGGCTTCGGCCCTGACCCGCACCCGTTCGCGCTCCTCATCGCGCACCAGGGATACGCCTATTTCCATAAGGTCGCGTACCATGGCCTCCACATCGCGGCCCACATAGCCGACTTCCGTATACTTGGTCGCCTCGACCTTGATGAAGGGCGAACCGCAGAGCTTGGCCAGACGCCGGGCGATCTCCGTTTTGCCCACGCCGGTCGGACCCATCATGATGATGTTTTTCGGCGAAACTTCGTCTCGCAGGGCCGGGTCCAGTCTGCGCCTGCGCCAGCGGTTGCGTATGGCTATGGCTACCATGCGCTTGGCATCGGTTTGCCCGACGATATACTTGTCGAGTTCCCGGACTATTTCACGCGGGGTAAGGGTAGTCGGCATGGTATTTTTCCGGCTGCAAAGGGGTGAAGAAAAGCCGCCCGCGCAAGGGGCGGTTTAACAATATACAACAAGGCGGGAGGAGCCGGCAAGGATGCCGCGGCCTGTTTTTTCGCGGTCCTTTTGCGAAGATCAGTCTGTCGTCTCGAAATATTCAACCGCCTGCGAGCGCGTAATCCGGCCTGCATCGACCAGGGCTGAAAGCTGAAAAGCGCTCAGGAAAGGCGAGTTCTTCTCAAACTTCTCCTGAACCTCGTCCAGCAAGGTATCCTCCATGCTGCCGTCCAGAACGATCCTTCCGTGGGTACCCGCGGAGGTTTGGAGTTCATGTCCAAGGCTGTCCAGAACATCAAGGATGGATTCGCCGCCCGGCCAGACATCGGCCAGAGTGCGGCCGTCCCTGAAAATCCATTCCCCGGCCGGAAGCACGTCTATATCAGGAACGAGGTTTTTCAAAAAAGAGGACAGGTCGGAGTATGCCGTGCCTGCGTCATCATCAAGTTTGCCTATGCGGGTCGTACCGTCCGATGCAACACTATGGCCGGCTGAAACGCAAAGCAGCAATTGAATAAATCTCTTGTTCCCGACAAGATCGGCAACAGCGGCCCCGCTCAGGTACGGAGAGATCGGCCACAAAACTGCATCCGGGAGAATGTTTACTTTCGGCGCATGTTCTCCGGTATCCGCGCTGAAAAAAATATCAACGCCGTCGTTCTTGTTCAACCGCAGAAAAGGCGTCTGCAGTTTTCCCTTTACTTTGTTATACAGCGGCGAGGGTACGTCTTTCAACGCGATGAGTTTCGATACGTCTAACTGCATGGTTTCGCTCACTAATGGTTTAGGGAAGCACTGATTTAATCGGGGCGCTGCCCCGAACCCCGCCGAGGGATTGGAATAACTCTTGGCATTAGAGCATTTTGCAAATGAAATTGCATAATGCTCCGGCGGCGGGTATCCGCCGCCCGCCCCGCAGGCGTAGGCGAAACTTGTTTTCGCCGTTAAGCGCCGAAGGGAGCGTCTCAAAATCAAATTGCCTTAACATGATCTGTATTAAACTTCGCCGTGAAAAGAGAATACTCCGTGTACCCGGACCGCAATACGCCATGGCAGACATACATGCACAGGAGGATTTAAAAAACTTTTTGAAATGACGGACAAACAACATGATAAGGTTGTCTTCTTTTTTGCCGAAGGCTGCGTTGGTCTTGAGCCTGTAATTGGAAGATACTGGTATAAAAATAGGGATATACCCAACTGTCACAGTACAACCAAGATATGAGAATTTTTATGTATACGGCGCCGTCTGTCCGACAACAGGAGAAGATGTCAGTCTTTTTCTACACTTGGGTGAACTCGGCCATGATGAATATATACCTTGGGCATTTAGGCAGTGAACTTGAAAACCGCTCCTGTATCTTGGTTTTGGATCAGGCTGGACGGCATACTGCAGTAGACTTGGAGGTTACTGAAAACATTGAGCTTGTATATCTTCCGCCATATTCACCAAGATTCAACCCTGTGGAACGGTTATGGCAGTGACTCAAGCGCCATAGTTTACGCAATCATTTTTTTCAGATCTCGACAGCGCAATGGACTCCGTTCATGAGTATTTACAAAAGGCAGGCCGGCAGTTTCTTTCGGGGGTGATGTTTTATAAAACCAAGCATTGCAAAGCTTCTTTAAGCTTTACGGGACTTGGCGGATTGTCAAGTGGTGGCGGGGCCAGGATTTGAACCTGGGACCTCCGGGTTATGAGCCCGACGAGCTACCAAACTGCTCTACCCCGCGTCATAGGAGATGAGAATCAACTCTTAAGCACACACTCTACCCTGCATCTGCGGACAGGTCAAGCCCCGTCGCGGCGTTTTTTTCCGTTTATTCGAATTTTCTCCGGACAATCCGATAAAAACCGGCTTGCATCACGCCCTGCATCGTTATATTCTCTTTCCGGATCAGAGCGTTTCAAAATTTACAATGCTCCTGCGACGTAAGTGCGAAGCGCCCCCGCCCGCCCTCACCGGCAAGGCGAAACCGCGTTTCGCCGTTACGGCTTTTTACGCTTGAGATAGTTGCTTACGGCGGAGAGGCGTCTCGAAATTATATTGCCTTACATAACGCCGCCGCCGAAACAGGAGACGCCCGGTGTACACCGGCATGATGCTGGCCCTTGCCCTCCTTCTGGTCTGCCTGAACGGTTTTTTCGTGGCAGCGGAATTTTCCTTCGTCAAAATCCGAAAAACCCGACTGGACATCCTGGTTGCATCGGGCGACAAACGCGCCGGCCTCGCTCTTTTCGGCGTAACCCATTTGGATGCCTATCTTTCCATCTGCCAGCTCGGTATCACCCTGGCAAGCCTCGGACTGGGTTGGCTGGGCGAACCCGCCATAGTCGTTCTGCTGCACCCCCTGTTCACACTGCTGAACATCACCAATCCGGCACTGACAGAAACACTGGCCGTCGCCGCCGGCTTTATGATCATCACCTTCCTGCATGTCGTGTTCGGCGAACTGACGCCCAAATCCATTTCCATACAAAAAGCCGAACAAACCGTCCTGCTGGTCGCGCTCCCCATGCGCGTTTTTTACGTCCTCTGCCTGCCCCTGCTCGTGATCATGAACGGCATATCCAACAAAATCCTGCGCTGTCTGGGCGTAAATCCGGTCTCAGAAACGGACAACCCGCATTCGGCCGAGGAACTCCGCATGCTGATCACGAACTCCAGCAAAGTCGGGCAACTGGACAAAGAAGAAGGAAAAATGCTGGACAACATCTTCAGCTTCTACCAAAAAACCGCCAAAGACATCATGGTGCACCGCACGGACGCCGTGGCCATGCGCATAAACAACAGCAAGGAAACCGCGCTGGCGACGGCGGAAAAAAGCGGTTTCACGCGCTTCCCCGTCTACGATGACAACCGAGATGACATCATAGGCTTTATACATGTAAAAGACCTGATGCACCATGAACAACTCCCCGACCTGCGCCCAATCCTGCGCCCGCCCGTCTACGCCCACGAAACCCTCCGCCTGGACAAACTCCTGCACAGAATGCAGAGCAGACGCCAGCAGTTCTGCGTGGTCGTCGATGAATACGGTTCATGGCAGGGTATCCTGTCGATGGAAGACATCGTTGAATCCATAGTCGGCGACATTCAGGACGAATTCGACCATGAAGAACCGGACTTCATCTTCCAGGTCGACGGCACATGCAGCATATCGGGCGATGTATCGCTCGACGATGTCTGTAAACACCTGAATATAGAGCCTGAAGACAACGAAACAGATAAAAATAAAATTATCGCCGCATATTTTATGGAAATTCTCGAACGCATCCCGAAAATCGGAGACTCCATAGATTTCATGGGCAGACGCTTCACAGTCACAGCCATGGACAAGAACAGGCTGCGTCGCATCCTGGTGCAAACACCCGACACGGGCAACACCGCGCCGGCCGCAGACGCAACGTCCCATGCCTGAACTGCCCGAAGTCGAAACAATAGTCCGCACCCTGGAACCCCAAATACTGGGCAGACGCATCACGTCCTGGGAAGCGCCGTACCCCGGCGTGCCGGAGTCCGGAGCGGAACTGCTGCCGCTCCTGCCGCGCATGCGGATAACGCGCGTATTCAGACGGGCCAAACTGCTGCTCATGTCCCTGTCGGCGGACGAAGCGCAAAACGGCGCGGGCGACCTGATCCTCGCCTTCCATTTCAAGATGACCGGAAGCTTTTTCGTACACCCCGAGGGCACGCAGCCCATGAAACACACTCGCCTGATCCTGGATCTGGATGACGGAGGCCGGCTCTTTTTCGACGACATACGCAAGTTCGGCTACTGCCGCGTCATGCGGCCCGAAAACCTGCGCGACTGGCCTTTTTATGCCTCCCTCGGCCCCGAACCGCTGGAACTGTCCTCCGCTGAACTGGCCGGGCACTTGGCCGCCCGTTTCGAGAAACGCGGCGTGAGCATCAAAGCCGCTCTTCTGGATCAGAAAAATATCGCGGGAATCGGCAACATCTATGCCGACGAATCATTGTTCAAAGCGGGGCTGGCGCCGCACCGCCCTGCCGGCTCGGTGAATGAGGAAAAACTCCTTGCCCTGGCCAAGGCGCTTCAGGAAACCCTGCTGCGCTCCATACAGGAATGCGGCAGTTCCGTACGCGACTACCGCGATGCCTTCGGCAAGGCCGGCGCTTTCCAGAATTCTTTCCGCGTATACGGGCGCAAAGGCGAAAAATGCCTGGTCTGCAAACGGCCTCTGCGCGCGGCCCGCATCGCCGGACGCGGCACAGTGTATTGCCCCCGTTGCCAGCAATAGAATGTTGAAAGCATTTCAAAGTTGAAAATACTCAGGCGGCGTAAGCGCGAAGTGCCGCCGCCCGCCCCGCGGACGCAGGCGAAACCGCGTTTCGCCGTTAAGCGCGGGAGGAGGTGTCTCAAAATCAAATTGCCTTGGCGGATAAACTTGCGCAATGCCCCGGCGCGCGCCGCTCACTGATTGGGCACAACCCTGGTCGTCATCCCGTCCGAGAGCACTTTGACCCTCTGCCCCGGAGCGAAAGCGGCATCCTTGCCCTGTGCTACGGCAATGGTCTGCCCGTCATCCAGAGTAAGGGTTATTTCCACACCCGTCTGCCCGCCCAGCGCCTGGGCCCCGCCGTAACCGGCGGCCGCGCCCAGGGCGGCTCCGGCCACGGTGGAGAGGATGTTGCCGCGCCCGGCGCCCAGCAGGCTGCCCAGTACCCCGCCCGCAACGCCTCCGCCCAAAGTCCCGATGGCGGTCCCGGTTTGGTCGTCGTTTTCGATATGCACGTCGCGCACTGAAACGACGGTTCCATATTTTACGCTTTGCGTCGAGCGCGTTCTTGAGGCCTCGTAATCGGCCTGCCCGACGCGTTGCGCGCAACCGGAGAACAAAAGAACCGCAAGCAGCAACAAGGCCGTGCGCCGTATCATTTTTTCATAGATATTTTCATACATGACAAGTCTCTCTTCGCGGTTCATGCTGCAATCGGCTCCATCCGCCGATTGATTCCGCCCCGGCGGATAGAAGCCGGACGGATTACCCCGCCCCGCCGGCAGGGCGAAAGTATTTTCGCCGTTAGAGCATTTCAACACTGAAAATACTCAGGCGGCACAAGCGCAAAACGCCGCCATCCACCTCGCAGGCATAGGCGAAACCGAGTTTCGCCGTTAAACGCCGGCGGAGGCGTCTCAAAATCAAATTGCCTTATAACACCGGACAGTTTAGCGGCAGTATAGCGCAGGATCGCACGGAAGACAAACCCTTTCAAACCGGCTTTCAGCCCCGCCCTTGCCGGCTGGCGCGCCGCCTGATACAAGCCGGGCAGACATGCAAAACAAGGAAACGCCCGGACAGCGACACAACGATGGCTCCCGTTCAACGCCTTGCGGCCGTTCACGACCTTGCCGGTTTCGGGCATACTTCCCTGATGGTCGTCATTCCTGTTTTCTCCGCTCTCGGCATACAGGTCTGCCCCCTGCCCACAGCCGTGTTGTCTACCGGGACGTCCGGCTTCGACAATTTCCGTTTCACGGACCTGACCGGGCATATGTCCGGTTTTCTCCAGCACTGGAAAGAACTCGGGCTGAAATTCGACGCCGTGTACAGCGGCTTTCTGGGGTCCGCCGAACAGGCCGGGATCGTGGCCGAATGCATTGACGACTGCTTGAAGCCGGGCGGTCTGGCCCTTGTTGATCCGGTCCTGGGGGACAATGGACGACTGGAGCCGACCATGGGCATGGACATGGTGGAAACCATGCGCGTCCTGGTGCGCAAGGCCGACTGCATCACGCCCAACCTTACCGAGGCGGCCTTGTTGCTCAATGAACGCTACCCGGAAAACGCAAGACGCGACGGCATGGATGAAGGACAACTGCGCGACTGGCTCCGCCGGCTTACGGACAACGGGCCGGATATCGCCGTCATCACCGGCGTGCCCTGCGCCGGGGCGAAACGGAGCGCTACAGTGGCCTACCGGCGGCAACACAGGCATTTCTGGCGCGTGGACTGCGCCCGGCTACCGGCGGACTACCCCGGAACGGGTGACTGCTTCACCAGCGTGCTGCTCGGGAGCATGATGCAGGGGGACAGCCTGCCTCAGGCAATGGACCGGGCCGTGCAGTTCATGAGCATGGCCATACGCGCCGCATTCGGCCACGGCGTGCCTCTGCGGGAAGGCATTCAACTGGAACGGGTGCTGAACGCCCTGAACGCTCCGGTGACGGCTTCAGGATACACCCTGTGGGAGGAAAACGATGGCGACCGCCGGTGCTGAAACATCCGAACTGCCCATAGGCGTCTTCGATTCCGGGGTAGGCGGACTGACCGTGCTTTCCGCATTGCGCAAACGTCTGCCCCGCGAGCGCTACATATACCTGGGCGATACCGCCCGCCTCCCTTACGGCACGAAAAGCAGGGAGACCATAGTGCGCTATGCCCTGCAAGCTGCGGAAAAACTCGTGGAACGCCGCATCAAGCTCCTGGTCACAGCCTGCAACACCGCCACGGCGGCCGCCCTGCCCGACCTGCGGCAAGCCTTCGCCCCCCTGACCGTCATAGGCGTGGTGGAACCGGGAGCGCGCGCGGCCTGCCGAGTCATAGCCGGCAAAAAAGAAGGCGGCAACATCCTGATTCTGGGCACGGAATCAACCGTTGACGGGCAGGCCTACACCGAGGCCATACACGCCCTGCGCCCCGATGCGGTGGTCAGGGGCGTCGCCTGCACCCTCTTCGTTTCCATGGCGGAGGAAGGCTGGATGACCGGCCCCGTAATCGAAATCACGGCGGCGCGCTACCTGGCGCCGGTCATAGGGCCGGAGGCGGGGCAAGGCAGATTTCTTCCGGATTGCATAGTGCTCGGCTGCACACATTTCCCGCCGCTGGCCGGAGCCGTGGCCTCGGTCGCCGGACCGGAACCCGTGATCATTGATTCGGCGGAAACCACAGCCGAAGCAGTGGAAGAAGAACTGACGCGCCTGAATCTGTTGCGGCCGGCAGGCGGACCCGAAGACACGCCCGCCTCCGACCGCTTCCTCACCACGGACGCCCCGGAACGTTTCGCGCGCGTCGGCGGCATCTTTCTCAACGAATGTCTTGATCCGGCAAACGTGGAACTTGTAAGCCTCTCTTTCAATCCGCAAACGGGTCCGTCCGCCGCTTGACCCCCGTCCCGGCGGCCGGCGCGGATCAACTTTGAAAAAGTGTATCCGCTCTGCCGGGGGTTGCCGTAAATCCCGGCCGCGAGCCTGCCGTCGGCAACTGTCTAAGGCAATTTGATTTTGAGACGCTCCTTTCGGCGCTTAACTGCGAAACGCAGTTTCGCCTGCGGGGCGGGCGGCGGATACCCATCGCCGGAGCATTGTGCAATTTCATTTGCAAAATGCTCTAAGGCGCAAAATGCTGTAGGGAATTTTTATGAATGAAGGCGCACGCGCCCGGGACGGCAGTCTTCCCGAAAAACATCGCGGCTTCAAGCTGTATAAGCGTTGCCTCCGCTATTTTCTCCCGTACAGGGTCCACATCTTTTTCGCCGCCGTCTTCACGACCGCGGCCGGTCTCTGCGACGCCTGCACCGCCTGGCTCGTCAAACCGGCCCTCGACGAACTCTTCGTCAACAAAAATACCGACCTCCTGCTGATCATCCCCCTTGCCTTTGTCGGCGTGACCTTTCTGAAAGCCGTGATGAAGCTGTTGCAGAACTACCTCATGCACTATGCCGGCCTCAGGGTGCTGGAAGTGCTGCGCGATGAGCTGTGCAACAAGATCATCATGTTGCCCGTCGGCTTTTTTGAAAGTTCCCGCACCGGAGTGATCATGTCGCACATCATGAACGACGTCGCCTCGATCCGCGCCAGCATGCCCGCCGGCGTGATGATCGTCCGCCAGATCATCACCCTGATCAGCCTCGCCTGCGTGGTGTTCTACAGGGATTACGAACTGGCCCTCTGGTCCGTCGTCGTACTGCCGCTTGTGTTTTGGCCCTTCGTGCATTTCGGCCGGCGCATACGCAAGCTCACCCGTAAAAGCATGGAGCAGACCGGCGAACTGACATCGCAACTGCAGGAAGTGCTGAGCGGCATCAAGGTGGTCAAGGCCTTCGGCGCCGAAGAACGGGAAAAAATGCGTTTTGACCGCGAAAACAGACGGCTCATGGATTTTACCCTGAAAGGCTCGCTTACCGGCGAACTGGCCTCGTGCTGCATGGAAATCATCGCGGCCGCCGGCATCTCCCTGGTGATTCTTGTCGGAGGCATGCAGGTCATAGACGGCAGACAGAGTCCCGGGACCTTCTTTTCTTTCATCACCGCCCTGATCCTGATGTACGAGCCGGTCAAGAAATTCAGTTCCGCAAACCTCGCCGTCCAGATGGCTGTTGCCGGAGCGGAGCGCGTTTTCGGCCTCCTGGATAATCCCGCCCTGTGTGTGGAAAAAGGCGGCGGGACGGCGTTCACCCACCCTTTCAGGGAACTGCGCTTTGAAAACGTGGTGTTTTCTTATCCGGACGGTACCAGAGCCTTGAACGGCATATCCTTCTCGGTCAAGGCCGGGGAAAAAATCGCCCTGGTCGGTCCCTCCGGGGCGGGCAAAAGCACCGTTGCGAACCTCATTCCCCGTTTTTACGACCCGCAGGAAGGCAGAGTGACCCTGAACGGCGCGGACCTGAGGGATTACGACCTGTATTCCCTGCGTTCGGGCATTTCCTCGGTTTCCCAGGATGCCTTCCTGTTCAACGTCTCCGTCCGGGAAAACATTATCTACGGCATGGAAGAAACGGATGACGAAAATATCGGGGCCGCCGCAAAAGCCGCTTATGCCGGCGAATTTATCGCGGCCATGCCGCAGGGTTTCGACACGCTGATCGGGGAACGGGGAGTAAAAATATCAGGCGGCCAGAAACAGCGCCTGACCATTGCCCGCGCCCTGATCAAGAATGCCCCCCTCCTGATTCTCGACGAAGCCACCAGCGCTCTGGACTCGGAGTCCGAACGCCTGGTCCGGAACGCCCTGGACAACCTCATGGCTGACAGGACAAGCATCGCCATAGCCCACAGACTCTCGACCGTCATGGATGCGGATCGGATTCTGGTGCTGGAGAAAGGGTCGATCATCGCGCAGGGGACACACGAAGAACTTCTGCACACAAGCCCGCTCTATGCCAAACTCTATGAGATGCAGTTCAACACCGAAACGGACGGCGGAGATCCGGTGCGGGAAGCGGATATTGAAAAAACGCGGGATACGTGCAATCATGCCCCCGTCTAAGGAAATTCGATAAGGAAGCATAATGCCGTTGCGCCCGCCGCGCCTGCGTTCGACCCTCAACGCCCTTCTTTTCTCGGACCTGTGCGCGGTGTTCGCCGGCCCGGTGCTCGCATGCGGCCTGCGTGAATTGAGCGGCGGCGATCTGCCCCCGGATCTTTATCTGAACATCGCCCCCGCCCTGTTGCTTTTCATTCCTCTGTACGCGGCGCTGGGCCTCTATCCCGGCATAATGCGCGCCCCGAGCGAAGAACTGAAGCGCCTGAGCCTGGGAACGAGCATCGGATTCCTCTTCCTCGGCTTCCTGCTTTTCCTGGGCAGACAGGGCGAATTTTTCTCCCGTTCCGCCATGCTCATGGCCTGGCTTGCAACGCTTGTCTCCGTGCCGCTGTTCCGCTGCCTGACCCGCAGGCTGTGCGCGCTTAAACCCTGGTGGGGCTACCCGGTACTGCTCTTCACGCCGGCCGAGGAAGACGGGGAAAGCGCGCGCGCCTTTTTCCGCACCCGCAGCAGCGGGCTTTTCGTCGCCTCAAGCGTTCCCCTGACCGGCGACGGCCGGCTGCGGACAGCGGGCGGCAAAAGCGAAGACCGGCTTCTCGACGACCTGGAACGCGCCTATCCCGATGCCATAGTCTGCATTCTGCTCGACCCCTTGTCCGGCAACGCCGTCCACGACCTCGTGCTGAAACTCGGCAGCCGCTTCCGGCGCATCGTCGTCAAGCCGGAGACCTTCTGGCTCAAGCAGTCTTCGCTGCATGCGGCGGACTTTCCCTGCGGGCCGGTACTGTCCATGCGCCAGAACCTGCTGGACCCGGCAAGGATGCGCATGAAACGTCTGATGGACCTTCTGCTCTGTCTGCCGGCCGGAGCCGTCCTGCTTGCGTTCCTTCCGGCGGCCGCGCTGCTTATCCGTCTGGACAGCAGGGGATCCGTGTTTTTCACGCAAAACAGGGTGGGGCGGGACGGCAAAAACTTCAAGGTGTTCAAATTCCGCACCATGGTTGCCGACGCCCCGCAGGTCCTGCAGGAAACGCTCGCCGGGGACGAAAAACTGCGCCGTGAATGGGAAACGGACCAGAAACTCGCCGACGACCCGCGCCTGACCAGAGCCGGCCGCATCCTGCGCCGCACCAGCTTGGATGAACTGCCGCAAATCCTCAACGTCATCAAAGGGGAGATGAGTCTGGTCGGCCCGCGGCCCATAGTCGCGAATGAGATCCCCCGCTACGGAGAGGCCTACGCGCTCTATAAACGCGTGAGTCCGGGCATTACCGGCCTCTGGCAGATTTCCGGGCGCAACGACCTCTCCTATGCCGAACGCGTGGAACTTGACCAGCGCTATGTCTACAACTGGTCGGTATGGCTGGATATTTACATAATCGTCCGCACCGTTCCGGCCCTGGTCAGCGGGAAAGGCGCCTACTGATGGGTGTTCTGAAAAGCCTGCCCGTGGTCATGAACCACTATGTCAACGAAGTTGCCTGGAGAATGACCGTTTCCCCGGCCTGTTTCGAGGACCAGTGCCGGAATCTCGCGGAACGGGGCCTGCGCGGCATCGGTCTTGACGAGGCGGAAGCCTATCTGCTGGACGGTGCCGGCCTGCCGGAAAACAGCCTGCTGCTGACCTTTGACGACGGCTATCTGGACAACTATTTTTATGCCCTGCCCAGCCTGTATAAATACGGACACAATGCCGTCTGCTTCCCTGTGGCCGACAGGCTGGAGGCGCGGGAAGAGGCGCGCGCCCCCCTTGATGCTGTGCTGTCTGGCCGGGCCGCTGTGCCGGACGGTGTGGCCCGTCCCCTGCGGCGGACCCCACAGGGATTCACCGTCCGCAAGGATATTTTTCTGGGGCGGGCCGAAGCCAGGGCAATGGACGCGAGCGGCATTTTCCGCATTGCCTCGCACTGCCGCGGGCATTACGGCGTCTATACAGGACCGGGCTACCGAGATTTTTTCCGGCCCCGTACGCAGTTGCGCACCTTTTACCGGAGAGAGGAAGAACCTGTATGGGGCATGCCGGATTTTCCCGTCAAACCCGGCCTGCGTTTCCGCGCCTTTATTCCGAACCCGGATATGGTGGAGGAGATAAAAAGACTCGTCCCGCAGGATTTTGACGCGGCAGCCGAATTTTTCGCCGGGCAATCCGGGCCGGCGGACCTGCGCGCCCTGCTTGCGGCGTACAAGAAGCGGATGGGACGCCGTGAAACGGATGCCGAGCGCAGGGAGCGCATGTGGCGCGAAATCGGCCTGGGCAAGGAAGAACTGGAAGCTATCCTCGGGCACAAGGTGCAGAGCCTGTGCTGGCCGTGGGGCCGGTATTGTGAAGAAGCCAGGCAACTGGCCGTGGACGCGGGGTTCAAAGTTTTTTTCATCGTGTTCGGCGGGGCCAATCCGCCGGGACGTCCCGGCGCTGTGCATCGTTTTGAAAACAGCAACAGGGGCGGGACCTGGCTTGCGACACAGGCGCGTCTGCATATGTCGCCCCTTGCGGCCGGGCTTCTCGCCTTGGTAGGGAGATGAGACGGACGCAAGCCGGGAACGCCGAAAACACAGCCGGCGCAAACCCCGGCCCGGTCCACGGCGCGGTGGGACGGCCGCCGGCCGGGAACGCCGAAGGCACGGCCGCCGGCCAGTTGCCGGCACGAAGGCAAGCCGGGGCGGGATTCCCGGCGCGGCAGCTTCTCGGCATATCCCGCCTGCTTCTGCTGCTGTCTTTCATGTTGCTCCCCCTCAGCGCCTTCCCTGCCGCAGGACCTATCGGGGCGCTTTACCCGGAAAGGCCGTCCTATCTGCTGAGCCTGATCGGGATGGGTTGCTGTCTCGCCTCCCTGCAATGGCGTCATCTGCTCAGGGAGCACCGCCGGCTGTTGATTCTTACGGGACTGTTCATACTTTACGGCATTGCCGTTTCCGTATACGGCGCCCTGTGCGCGGACACGGCGGACGGGCAGTATCCGATATTCTTTTCGGTGTTCAATTTCATCAAGCGCAAGGCGGTACCCACCCTGTATGTCGTCTGGGCGGCCTTTCTGCTTGTCTCTATGCCGGCGGAAAAGGCCCGCGGATTTTACACGCTTTCTCTTCTTGCCCTGTTCATACCGAACGCGGCGCACATGCTGCCCGAACTTCTCGCCAATCTGGGCTGCGACGGCGTCAGGGATCTGCTGGCGGGCATCAATCCGTATTTCCGGCAGGTCAACACGTCGCACGGCAACTGGCCGCCGCCCTATTTTACGGACAGGGTACGCGGATTATTCGCTGAACCCTCGCATCTGGCCTATGCCCTGACCCCTGTCGCGGCTTTTTTCTTTTATAAATTGCAAAAAAACATCCTGTACATACTCCCCTTATTATTTATATTTGTCTCTTACATATACAAGATACCGACAATTACCGGCATATTGAGCACGGCGTTTCTTATGCCTGCCTTTTTCGTCTATATCATGCGCAATATAATAAAGCGGCATATCATGGTATTCAGTACGGCGGCGATACTTATTATCTTTCTACCGTGCGTTTATATACAAAGATTTCATGAAAAAGCGGTATCCGATGCCGTACATAATCTGCGCGAAACAGAAAAAATCGCCGCATACTGCAAAGCGGCGCAGGCATTACCGGAATCCTGTCCGCCGAAGTTGGACATACGCGGCGGAGCGGGTTCCCTGTTCACGCGGGCGGCCAATGTAAAAATTGAGCTTGACATAGCCGTGCAACATCCTTTGGGGATGGGATTTTATCTGAGCGGCTTTTACTACAAGCCGCTGCTGGTGTGGAAGGATGTGCCGCAGGAATTTTTTCAATGGATCGCGCTGGCCTTCCGCGACCCTGTGCCGGTTATCCCGCAGCTCTGTGAGTACGGCGCGCTGGCCTCGGACCTGGGTATACCGGGGCTGTGCCTTTTTCTGTTGCTCTGCCTGCATGTCGCCCGCTGCGCCCGGCGAAAATTCCGGGAAAGCCGCGACGACTTCATGCTGTTCATGCTTTTTTCCCTTGGAGCCTCCATGCTTACTCTGTTCTCCGTTGCGCTCAAGTCAGGCTTTATGTTTTACTATTTTCTCGGCTTTATGTACGCTTTAAGCAACAATAAGACATAAAGCGGTGAAGCCGTCAAAATGCTGCAAAATTACAAACTCAATGCATACTTGGAACGGGTTGCTTCCGCTCCCCTGAACATATACGGAAATTTATCCCGCCGGATATCGGCGGCGCTTACGGATTCCCCACCGGGGTGAGTCGGACCGCCCAATACAATCCTTGTTCGGATACGGCATCCACATGGACCTTCGTGACCCGGCCGGCGGCATCCGCAAATCTCTCTCTGTTTTTATTCGGTTCATTTTCGTTTTCTTCCATGACCAGATAAACCGGCTCACCCGAGGCTGCGCGTGCAAAAGCCGCGTCCAAAAAAGCGGTACCGGCCCCGTCGGTTGCGGCAGCGGTATTTGCAGTTCTGCCGAGTTCAAAAAAGAGAACGGCAGGCGGGATGACATTGGTCATCACAAAGGCGTGCGCGTCCATATGTTGTTTGACGGCGCGATACACGCCGCTTTCAACGGGCGAATGGTCCGGCGTCACTTTATAGACGACGCCGGTATGTATCAGGGCATACACGCAGACCAACCCGGTTCCCCACAGCAAGCGTTTCCTGTCCTGAAAAAGGCGGCATATTCTGCTGGCAGGCATACTCTGCGACCCTTCATTCAACAGGCGCCTGAAAAAACGCGCCATCCACGCGGCCCCGAAACCGGCACAAACCGCGCCCAACGGGAACCATGCCACAACATACATCTTCCGTTTGCCCGTTATACAGCACAACAGTATAAGAAACAGCCACGCAAGCCATACCGCCAAGGCGGCAGTGCCGTCCTTTTTCCTCCAGGCAGCGAAAAGAGCGAGCAGAGACGCCGTGAAACAGAGAAAAGCCGCCGGGGCATAGATAAATGCCTCCCTTACCGGAGAGAAAAACCACCCCGAATGCCCTTCAATGCCGTACACGACCCGCTTGAACACATTGTATTCAAAATAAAAATTCCAGAACTGCCCGCCCCGGACAACCAGATTCAGCACATACCAGCCCGTCCCCACAAGAAGAAAGGTTCCGATACTCCATAAAAAGGGTTTCAACGGCTTTGCGGCATGGTCGCAACAGCGCCAATAGCAATAGAAAAACGGCAGCAAGGCTCCGTAAAAAGGATGCTTCACCCATGCGCCGATACTGAGCAGCAAGGCTGTTGCCACCCCGCCGGCAGGGCTGAGCCGCCCTTTGCCGAAGCATCCATACAGTATTGCGGCGACAAGGCTGAAGGACATTGCGGTTTCAAGCATCCCCAACCGCGCGAAATTGAGCCAATGGGGATTGAGCACCAGACATGCGAGAGCAAAACAGGCTGCCCAGGCGGATCGCGCCACTTTCTTCGTCAAAAAATACACGCAGACAAAACACCCGATGGCGAACAACACGCCGGGGAGGCGCAAGGCGAAAAGCCCGGGTCCGAAAAGGTGGAAGCTCCCGGCAGCAAGCCAGTAATACAGGGGAGGCTTGTTGAAATCCGGGCTCCCGTATGTGCTGGCCGTCATAGATATGCCGTCCTCGAACATATACTGCGTGCGCATGGCGGAAAGCGATTCGTCCCAGGGGTAGAGGCTTCCTTTGCCGAGGTTCTGCAGAAGCAGAAAAGCCCCCAGCGCGAAAAGAAAAAACGCCGCGACCCGTGGTGCGGACCTGCCGAAAAGAAAGGAAAACCCCGGTCCCATAGTTCACTCCGAACAGCGTCGGCAGGCGAAAACCGGCTTGCCGTCGAAGGCGTGTGTCTTTACAGCGAAAGATAAGTTCCGTATTATGCGACCCATGGCACGGACGAACACAATCCCGCAGGAACAGCATCCTGATTCGCCGCAAGAAGACGTCATGTCAAGCCGTATCATCCACATTGAATGCGGCAAAACACCTTATCCTTTTGTTTGATGAAATTCAACGTGTTATGTCCTGCCGACCCGATGCCGGCTGATGCAGCACATGCGAGCATGAAACGCCGGCGGCCCTCATCTTCGCCCTGTTCGGACCTTTACGGCAAAACAGGCGTTTTTTTATTGTTCGCGTTCATCGCAATACTTGTCGGGAGCCTGTTTTACGCCTACCAGCCTGTTCCCTGGAACGGCGACGACTGGTGGTACCTGGCCAAAGGCAACGAAATTTATCCTTCTCCGGAAAAATGGAACCCGGCGCGCATCCTGCCCGGCCTGATCATGCCTCTTTGCGGGTATACAGCCGCATACCTGATCTATCCGTTTACCCCTCTGGATTATGTGCAGTCTTTGATCTTTGTAAGCGGACTGGCCGGCGCCGTCTCCTTCATGGTTGCCGCCTGCGCCGCCTATGCGCTGTTCCGCTCCGTGACAGGCAGCAGAATTTTCTCCTGTTTTCTGCTGATAATGTTCCTTTGCCCCCTGTTTATCGGCGCGGACAATACCATGCCCGCAGGCGTTCCCGCTTCCGGTCCCTGCACTATCTTTTATTACTACATACCCAATATGCTTAATACCGCGATGTTTCTTTTTCTCTGTAAATTACATCTTAAATCATATCGAATAATCGACAATTCCACACCGATGTATCATAATATAAATAAACTTTTCAATAATAATAAATATTTCTTGTTCTGTTTTCTCAGCATTATATATTTTATTTTATTTTCTATGACTACCGCAAGCATCATACCGACTGCTTATGCCGGAGGCTGTATATTTATAGATATATTTCTGTCATGCAAATTGTATAAAAATATAAAATTTGGAATAGAAAATTTTATAAAAAATTTATCTTTTGTACAACTCTTGTTTATATTTGTATTATTGTTATGGTCCATTGCAGCTATATACGATTATAATGGGGATCGCTATAACAGTTTACATAATGAAGATAGTATTATCCCTGTTACAGAAGCGGTAAACTTATTTTTTGCGGGTCTACAACATGCCTTCTCCATACACATTTTTATTCTTTTAGGCATAACATTTGTTATATATTTATCTATCATATTGTATAAACTTTTTATAAAAAAATATCTTGATAAAAATGATAGAATATTTTTATATTTTATTTCCTCATCTTTTTTATCATGTATTGTGATTATCGCGCTCAATATTCTTATACTTGCTTCGACAGGAAAGAATTTGGGCAATAACGCCATGTTCGGTCTGTTAATTTACATCAATTTAATGCTGTGCGCTTTTGCAATATACATCTGTATACGAATTCCTTCGATTTTCTTTCTCCTGCCGATTCTCTCCATACATATTTTAAGCCTTCTATGGATAACAGATCCTTGGGTTGAGCGGCCATATAAAGAAGCAGAATATCAAAAATCAATTATTAATCAATGGATTAAAGATATAGAGCGTGCAGATAAAAATAACCTTACACAGGCTATAATATATACTCCTACGCTTAAATGGCCGCATGATGAAATGAATATGGGTAATTTTCTTTCTTATACTCTATATAAACACGGTATTATAAGCAGGAAAATAAAAATTCTTACAACAGATAATATCAACAAAATATAAAGGCAATCCACATGTGGTCCGCACAAATTGACTACCGTTGTCCGCCTTTATACTCTTTGCGCTCTGCCCGATACGGCGGTAGCTTTGACTGACCCGACCTCCGAAAATCTCCACGGCGACATCAGAATCGCAGGCCGGCACATTCCGCCCATCGCATACGCGCTTCCTCTGTCGCTTCTGTGTCTCGGCGTTTATGCGCACGAACCCTGGCGGGACGAAATCCAGGCTTGGCTCATGGCCAGGGATATGGATATTCCGGCCCTGATCGCCAATGCCGGCCTTGAAGGCCACCCCATAGGCTGGCATCTGCTGCTCAAACTGTTTATCAGCCTCGGTTTGCCCTTTGAAGTTCTCTACCCTTTGGGGTTTTGCTTCACCCTGGTCGCGGCCGCCTTTCTTATCCGTGATACGTCTTTGGGCACAGGCGGGAAAATCCTGATCCTTTGTTCGCCGGCATTCATCCTGCTGGGCATAGAAGCCCGGCCATACAGTCTGATCGTGTTGCTGCTCATCCTCCATGCCCGGCTTCATCCCCGGCGGAACGCGTTCCCCTTTGCCTATGCCCTGATTCCCGGTGTCCTGTCCCAATTGATGGTGCTCTGTCTGCCCTATGCGTGCATCATGGCCGGCAGGCGGCTGTATGAAACCGTATGCGGAAAAGCCGGTTTCCGCGCCTGCCTCTCCTCGCTTCCGCCTTTTTTTCTTATCGGCTTCGCGCTTTTCCAACTGATTCCCCCGGCGGACAAGGCTTCGCTGATGCTCGAAGCGCGCTTTGCCGCTTTGCACTCCGATCTGGGCGCCGTATCCCTCCTTTCCCCTCTTGACCTTGCCGCCGCCTTTTTTGCGCTTCCGTTTGCCGCCGCGTGGTTTGCAATGCTTTACAAAACGGATCCGGCACTCGCCCTTTGCGCGGCGGGGTCCGCCCTGTTCGCGCTTTTTATAGATTTGTGCGTCTATCCCCTCTCCACCTGTCATTGGTACCTGCTGTCGGGCATCCTGGTCGCCGTGACCCTGATCGTGCTGAACGGTATTAAAAACGGAGAATTTCCCGGCCGCGGCGGCAAAATCGCCGCACTGCCGGCTTACCCCCTGCTCCTGGCCTGTCTTTTTTCATACCCCACCGGCGCCGTCGAATTGTACAAGGAAATTTCCCTCCCCTCCTCCAACCTGCCCGCGGCCTCGCTCTTTGTCCGCAACCGACTGGCGGGTACGCCGACCGCCGCTTTCACCATGGCCCGCATCTGCCCCCTGCTCAAGGACATGCCGGGGAAACAGTTCTGGAGTCCCGTCAACATGCGATGGGGGACCTTCGCCGTTTTTGACGCCGAACGGCAGAAAAAGCTCAACATGTCCGCCGAGCAAGCCGCAAGCATCATACTGGAACACTGCCCGGAAAAAAGGCCGGCCGTCATTCTCTCCCTGCCTTGGGAAAAGGCGGGGGAATCAGGATATGCGGCGGTGCTTGAACTTTCCGCACCCACGGTGCATAATGAAGTGTTTTACATTTATCTGCCGACCGAAGCGAACGATATTCGCGCCCCTCTGCCCCATACGGGAGAATAGCCGGTGCTGAGAAATTCCGATCTTCTGCGTATAGTCATCAGGCGGCAAGTGCGCCAGTTGAAATTGGGGGTTATTCTCTCCATCAGCGTAGGGATTGCCATGTTTCTAGGCGTCGATGTTGTCGGCAAAGATCTTGAAAACCGCATAGTCAGTGATGTAGCCTTGATAGGCACTGTAACCATAATATCCGTAACCATGGAAGAACATTTATACGCAAATACGCCGCCGCATTTTTTTACAGATAAAACAACAGTAATGTTTCGTAAATTACCGGAAGTAATGTATGTAGGGAGATCAATGCGCTATTGGGACTTCTTTCCCATGCAGGTCGGTGAAAAATCTGTTTCCATATATGCCCGCGGCGTTGATCCTTTTTTCTGGAAAGTATACGACCTTGGAGTATCTGAAGGAAGGCTGCTCACTGAAGAAGATGAAAAGAAACGCGCGCGCGTCTGTATACTCGGCATAGACCTTGCCCGCAATCTCTTCGGCCGGGGGCCATATGTAGGCAGGACACTGACAATTTTTAACGATAATTATACCGTTGTCGGCATAGGCAGCGGATTGATGATGCGCACAAGAGCAAACCAATGTTTTATTCCACTTACTACAGCTTCAGACAGACTTATATCCGCAAATACCTATCCGAACAGAATGCTTTTACGCTTGTACCGCATGGAAGATGTGGAGCCGCTGGTCGAAAGATTGCCTGATTTGATTCTCTCGCAGCAGAACACGCCTTATTTTGAAATAGAATACGCCAAAGACGAAATAACGAAAGTGCGCACGATCATAAACAGGGTGCATATACTGCTCCTGCTCGGCATTATCGCTTCTCTGGGTCTGGGAACTTTCGGCATCTGGCAGAGCGCGTTTGCCTCCGTGCGCGAGCGCACCCGCGAAATCGGCCTGCAACTCGCCATGGGCGCGGAACAGAACGACATCATGCGGCAGTTCCTGGGTGAAGCCTTGTGCAATGCCCTGCTCGGCGGCGTTGCCGGGATAGTTTTCGGGGTAAGCGCCATCCTGGCGATCTGCATAGCCCTGGATATGCCTGTTTCCTGGCTTTCCATCATCCTGCATGTGCCGCTCTGCCTTGTGGTCGCGTCCGTAGTCGGCGCCGCGGGCGGCACCTGGCCGGCCATACAGGCCGGACGCATGGACGTGGCCTCGGCCTTGCGCTTTGAGTAAGGCCGGGTTATGAGGGCGTTTCAAAACCGTATCGCTTAACGTTCCTTCGTTTGAAACCAAGCGCGGGCAATCCATGGAAGAACTGCTGGCAGCCGCCGATATCGTCAAAAGCTACGGAACCTATCAGGCCCTGAAAGGCGTTTCCCTGACGCTCAACGCCGGACAAATGGCCGCCGTCATGGGGCCGTCCGGCTGCGGGAAATCCTCCCTGCTGCTCATCCTCGGTCTGCTCCAGAAACCGGACCACGGCACATACACCTGCAAGGGCCGGGACCTGCTCGGCCTCGACGCGGGAGAACAGGCGCTCTTCCGCCGGCAGTTCTTCGGCTTCATCCTGCAAAGCTGCGCCGTATTCGCCTATTCCACGGTGGAGGAGAATGTTGAATTTCCTCTCATTTATTCCGGGGTCCCGCGCAAAGAACGGCTGGCGCGGGTCAGGGAACTGCTGGACTCGGTGAATCTGTCCGGAAAAGCCCAGGCGCGGAGCAACCTGCTCTCCGGCGGCGAACAGCAGCGCGTCGCCATCGCCCGCGCCCTGATCAACAACCCCAAGGTTCTGCTTGCGGACGAGCCGACGGGACAACTCGACGCTGAAAACACCAGGAAACTCATGGCCCATTTCCGCAGCGTATGTGAAAACCTCGACGTGGGCATCATTGTCGTCACCCATGACCCGCAGGTGGCCGACTATTGCGACACGGTATACAGCCTTCAGGACGGGCGGGCGATTGTCGCCTGTAAACATTTTTCCTCCAAACCGGCGTCCGGGCATGCAGCAAACAACCGCAGACCGTAAGTTTTCCGCCGGCATCAGGCGCACCCTGCCGATCCTGGCGGCACTGTTCCTGCTCGCAAGCCTCGGCGGTTGCGCAAGGAAAATCGCCGGCAACGACAGACTCGGCCCCCCGTGGAATGCAAATGTCGTAGACAAGGAAAGCGCCTGGTCGGAGGAAACGCTGCCGGTCGCCCCCCTGCCTCCTGAAGACAAGGCCCTGTCCTTTGACGACTGCATCCTTACTGCGGCACACCACGCGCCGGATATAGCGGAAAGCCTGGTCGGCCTGGAGCTGACGCAGATGTCCTCGGAATCGGCCTACTACAGAAGATTTCCGAACATCCAGACTTTTTTTCGCGTCATCGCGAACACCACGCGCCAACACAAAGAATACGAGGACACTTCTTTCCGCATGGGCTTCGGCGTTTACGGCTTCGAACCCGTCGCCAGTTCCTTTTCCCACCGGGCCTCCCTGCTTATGGAAGATATCGCCCTGCTGACCCACAAAATAGCGCTGGAAAAAAAGGCGGGGCAGATAGGCGAAGCAATGCTGAGTCTGCAAAACAGGGAAAAATTGAGAGAACTGCAGAAAACGCGGCTTGAGCAGGCGAAACAGTTCTCGGTATACCAAAAAGCCAAGGAAGGCCCCGCGCCCAATCCCATGGAGCAGGCAAAGGCCGCGCACTTTGAACAGCGCATCGCGGCGGAACTGGAAAAAACCGAAGCCTCCATATCCTCACTGCTCCTCGCTCTCAAAGTCCTGACCGGTCTGGACCTGGACAGGAAACTGCGCATCGACCCCGCAAGCCTGAACAAAATGCTGGACAACGACGGGGCATCCGCCGCCCTGGCGAAAAGTTCCTGGGAAGCCGTCTGGCAGCCCTCGCCGGAATCCAGGATCATCAAACTGGCCCTGAAACTGCGCGACTATGACGTTATGGTCAACTGGACCCGCTACCTGCCCACCATGAACATGGACGTATACGCCGCCAACCCGACCAGCGATTACGCCACCTATTCCACCAAGGACGACATTTTTCTGAACATAACCTTCACCCTGCCCCTGCTGGACTGGGGGGAACGCGAGCGCGGCGTGCAGGGCAGCCGTCTGCGCAGGCTCCAGGAATCGCAGCGGGCCAAAGCGGCGCGCACAGGCTTCGCAGCGGGCTGGCAGTCGGCCTGGAACGATTTCAGAATGGCCGCGGCCTCATTTGAAGCCGCCCGGAACAAGGTCGCCGCTCTGGCGCTGGACGAGCAAAAGGCCGAACTGCAATACCACGGCGGCCAGGTTGACTTCTCTGTTGTGGACAACATCAGAACCCGCCTGTATGAAGAAGAACTCGCCATGGCCGAAGCCGAAATGCAGCTCAGTCTCAGGGAATTTGCCAACTGGCTGTTGAGCGGCAATTTCCGGCGCCGCTATTTTGAAAACACCGAACGAGAAGAGGAAAAATCAGCGCTATGATCCGGCAGTTCGGAGCTTCCCGCGCGGCGGTGCCCGCGGCCTTCCTGATCCCGGCCCTGCCGGCTTTCCTGCTTGCCGCCGTTCTGCTTGCGGCAGCCCCGCGCCGGGCGCTGGCCTTTGACGAAGACGCCGGGCACAACGGTAAAATTTTCGCCACGATCATGTACAATGTCCCCCTAGAATACGCGGGAACCATCACGGAAGTGCCGATCCGCCCCGGCGACAAGGTAAAGGAAGGGCAGCCCCTGGTCCGTTTCAAACTCAGGGACGAATCCATTCTGGCCATCCTGCAGTACCTCTCCCTGGACAGAACCATCATCAACACACAGATATCCATTGCCGACAACGAGATACGGATAACCGACCTCAACAAGGAATACGAAAGCGCCAAGCGCCTGTCCGCTGCCCAGATGGGGTCGGCCGACCTTCTGAGGACCCTGAAACACAATGTGGGACAGTTGCGCGACAAATCCGGGCTGCTGGCCGGCCTGATGAAAATAGACAAAAGCGAACTGAACAACAGACTGGCCATTGTCAGACGCAAAATCGGCGTTCCCGTGAAAGACGGCGTTGTGCCCGAGTTCGGAGAACTGCTCAGCCCGCTGGAAGGCGAGATCCTGCTTGTGGACCCTTCGCTCCGCGCGGGAAGTATCGTCCCCGCGCTGCCCGCCGCCGTCACCATAGGGCGCACCAACCCCATGGAAGTGCGCACCCGCGTCTTTGAAGCGGAAATACCCGGCCTCCGCGTGGGCGGCAAAGCCTCTGTGCAGGTGGTGTCGCTGGACGGTGTCCATGACGGGATCATCAGCCATATAGACCGCTATCCGGACGACATGAATGTGGACCGCCCCAGCTATTACAACGTGCGTATAGAAATTCCCAATGACGACGGCAAGCTGCGCCCCGGCTTCAAAACTGTCGTCAAGTTCGTTTCGGACAACAAGACCCCATGACGGCCTTCCGGGGCAAGATTCTCAAGGTTCTGGCGGTGACGGCCGTACCGGCGGTCTGTGTCTGGTATCTTTTTCACAACCTCGACACGCAGCGCTTCGCGGCGGCCTTTGATTCCCTGCCCGCGCACGGCCTTGTCGCCGCCTGTCTGCTCTTCAGCACGACGGCCCTGCTCCAGGGAATGCGCCTGTACAGCATCCTGGAAAAACACTGCTCCCTGCCCTGGGCCGTGCGCGGCTGTTTCCTCTGTTCCGGGGTGAACACGTTGCTGCCGGCGCGTCTGGGCGATGTGGTCAAATCCGTGTATCTGTCGATAAACTGCGGAATCACCATACCCGCGACCTTATGCGCCGTCTTCTGGGAACGCCTGAGCGATCTTGTGACCGTGCTTTTCATGGCGGTCTGCGTCGGCATATATCTTGACGCCCCGGAACTGTACATGCCCGCCCTGTCCCTGCCCCTCGCGCTGATCGCGGGGCTGTTCCTGATCCGCCGCTTCCGGAACTTTTTTCACAAGTGCGTTTCCCTGTTGCCGAACGCCGCCCTGCGCACGCAACTGGACGCCATAATACTGCGTCTTGCCGGTGAGCAATACCGGCCCTCCGCCCTGCGGCTGACCGCCCTGTCCCTGCCCATATGGGCAGGTTTCTGCATCTTCAATGCGTTGTTTTTCGCATACTTCCACGACAGCATGCCGGACCTGTTCACCGGACTGCTGCTGACCGCGGCCGGAGCGGTCGGGGTAATGCTTCCCGGCACGCCGGGGGGGATAGGCACCTTTGAAGCCTCCATCGTCGCCGCCCTGGGGCTGGTGGATGTGGACAAGAGCGAGGCCCTCGCCTTTGCCCTCGTCCTGCATCTGGTGCAGGTCATCCCTGCCGTGCTGTATGCCGTTTACGCCGCATTGCGCGGGCAGTGGTCCCTGTCCGGGGCGCGATCCTCCCTGCTGGAAACGGAGGCGGCCGGGAAAAACGCGTCTTCTTCCTGTTCCGGGCTGTAGAGCATTTCAAAGTTGAAAATGCTCAGGCGGCGCACGCGCGAAGCGTCGCCGCCCGCCCCGCAGGCGTAGGCGAAACTTGTTTTCGCCGTTAAGCGCCGAAGGGAGCGTCTCAAAATCAAATTGTCTTAAAGGAAATGTTCGGTGAAGCGCGACAACAGTCCCGTGCCGCTGGTTTTTCTTCTGGAGGATCTTGACTTCGGCGGCACGCAGCGCCAGACTCTTGAACTGGCGTCACGCTTGGACAGGAGGCGCTTTGAGCCGCTGCTCGTCACCCTGCACGGCGGAAGCGGGGACCTGCTCCCCGAAGCCGCGTCGCGCGGGCTGAAACACCTGTCGCTGACGGACGGGCCGGTCTTCAGAGTTTCCCGCGCCCTGCCCGCCCTGTGGCAATTCCTGGCGCGGGAACGGCCGCCCCTGTTGCAGCTCCTGACCGTTCTGCCCAACATCTGGGGAAGGATCTTCGGCCGCCTTTTGCGCCTGCCCGCCGTCATCGCCTGCTGCCGGAGCCTGACGGCGGCCGGGGACCAGCACGAGCGCCTGTTGCACAGGCAGGCAGATGCCCATATCTGCAATGCCGAGGCCGTCCGCGACATTCTGAAACAAAAAATCCGCATTCCGGGACACAGGGTCTTTTATATACCCAACGGCGTGGACACGGAGTATTTCCGCCCGCCCGACGCCGAAGCAGAAAGACCGTCCGTGCTCTGCACCGCCAGACTGGCCCCGGTCAAAAACCATGCCCTGCTGCTTGAGGCCTTTGCCCGCGTTTTACGCGACAGGCCCGATGCCGAGCTGCATCTGGCCGGGGACGGCGTCCTCCGGGAAAAAATCCTTGAGATGTCCCGGCGGACGCCCCTGCGCGGCAAAGTCTTTCTGCACGGCAACTGCCGCAATGTGCGGGAACTGTTGCACAAAGCACAACTTTTCGTGCTGGCGTCGGACAATGAGGGCACGCCCAATGCCGTATTGGAAGCCATGTCCTGCGCCCTGCCGGTGCTGGCTACAAACGTGGGAGGCAATGCGGAGGCGGTTCTGCATGAAAGGACGGGCCTGCTGTTCCCTGCCGGAGACCCTGCCGCGGCAGCGGACGGAATGCTGAGGATGCTGAACGACGCCGGGGAACGCGCCCGTTTCGGCAGGGCGGGCAGGGAACGGGCGCTGGAAGCCTATTCCTGGCGGGCCATGGTTGAAAAACATGAAGAAGTGTACGAACGGACGCTCCATGGCCGGGCCGGAAAACGGCGCTGACGCCCTGTCCGTAAAAGCGGCGGAACCCGGACAAGGCGAAAGCGCGCGCCGCGCCGGGACTTTCGCATTCCTGAAGCTGCTTTCGCGCCGTTTCGGTTTCATGTTTTGCGCGCAGTGGGGCAGCGGGCTGCTCAGCGGCGTGTTCATGATCCTCCTGGCCCGCTCCGGCCCGGAAACCTTCGGGCTTTTCACCCTGGCCGCGGCGCTCGGCATGCTTGTCGCCATGATCACCGGCGCGGGATTCGAGAACTATCTTGTGCCGCGCTTCAGCGAAAAACGCGCGGACAAGCGCGGCATCCTGCTGCATACGTTGGGCATACAGTTTCGCCTCATGCTCCTGTCCCTGGTCCTGCTTGCCCTGCTCTGCCTTATCCTCGGCTACGGCCCGGAAAAAACGTCGATTGTACTCATCATCGCCGCGGGCATGGGTCCTTCGGCCGCGGCGCAGTCTTTTTTTGCCCTGTGCCGTGTGCAGGGGCGGCAGGATACGGAGATGCGCATCCGCATCCCTGCGGCGCTGGCCGGAAGCCTTTTCGGGATAAGCGCCCTTCTGCTCGACGCCCCTTTGCAGTTCACGGCCTGTTTCAAGATTGCGGAGGCACTGGTCGTCTTTCTCTGCATAGCTCCCGTTCTGCGCGGGCGCTCGGCGATCTTTGCCCCGCGGCCGGCGGGACGGCACGCCGGCGGTCGGGACGCCCTGCTTTTTGCCGGGATAGCCGTTTGCGGCCTGCTCTACAACAAGCTCAACATCTACATGCTTGATTACGGCAGCGGGACCTATGCTCTGGGGCTGTATAACGCGCCCTGGGAGATAGTGGACGGGCTGAGTATTCTCATTTCGGGGGCGCTTATTGAAAAGGTCATGTTTCCGCTCATGGCCGGGCAATGGAACAAGGACCGCGCATCCTTCATGCGATTGAACAATTTTTCCGTCAAATGCCTGCTTCTTCTGGGTATTTTTTCAGGCTATCCCCTGTTTACGGAGGGCGGCAGAATTCTGGATCTGCTTTACGGGCCGACGTACCTGGAAGCCGCCGGCCTGCTGCGTGCGCAACTCCCCTGCATCACGGCGTCTTTCCTGCACAATCTGGCCGCCTGCATGCTCCTCAGCATGGGCCTGCACAGGCAGGTTTTCTTCATTTACCTCGGCGGGCTTGCGGTCAACATCGTCCTGTGCGCTTTTCTGATCCCCGCCCAGGGGGCCTGGGGCGCGTCATGGGCGATATCCGGCACCAAGCTGGTGATGGCGGTCTGCACCGTAGGTCTGGCAACGCGGCGCGGCCTGGAATGCCGGCCGGCGCACCTGTGCGTTGCGGCGACGGCCGTTCTCGCCGCCCTGGCCGTCAACCGTTTCTGCCGGCCCTTCCTGCCCGGGGAAGCGGCCGGACTGCTCGGTTTTATCCCCCTGCTTGTGCCTGCCGCGCTGTGGTTGCCGCCCATGTTCAAAAAAAACTGACCGGAGTTTTCCGAAATGGTCACATTTATCATGAAGATCGATTCTTAGAGCATTTCAAAATTGAAAATGCTCAGGCGGCGTGAGCGCGAAGCTCCACCGCCCGCCCCGCAGGCGTAGGCGAAGCTTGCTTTCGCCGTTAAAGCATTTTGACTTTGAAAATATATGAACCGGCCTGCGCGGGTTTGCGGGCAAACCCGCGCAGCGAGATTGGAGCCGGCGGGTTTTGCCCGCCGTAAGCGGCAATCTCAAGCGTAAAATGCTCTAAAACTCAAGTTTCAGATGCAGGCTGCCGGTCACGCCTTCGCGTTGTCCGGTATAGCCCTGGACGCCGAGATCAATGCTCAGGGGAATAGATGCCGTGGGCCTGAAGGAAAGACCGAATTCACCGATCCCCGTTGATCCTTCCAGGGTCGGGGCATCAATGCGGAAGCTGTCCGTCGTCGCCCGCGCCTTGCCGTCGAACTCATGCTCATAGGCGGCTCCGACATAGGGGCTGAAATACTCGTTCACAGCATAGGCAAAACGACCGCCAGCCCGTATACGGTGAGAGTCGACGGCATCAAAGTGTACCGGCTCGCCCGTAGACAGTTTGACGGAATCGCCCTCCTGCCGGGTCCAGAAGTATTTACCGTACAGGTCGAGAGAGGCTGCGTCCGTGATGTTCCATACATAGCCCGCTCCAAAATGCAGTCCGTAATACAGGCTCTCGGAATCGTAATCCGCCTTGCGGCCGTTGGTGTCGCGCAGGTCTGAACTGGAAAATTCGCTTTCCACCCGGCCCATGCGCGCCGCGGCTTCGGCATAGAAATGGCCCGGCCCGGTGTCGATAAATGCGAAGTGGCCGAGAATGCCGCCGCCGACATATCTGGTGTCGCTGCCGCCGTGCGCCGATGCGGCATTGGAAAAGGAATTGTAGGTGTCATAGTCACCCAGGCCGTACTCTAAAGAAGGCGCCGAGGGTCAGGCGTCCGGGGGTGAGGTCTTGGCCGAGGGACAGGCCGGCGAGGAGGGAAAAGCCGGAAACATCAACATGAGAGCCTGTATTGTAACGCATACGGCCTCCGCTCACTGTGCCGAAACCGGCCAGCCCGGAGCCTTCCCGCGCCGCTCCGACTTTCGCTGCGTCAACGGCGCCTGCTATCCCCTGATCAGCCAGAGTGTCCGCACCCATGATCATCAGTCCCATACCGCCCAGGAATCCTTCGGACAGGGCCTTGGTCTGTTCCATGAGGCTCATGGAGGCGACGGTGGCGAGCAGTTCATTGCCTTGTGTATAAATGTTGAAATCATAGCGCAGGGTCGCTCCCGACTGTCCCTGTACTCTTGTCGAGGCGGGTGAGGCGAGCTGGTTGCGGGCGCTGAGAAGCGTTACCGTATCTCCGGCTTTCAGGAGAGTACGCGAACCTTCAAAGCCCAGATAAACCTCGCTGCCGTCAATGTCGGCATCGCCGGCTACCTTGAGCATGATGCCGCCCGCCGTGAAGTATTCGGGCAGATAAAAATTCAGGTACTCGAAGTTTCCCAGGTCGCCGCCCACCGTGATGCCGCCGGCCTTGGGCCTGCGGATGTTCAGAGTGTTGCGTCCGGTATCAAGGTTGCCGCCGGCGTAATTGTTGTACGCGCCGAAAACGTCCCCCTCAACATTAGTCGCCCCCGCCAGAGTGACTGTGTTGTTGAAGGCGCTCAGCGACGGTGTGTAAGTAGAGAGGAAAGATGTGCCGGCGCCGTAAACGCTGCCTTGTATGTCGCTGTCGATGATGTTGACCGTATTGTTATTGGCCGTTGCCGAGCTTGAAGCGTCTTCAGCGTCGGCATAGCCGCCGTAAACGTTCACGTTGGTAGTGCTGTTGCCGCTTACTGTGACCGTGTTGTTGTCGGCCGTCGCTGAGTTTGATTCACCATAAGCAAAGGCAAAGCCGCCGTAAACGCCATCTTCTTCGACTGCACTGCCGCTTACTGTGACCGTGTTGTTATCGGCCGTTGCCGAGGTTGATTCACCAAAAGTGTTGGCATAGCCGCCGTAAACGCCCCCGCTTTCAATAATGCTGTCGGTTACCGTGGCAGTGTTGCTGTCGGCCGAGGTCGAGCCTAGTTCACTCTCGGCATAGCCGCCGTAAACACCCCCCCCCATTCGTCATTAATAATGCTGTCGGTTATCGTGACCGCGTTGCCGGCGACCGAGGCCGAACTTTCTCTACTAAAGGCAAGGGCACCTATAACAAAACCTTCGACTTTGCTGCCGGTTACCGTGAGAGTGTTGTTATCGGCCGTTGCCGGGGCCGATCTTGATACATCATAAGATTCAGAATCGGCATAGCCGCCGTATACGTTAGATTCGACTCTGCTGTCGGTTACCGTGACTGTATTGTTATCGGCCGTTGCCGCCGTTGCCGCGCTTGATTCACAAACAGCATAGGCATCGCCGCCGAATACGTATCCACTGACCGTGCTGCCGCTTACTGTGACCGTGTTGTTGTCGGCCGTTGCCGGGCTTGATTCACCATCAGTATAGGCATTGCCGCCGTAAACGTTCCCTTCGATAGTGCTGTTGCCGCTTACTGTGACCGTGTTGTTGTTGGCCGTTGCTGAGCTTGATTCACCAGCAGTATAGGCATAGCCGCCGTAAACGCGACCTTCTTCGACCGCACTGCCGCTTACTGTGACCGTGTTGCTGCCGGCCGTTGCCGGGCTTGATTCACCAGCAGTATGGGCATTGCCGCCGTAAACGTCGTATTCGATAATGCTGTTATCGCTTACTGTGACCGTGTTGTTGTCGACCGTTGCCGCGCTTGATTCACCAGCAGTATGGGCATAGCCGCCGGAAACATCGTTACCGATTTCGCTGCCGGATATGGTAACTATGTTATTGCTGATTACGGTCGACGAGCCGCTGACGTCTATGAATTTCACTCCGCCATATACAGATCCGGTTATGCCGGGA
>JAISRC010000002.1 GCA_031273845.1 Desulfovibrio sp.
GTATTTTCTGTAACATACTGATATTTTTATATATAGCAAATCCGATCAATGAAAGCCGTATATAATAATTTCAGTATGTTATAAATATTTTAAGGCAAAGTCCGACAGGCTCCTAGGGGTCTGTCGGACTTTAGAGCATTTCAACTTTGAGAATACCCATAACTCCTGAACCATCCTTGGATATTTTTCGGACTTATCTGCTTAGAGCATTTTACGCTTGAGATTGTCGTCTGCGGCGGGCAAAGCCCGCCTGCTCCAATCTCGCTGCGCGGGTTTGCCTGCAAACCCCTGCCGCTAGAAAGTTGCTGTATGGTTCGCTCATGGTCCGAGGATGCTCCAGAAGGCATTCGCCCGCCCGGTGATGAAAAACAGCTCACGCGTGATCAGGGGAATGAGCGTGCCCAGATAGAACAGCACCATGAGCAGACCCAGAGCGCTTTTGACGGGCATGGACAGGAAAAACACATTCAGTTGCGGGGCGAAACGGTTGACAAGGCCGAGTCCCACGTCGGTCAACAGGCAGATGAGCACAATGGGGGCGGCGAAGACCACCGTGACGATCATAAGACGGGAAAACTGCCCCATGAGAAAGACCGGTACGGCCTCTACCGCTCCCCCGCCGGGTTCAAAACCCGGAGGACAGACCCCGTAGCTTGTGAGCAGGAGCAGGACGATCTGCACAAAAGCCCCGGTGCTGAACAGGAGATACACGGTAATCTGATTCAAAAAAGCGCCGAACAACGAGGTGCTCTCTTCACTGCCCGGGTCCGTGACCTGCCCCATGCCCGCGCCGCGCTGGTTGTCCAGAAGAAAACCGGCGGAAAGCATGGCCCAGAAAATGACCCCGGCCGTATAAGCCAGAACGAAGCCGACAAGCAGTTCTTTGCTCAGAATAAGCAGCAGATGGAGGAAGAGCTCCGCACCCGACGCCGGAAGTTCAATATCCGCAAAGGTGGGATAGACAAAGAGCGAGAGAATGACGGCAAGGGCGAAACGCAGTTGGCCGGGCACAGCCTCGCCGCTCATGAAAGGCACGATAAAAAAGAAGGTCAGCAGACGGACGCTGCCGATGAAAAGCAGAATCCCATGGGCGGCGTAAGAAGATATGAACACATCAAGCATGCTTAACGCACAATGAGATAAAAATTGTCGAAAATGCTTCGGGAAAAGCGCAGCAGCTCGCCGCCGAGCCAGTCGGACATGAGCAGAATGGTCGCAATGACGCTGACCAGTTTTACCCCGAAACTCAAGGTCTGTTCCTGCAACTGCGTGACGGCCTGCAACAGGCTGACCAGGAGTCCGGTGACGGAGGCTACGGCGATGGCCGGCAGGGAAAGCACCAGAACAAGATAACAGACCTGAACGGCCAGATCGACGGGTGTGCTCACAGCTTGATCCTGGCAACGGGCTGCGTTGTGATTTCAGGGGTCAGTTCCTGGTACGAAAGTACCGGCAGGTCATAAAAATCCGGCTCAATCAGCCGGCGCACATAACGGCGTATGTCCATGGAGGTAAGCAGCACAGGGGCCTGCTTGCGTGCTAGAGCCGCGTCCGTTTCCCGGTGCAGGGCGTCGATGAAGGCGCGGCTTGATTCCGGCGCCAAGGCCAGATAGGCCCCGGACGAGGTCTGGCGTACGGCCTTGCGCACCATGTCCTCCACATCGGGGTTCAGCAGCACCACGGGCAGGATGTTGAGGCCGCCGGAGTGCATGTAGCTGATCTGCCGCTTGAGCGCGCCGCGCACCTGCTCGGTCAGGAGGACGATGTCCTTTTCCCTGCCGGCCCAGTCCACAAGGGCTTCCAGAATGGCGCTCAGGTTGCGGATGGAGATGCGTTCCCGAACCAGACGCTGAAAAATTTCGGCGATTTTCTGCGTCGGCAGAAGTCTGGTCGCTTCCCGCACCAGATCCGGGGCGATGCCCTCCATGCGGTCCAGCAGAAACTTCGCCTGTTGCAGGCCGACAAATTCGTCGGCATGCCGCGTGAGTATCAGGGAAAGATGATAGGCCAGAATCCTAGAGTGGCTCATGCAGCTTATGCCGGCTCGTTCCAGGAGAGGGCCTTTGGCTTCGTCCACCCACAGGGAGGGAATGTCCGGAAGAAACTGCTCGCTTTCCCGCACCTCCTGCCCGAGCATTTCCAGGTCGGCCCTGGACTCCCGCGCCAGGAGCATGTTTTTTTCCAGCCGTCCCCGCGCGATGGGAACCTCGTGAATCAGCAGGGTGTAGGAAAGGGACGCCAGACCGTTGTCCGTCCGGATGTTGATGCCGGGGAAAGGCACGCCCAGATCGAAATAGAGGGCACGGCGCAGGGCGAGCAGTTCCTCGTTCAGGCGTTCATAGCTCAGGGAGCTTTCCAGTTCCGGGGAGATGTCCATCAGGATGGGCACGGTCGGGGAAAACTCGTCGCCGGGCCGGCGCTTTGTTTCTCCGGAGCCGAGGGTGGGGGCCAGGGTTTTCCGCAGATCTTCCCTGCCGTCGTCGGCCGGCGTTTCCTTGCTCATGCGCAACAGCACAAAGCCCAGGGAGCAGATGGCCGCGCCGAGCATGATGAGCTGGGGTTTGGGGAAACCGGGGACGGCGGCCATGGCCGCCACCAGTGCGCCCGCCAGGGTCAGGGCCTTGGGCTGGGAGAATATCTGGCTTCCCACTTGGCTGCCCAGGCCTTCGGCGTTGTCGTCGCCCGTGCGGGTGATGATGATGCCCGCCGAAATGGAGATGAGCAGTGAGGGTATCTGCGAAACCAGCCCGTCGCCGATGCTGAGGATGCCGAAACGCTGCACGGCTTCCCCGGCGGTCATGCTCATCTGGGTGACGCCGATGATGATGCCGCCCACCAGATTGATGACCGTGATGAAGATGCCCGCCACGGCGTCGCCCTTGACGAATTTCATGGCCCCGTCCATGGCTCCGTACAGGCTGCTTTCATTGGACACCCGGTTCCGCCGGCGCTTTGCCTCCTCCATGTCTATGGCGCCGGCGCGCAAATCCGCGTCGATGCTCATCTGTTTGCCCGGCATGGCGTCCAGGGTGAAACGGGCGCCGACTTCGGCCACCCGTTCCGCGCCCTTGGCGATGACGATGAACTGCACCACCGTCAGGATGAGAAAGACCACGCCGCCGACGACAAAGTTGCCGCCGACCATGAATTCGCCGAAGGTGTCGATGATGGCGCCGGCATCGGCCTGCATCAGGATCAGGCGGGTGGTGGTGATGTTCAGACCCACCCTGAACAGGGTGGTAAAGAGCAAAAGGGTAGGGAAAACGGAAAACTCCAGGGCGGAGGCCACATACATGGCCATCATCAGCACAATGAAGGAAACCCCGATATTGATGCCTATCAGCAGATCGACCAGCGGCGTGGGCATGGGCACGATCATCATGGCAAAGACCAGCACCAGCACCAGCACCATGGTCAGGTCATTGTGCCGGACCACCCCGCGCACGATACTTCTTGCGGAAAATACCGACATTTCTATACGTCGTCCCTGCGCTGCGCGCGCCGTTGCCGTTCCCTTTCCCCGGAACCGGGGGAAGCGCAAATTCCCTACCCGTCCGGGGTCGCCGCAAAATACTCCGTAAGCATCTTCTCCGCCTCGTCTTCCCGGCCGTTCAGGCGCAACGCCCGGATGCGCAGCAGAGCAAGGGCCGGTTCATGCTTTCGATCCGGATATTCCGCGACATAGGCGTCCAGCCGGCGCAAGGCTTCCGCCCCGTCGCCGCGCTCCACGGCAAGGGCCGCCAGATGCCCGAGGGCGACTTCATTTTCCGGGGCGAGCGCCGCGAGTCCCTCGAACACGATGCGCGCTTCCTTTGCCCTGCCCTGCCGGAAATACACATAACCGAGTATTTCCAGGGATTCAATCTGTTCACGCTGAAGCACAGGCGTTTGTCCGCGACGCGGGCGCGTCATCCGGCCAGAAGCAATCCCCGGAAGGATTCCAGGAGATCCATACTTTCACAGTTTTCCCGCAGAAGAGCGCAGAGCGCGGCCACAGCCGGGTCGTCGGCGTCCTTCAGGGCGTCCCGGCTGCGGCGCAGACTGCGGCAGTGGCGTTCCGGACTCAGGTTTTCCAAATTGCGCACGGACGGGCGCAAAAAGGCGCTGATGACGGTCTCGCAGTTGCGGGCGGCGTACAGGCCGTCCAAAAGGGCGGCACGGGGGGCATCGGTCGGGGCAAGGACCGCCCGGTCGGGCAGGGCCGTCTGCTCAAAGGGCAAAATATCCTGAATGCCGCGGGTTAAATCAAAAGCGCCCTGTATTGTGTTTTCCATGTATGCCGTCCCTGCTCTCCGACTGCAAAACAGCGATGCTGTTTTTATGTTTCCGCGGGATTGCGCCTGCTTCGCAGGCGGGCTCCGCCCCTCCGCAATCCATCGCGTTTTTGTCTCGTCATTCTGAGCGCAGCGAAGAATCTATCTTTATGTTTTTTGAAGAAGATTCTTCACTCTGCCCTTATGCCTCGCATGTCCCGCAGGCCCCGATGGCCTGATCCAGAAGCCCGGAAAGCACGGGCACGGCCTGTTCCAGAGTTTGCACGGAAAATTGCTCCGGCGAAAAACGCGCCAAAAAGACAAGGGTCGTCTGTTTGTAAAGCCCCGCATAGACGGGAAAGGGCCTCGAAAGTCCGGGCCGGCACAATTCCAGCGCCCGGCGCAACACGCCGCGCTCGTGGGAGGGAAAGCTCCGGGCAAGGCAGATCGGGGTTTCGTCCTCCACGCCTTCAATAAACAGCGTTCCCATACCCTGAATATGCAACTGCACGGGCTTGCCCGCTTCGGCTCTCAGGTCGGGCAAACCCATGCGCCGCCCGAATTCGGCAATAACATGCCTGCGTATCATATTTAGAACCCCAATTCCTCTTCTTCCCGGCGCACGGCGTCGTCCAGGGCGCTTTGCGCCGCGTCCAGCACGCGCAGGCGCGTTTCGTGCCCATCATAGAACAGGTCGGGGAGATCCCGCAATCCCTGGAGCACGTCCTGCAGAAACAGCACTTCCCGTTCCGTGTCCGGCAACCCCGCCAGAGCTGTTATGCGCTGCATGTCCCTGATGCCGGCATACGGCTCGTCGCGCAGGGTCAGGATGCCGTCCAGCAACGCTTCGGGGCCGGCCTTGCTTTTTACGCCGTGTACGCTGTCCAGGCGTTCCAAAATCCCGATGCAGCGCATCCGGACGGCACCCAGGACGCGCACCACGGCGAGATCTCCGGTCAGGGCCTTGAGCCGGGAGCGTTCCACAGACGGGCTGAGGGAGGAAAGCTCGCTCCCCAGAACCGTCATCAGAAAATCCAATCCCTTGTCCAGACCGTTCTGCCCGAAGTGATCGAGAAGGCGGGTCAGGGCCTCGCGCGGGGAGCTGAAATCGGCCGTCATGCCTCGGTAGACGCCGCGCAGATCATGGTCTTTGCCCAAATCCGCGTAAGCCGGCACGGCCGAATCCACAGCCAGCCCGGAGGCGACGGCCGAGCCGTTCTCCGCGGCCAGAGTCTCCAGAGCGGCGTCAATGCTGCCGGCCAGGGCGTGCCCGTCGCCCAGACGTTCTTTAAGGCCGACAAGCATGATGAACTGGTCCGCCGGGTCGGGCTCTTTCCTCCCCGTGCCTTGCAGCGCGCTCCGGATCTCCTGCATGAGCCGCGCAAGTTCCATGGTGTTGCGGGTCTTGAAGAGCCGCTCCAGGTGGTTCAGGGAGCGCTCCGCCTCATCGTCCGGGTGCTGCAGCACCTCATGCGCCGCCGTCACATAGGCCTTGTAATCGGGTTTTTTTTCGCTTTTTTCCTTGCGTTCGTCCAGACGGGATTCCTCGCTTTCCGTCAGGCTGAAGGTCAGTTCTTCCGCAGCATCGGCCAGCAGGGACATGGGGTCGTCGGCCACGGCGACTTCCGCGCCCATGAAAATCCCTCTGGGGCCGTCTTCAGCTCGGTCCACCCTGCCGGAAACGGACGACACGGCGACGCCCGCGCTGATTTGTGCGGATTCCATACCCATAAACAGCCCTCCCGACGGATTCGGCTTTCAAGCCCGAACCGCAATAAGGAATCTTCCTGAAAACAAAACCATAATCCGTCAGGCCCTGTCGTTCCGAGGTGCAGTCGAAGAGCCTGTAAGCATTGCCGCACAGCGTCCTGTTATTCTGAGCCGAAGGCGAAGAATCCATCCGAATGCCTTGAAAAAACAAACCCCGAAGATAGATTCTTCGCTACGCTCAGAATGACAAGACAAGAAGCGTGGCGGATTATGGAAAAAGCGTCATCTAGACAAAGGCAGAGCATTATTGTAATCTATGCCGACAAAGTTGTCACCCCGGCGCACCATAACAGCAGTATGCAAAAATCATGCGAATTTCCCTTTTCCCGCCGCACGGGCGTGGAGCCTTTTTCAGCCTGAAATGCGCGGTCGCCTGTTGTGACGTCACACCCCCCCCGTCGGTTCGGCGTGAAGACCGCAAAGCGGGAAAGGCGCTTTCTGCTTTGCCCGCGCCGCATTGTGCGGCGCGCCGCCCTTCGGCCGGCGAATCTTGCCGCTTGACGCGACACTCTGTCGTTCTGTCCCTTTGCCTTGTGTTTGCGTTGTTTTTCACGCCTGCCCCGGCGCAAGGCGCGCGTCCCGACAACAGAATGCGTCTGGCCCTGATGGTCGGCGGTCCCTTCGAGACATACGCGGCCGTTTTTCAGGGCCTGCTCGAAGGACTTGCTGAACGCGGCCTGATCGCGTCCGGCGATGTGCCCGCTCCCGACAGGAGCGGGGATCTTGCCCCGATGTGGGCCTGGGCGCATGCCGATGCGGGGGGCGACAGGCTGGAATTCGCAGGCGACGCCTTTTACTCCGCCGGATGGGAGCAGGAAAAACGCGCGGCAGTCAGACAACGCCTGCTCGACCGCATCAGGGAACGGGGGGACATCGACTGTATTCTGGCTTTCGGCACATGGGCCGGGCAAGATACGGCGACGGCGGACATCGACGTTCCGGTGCTTATCCTGTCCGTGAGCAATGCCGTGGAAGCCGGGATCATCCTCTCGCCGGAGGATTCCGGCCGGGATAATCTGCTGGCCCTTATTGAAGAGGAGCGCTATGCGCGGCAAATCAGGATTTTTCATGACAGTTTCGCTTTCCGCAAACTGGGCATTGTTTATGAAGAGACACTTTCCGGCCGCAGCAGCATCAGCCTCGCGGAAATAGAGCGGGAAACCCTGTCCTTGGGCGCGGAACTGCTGCACTGCTCGGACTTCTTCGACATAGGGGATACCGACGCGGCGGCCGACCGTCTGAAAAATTGCCATGAACGGCTGGTCCGGGGCGGAGCCGATGCCGTCTACATCACGCACAACGCGGGCCTTAGCCCCGGGCGTACCGCCGATGTGCTCGCCCCCCTGACCGAGGCCTTTCTGCCCACCTTCTCTCAGCGGGCAAGCGCGGTGATGCGCGGCGCGCTTATGGGCGTATCCGGGACATATCTGCCGGACCAGGGGCGATACGGCGCAAGTATCCTGGCCGCGATCCTGAGCGGCAGCAAACCGCGCGATCTGTCCCAACGCTATGAAGGCACCCTCGGTCTGGCCGTCAACCTGGAAACGGCCGCGCGCATAGGCTGGAACATACCTCTGGAAATACTGGCCGCCGTGGACGAAATTTATCAATAAAGGGGAGTGTTGATCAGAGAATGTTCAACGCCGGCAATTCATTGTTTCTTAAGGCAATTTGATTTTGAGATGCTCCCTTTGGCGCTTAACGGCGAAACGTAGTTTCGCCTACGCCTGCGGGGCGGGCGACGGATACCCGCCGCCGGAGCATTGTGCAATTTCATTTGCAAAATGCTCTAATGGTTTTGTGAAACAATAACATTTGTGAGTCAACAGCATTTGTAAGTCATAATCCGTCGCGCCCTGTCGTTCCAAGGTGCAGCCGAAATGCCTGTAAGCATTGCCGCACAGCGTATTGTCATTCTGAGCCGAAAGCGAAGAATCCATCTTGGTGCCGTTAAAAAACAAAACCCCGAAGATAGATTCTTCGCTACGCTCAAAATGACAGGACAGAAAACATGATAGATTTCGGTACGTCAGCGGCATTTGTAAGTCGACACCCTTCAAAATAAAAATGCCGAACAATGCGCCTGTCCCTCTCCTCCAAACTTTCCTTCCTGCTTCCGGCTTCCTTGGCCTGCGTCCTGATTCCGGCCCTGATCACCACCTACGTGTATGTGAGGAAGCATGACGTAGACGACGACGAACGGGCTTTTGCCGCGACGTTGCTGATTATTGATGAAGCCGTCGAGGCGGGCTTCATCCACCTGAACGCCTCCAAGGCGCGCATCGTCGTCCGCAGCAAGGGCATCCTGCGTACGGCCGCCGGCCTTTTTTCCTCCTTTGAGGCCGGGATACGGAGCGAAGAGTCCTCGGCCGCGCGGGACGCTCTGCGGCGGTTGCAAAGCGCCCGGCAGGCGGAATATGCCTCGCAGGGCATTCTGGTCGCCTCCTTTTCCCCCGCCGCATTGCGGCAATCCCCGCAAAGCGGTCTGGAACTGGTTCCTGAAATCAAAGACATCAAGGGACGCACCCTAGCCGATATCCTCGGCCGTCTCCCCGTTTCGGGCGATTTCGCGATCTGCCGTCTGCCGTCGCACGGGCTGATGCTCCTGTATTTCGCGCCCGGCGACGATGCCGTGATCGTCAGCGCCGTATCCATGCGGAGGCTGGAGGAGGAGGCGGAAAACACCGCCCGGACGCTGATCCGGACCGTAGTGGAACGCTTTTCCGGTCTGGAGCTGTATCCGGGCGGTTTTGCCGCGCTGATCGACGCGCGCGGGGAATTTCTGGCCGGACGCGGCGCTTTCGGGGAGGCGGATATGGCCGCCCTTGCGCCGCTGTTCGCCGAAGCGCGTGCCAAGGGTAAAGCCGTGGCCGCGCACGATTTGCGCGGCGGGCAGAGCGAGCCGGAAGAATATCTGGCGGCGGCCGGATTTTCCAAGCCTTTCAACTGGTTCACGGTGCTAGCCGCCCCCATGCGGGAAGTCGAGGCCCCTTCCAGATCGCTTATGACCCGGCTCATTCTGCAGAGTCTGGGCATCGGGCCGGTGATGATTCTGGCGATCTGGCTCCTGTTCGGCCGCGCCCTGCGGCCCCTGCGGCAGGTGCTGCAAAAAATCTCCCAGCTCCCAGACATAGATTTTTCCGCGCCCGATGCGGGCAAAACCCTAGCCTTGGATCTGCCTCTGAACCGGCAGGACGAGGTGGGGGATCTGGCCAGGGCTTTCGCCTCCATGGGGGACCAACTCAACCGCAACATCCGTGCCTTCATGGAAGCCGCCGGGGCGCGGGATCGCATGCAGGGCGAACTGAACGCGGCGCGCGACATACAACTGGGCATTCTGCCCCCTCCGGAATCGGCGCCGAATGTCCCGGGGCTTTCCTCCTATGCCCTGCTGGAGCCGGCGCGGGAAACCGGCGGGGATCTCTATGATTTTTTCACCGTGCCGGACGGGCGATACGCCTTTGTCATCGGGGACGTTTCGGGCAAGGGCGTGCCTGCCGCCCTGTTCATGGCCGTCACCGTAACCCTGGCGCGCTTCACCCTGAGCGCGGGGGACGATCCTGGCGCGGCTTTGGGCAAAATCAACGACCTTTTGCAGGCGCGCAACCCCGGTTCCCTGTTCGTCACCCTCTTCATCGCCCTGTACGACCCGCAAAACGGCCGCTTGGAATACGCCGACGCCGGGCATAATCCTCCCTGTCTGGTCGGGAGAGACGCCTCCGTCATTTCTCTGGAAGGACTGAGCGGCCCCATGGCGGGGATCATGCCGGGCCTCGCATACCCTTCCTTCACCCGCGATCTGCGGGAAGGAGAACTGTGCCTGCTGTACACGGACGGCGTGATCGAGGCCGTCAACGCGGCAATGGAGCTCTACGGTGAAGACAGGCTTTTGCGTTATCTGCGGGAAAACGGCGCCCGCACACCTCAGGCCTTGCTGGCCGGCATTTTCGCGGATATAAAAAAGTTTCGAGGGGAAGCCCCGCCCTTCGACGACATCGCCATGCTGGCCTTTGCCCGGCGTTGACCGGCAAAAACGCATTGCGCCGTTACTGATTTCCGCATGGAAATCTGAGGAAATGCTGATTTATTTTTTTAATCGGGGCTCCGCCCCGAACCGCGCCGGGGGAAATGATTTCCCCCGGACCCCCTCAAATATGGCCTGCCGAAATATCGATTGGGGGTGCAGGGACAGCATGCCCCTGCCAGGGGAGTCTGAGGGGGCGGAGTCCCCTCAGAGAGATAAAGCAGTGTTTCCCTGAAGATCAGTAAGCACCGAAAAGGAACTTTGGATGAATATTCACCACAGCGTAAAAGAACATTGCAGCGTGATCGGTCTGGAGGGCCGTCTGGAAGCCGGCCAGGCCGATGCTGTGCTGGCGGCCGTCCGGCAGGCTCTGGCCGACGGCCCTCCCAATCTGTTGCTGGACTGTTCGCAGTTGAGCTATGCGGCCAGCATGGGCCTGCGCTGTTTCCTGCTGGCCCAGAAAGAAGCGCAGCAAGCCGGGGGCACGGCGGTGTTCTCCGGCCTCAACGACAACGTACGCTCCATTTTCACCGTCACCGGCTTCGACAAACTTGTCCGGGTGCTGGAAACAGAGGAAGAGGCTCTTGCCCTGTTCAACCCTCCCCCGGAGAGGCGACCGTGAAACGGACTCGTTCCTTCACCTCCCCGGACCAGTTGCCCGAACTGCTGGATCTCGCGGCCGAGACGGCGAAACCTGCCGGACTTTCCGATGCCCTGATCTTCAAGGCCCAGGTGGTGCTGGAGGAACTTTTCACCAATATTTTCAGGCACGGCTACCGGGAACGGGGAGGCACGGTGGAGGTGGCTTTGGAGACGGAGGGCAGGGGCATGCTTTTGCGCGTGGCGGATTGGGGGCCTCCCTTTGATCCCCTGTCGGAGCCTGCGCCCGATCTGCGGAAGCGTTTCGCGGAAGGGCTGCCGGGCGGCGCCGGGCTGGTGCTGGTGCGGAGCATGGTTGCGAACCCGCGCTATACGCGGGAGGAAGATTGCAATGTTTTACGCCTGCGGGTGGAGGAGTAAGCGTTTCCGTGGAGGACAAGCTTAACGCGCTCTTTCAACCCTTCTGCGAATACGTTGCGGCGGGGCGCTACCGGGAAGCCCACGCCCTGATCCGCGCCCTGCCGCCCGGAACAGATTTCCCGGACCTGAAGCTGCAGGCGGCTCTGGCGGCGATGCTCGCCTCTGTTGAAGACCGGGAGAAGCAGCTTGCCACGCTGGTGGCGGAGCTGGCCGTCCTGCGCGCTTCACAGGAAAAGGGCGTGCGCCTGCTTGAAGAGGAGAACAGCAGCCTGCGTAAAAATATGCGCAAGACCCTCGGCCGCGTCGTCGGCCTGACCCGGAACGCGGCCATGCAGACCCTGATCGGACAGATCGAGCGTATTGCCGATGTGCCGGTCAACATGCTGATCACGGGGGAAACCGGCACGGGGAAAGGACTGATCGCCAGATACATCCACTATGCCGGCGCGCGGGCGAAACGTCCTTTCGTCGGCTTGAACTGCGCGGCCATTCCGGCCTCGCTGCTGGAAAGCGAGCTTTTCGGCATAGAAAAGGGCGTGGCTTCGGGCGTCAGCGCCCGCATCGGACATTTTGAGCAGGCATCGGGCGGCACGCTTTTTCTGGATGAAATCGGCGACATGCCCATGGAAAGCCAGGCAAAGATCCTGTCCGCCTTGGAAAACGGGTATATTTCACGCGTGGGGGGGCGTAAGCCTGTGGAGATTGATCCGCGGATCATAGCAGCTACCCACCGCGATCTGGAAGAGGCTTGCGAACAGGGCACGTTCCGGCAGGATCTTTTTTTTCGGCTCAACGTCATCCGCCTGCACATACCCTCCCTGCGTGAGCGGCGCGAGGACATTCCCTTGCTGGCGCAGCATTTCCTGCACAGCGCCGGCGTACGTTACCGGCTGCAGCCCATGCGTTTCGCGCCGGAAACCCTGGATATGCTGGAAGCGTATTCTTGGCCGGGAAATGTGCGGGAACTGGAACACATTGTGGAGCGTTGCGCCCTGCTTGCCGCGACGAGCCGGATAGAGCCGCAGGATCTTCCACCGCAACTGCTTGAACCCGCCCCCGAAAACTCGGGGAGAAAAAGAAAGGCCTCGGCCTCCCGGCTTCAGCGGAGCGATCCCGCGGGAAACCTGGCCGAACGGTTGCAGGCTCATCCGGGCCTGCTGTCTGCGGTTTCGCGGCGTATCGCGGCGTATACGGCGCGGTCCGCACTCTTTGAAGTTTCCGGGGCGGACGCGACGGACCCGCAAAGCGCGGCCGGCGCGGCTGTATCGGCCGGCACGGATTCGGCCAAGGCGAAGGCTTCCCTGTCCGGACGAAGTCCCGCCCCGTCCGGCAGCCTGCGCACGATGGAAGCCGCATATGTTATGAAGGCTCTGGAGCATTGCGGCCGTAATAAATCGCGCACGGCCGCATTTCTCGGCATTACCCGCGAAGGACTGCGTAAGAAAATGAAACGTCTGGGGCTGACCTGATATGTTTGAAATGCTCTACCGCCCGCCCCGCAGGCGCAGGCGAAACTTGTTTTCGCCGTTAAGCGCCGGAGGAGGCGTCTCAAAACCAAATTGCCTTAAGGAAACGCTGATTTATTTCTTTAAGAGGAGACTCCGCCCCCTCAAACTCCCCCGGCAGGGGCATGATGCCCCTGCACCCTCAACAAATATTTCAGCAGGTTATATTTGAGGAGGGTCCGGGGGAAGTCACTTTCCTCGGCGAGGTTCGGGGCAACGCCCCGATTAAATCAGTGCTTCCTTTAAAGACAGTTTTTTCGCGGAGCCTGTCCTGAGGTTTCCGAAGGGCTTAGAGCAGATTGACATTGATAATGTATATCTGCTCTGCAAGGATTTGCCGGCAAATCCTTGCCGCGGGATTGGAGCAGGCGGGCTGTGCCCGCCGTAAGCGACAATCTCAAGCGTAAAATGCGCTAAGACTCCGGAAGGGAAGCCGTTATGGCCGATGATTTGGATCAAGACGCCCTGGCCGCCGAATGGGCGGCGTCGCTGGGCGCGGAAGACGGAGAGGACGCGGGAGAGGGCGCCGCCGGGAAAAGTCCCGCCGCCCCGGAAGAAGACTCCGGGGACGATGCCCTGGCAGCGGAATGGGCCGCCGCTCTGGCCGCCGACGAACAGGCCGGCGTTAAAAAGGAAAAGGAGCAGTCTGCTCTGGCCGCCCAGGCCAAGGTCATGGAGTTCAAGGACCTGAGCGACGAAGCCAAGGCCCCGCGTCAGGATACGGGCAAACGCGATCTGGATTTCATTCTGGACATCCCGCTGGACGTTTCGGCGGAACTCGGCCGCACTCGTCTGCTGATCAACGAGCTGCTCCAACTCGGCCAGGGGTCCGTGGTGGAACTGAACAAACTTGCCGGGGAGCCCCTGGAAGTTTACGTCAACGGAAAAATGGTCGCCCGCGGCGAAGCCGTGGTCATCAACGAAAAATTCGGCATCCGGCTTACGGACATCATCAGTCCTATGGAGCGGGTCAAGCAACTGGGGTAAAGGATGCAAACGGCGGCGCAGAATGCGACGGCATCCGTCGCGCGCATGGCGCCCGATGCGGCGTGGTCGTGGAGCGGCTATTTTGAAGCCCTTGCCCTGATCTGTTTCCTGTTGGCCCTGTTCTGGCTGCTGTTGCGCTTTGTCGCCAACCGGCGGGGCGTGCCGGGGCTGCTTGCCTCCGCGCGCGGTCTGCATGTGGAAAGCAGACTGTCTCTGGGGCCGAAAAAATGGATCATCCTGTTGCGCTGCATGGACAGGCGTCTGCTCATAGGCGTGACGGACCACAACATAAGCACGCTGGCTGAAATGGAAACGGACGACAATGCGTCCGCTCCGCCGGCACCGCCCGGACAGGGCGGGACGGATAGGGGCGACCCCGCGCCGGCGGAGGCCGGCCTCTTCGCCCGCCTTCTGAAAAAAGCGGGCGGGGCCTGATTCCGATTCCAAAATGCCTTGATTTTTGGTTCGGAAGTGAAAATCGAACAAGTCCGAGCAGAGGAAGGAGCTATGGCCGGAAGCGTATCCGGAAAACGGCGGCATGCGGCGGGAGGAGGCCCGGAAAGACGGCGGGCGGCTTTGCCGTTCCGGGCGATCTGCCTCCTGAGCGTCGCGCTTGTGCCGTTCCTCCTGCCGGACTATGCGCGGGCGGCGCAGAATCTGGTCATGCCCAATCTGCAGTTGTCCCTGTCCGGCGGGGAGATGGAGCCGCAGGGCGTCGCGCTGGGCCTGGAAATTCTTTTTCTGCTTACGGTGCTGTCCCTGGCCCCGGCCTTTGTGCTGACCGTGACCAGCTTTACCCGCATCATCGTGGTTTTTCACTTCGTGCGTCAGGCCCTCGGCGTGCAGCAGCTTCCGCCCAACCAGGTGCTGGTGAGTCTGGCCATTTTCATGAGCGCGGCCATCATGTTGCCCGTAGGCAGAGCCATAAACGACACCGCCCTGCAACCCTATCTCGAAGAACGCATGGGTTTTGCGGAAGCCCTGAACAATGCGGAAAAACCCTTGCGCGAGTTCATGTACAAACATACACGCGAGAAAGATCTGTCCATATTTTACAGCATAACGCGCATGGAGCGCCCGGCGACCAGAGAAGACGTGCCCATCATGTCCCTGGCCGCCGCCTTTGTGATCAGCGAGTTGAAGACCGGCTTCACCATAGGTTTTCTGATTTATATACCCTTCCTGATTCTGGATATGGTGGTGTCCAGCATTCTTCTGGCCATGGGCATGATGATGCTCCCGCCCATGATGGTTTCCATGCCGTTCAAGCTCCTGCTTTTCGTCATGGTTGACGGCTGGTCGCTGCTGGTCGGTTCGCTGGTGAACAGTTTTGCCCTGTGAGGAAGCATGTCGCCGGAATTTGTCACGGGTTTCGCCCGCCAGGCCATTGAGCTGACGCTCATGATTTCCCTGCCCCTGCTCGGGGTAGGTCTGATCGTGGGTCTTGTGGTAAGCATTATTCAGGCCGCCACCCAGATACAGGAGGCCACGCTTTCTTTCATCCCCAAGATACTATCCATGTTTCTGGCCCTGCTGGTCAGTTTTCCCTGGATTATGGACAAACTGGTCACCTACACGCGGGAAATCTTTTTGAATCTGCCGCTTTATATCCGCATGGGCGGGATCACTTAACAAATCAAAGTGTTTCAGATAAATTGGTCTGGCTCGGTTTAAGTCTCTGAAAGCCTTGTCGGGCCTTTCTATTTTTAAAAACCATAATCAATACCTACTAGGAGTCTGTCGGACAATCAACAATCTTTCCGAGCAATAAGGCATAAAGTTTGGAGAACAGACAAGGAATTGACGTAAATAGACGCCGAAGGATGCCTGCAAGAGCCACTTGGTCT
>JAISRC010000008.1 GCA_031273845.1 Desulfovibrio sp.
ACAGAAATTTGTCATGAATGCCGATGAGTTGCCATTGCACAGAGGGTTGTCATTGCGAGCGGCGAAGCCGCGCGGCAATCCATGCCTTTCAGGGTATTCTCAATTTTGAAATGCTCTAAACGCCGGATGAGGTGTTTCAAAATCGAATTGCCTTAAGGCAATTTGATTTTGAAACGCTCCCTTCGGCACTTAACGGCGAAACGTGATTTCGCCTATGCCTGCGGGGCGGGCTGCGGATACCCGCCGCCGGAGCATTGTACAATTTCATTTGCAAAATGCCTTAAAATGCGCTGACTTTTGATTTGAAATTGGAATTATGCCGCTTACGACGCGCTCCGGCATTCCGATCGTTGAAGCTGTTCGTCGGCGTATCGTCCTATATATCATATTTAACTGAACTTATACAAAAAAAGTATTTAACCGGCTGCTGTTTTGCCCGTATCTACTTTGTCGCACAGCTTTTTGATGAGCGGCAGACCATGGATGACAACAGGGGACAGCATGAATAAGCCTGCTTCCGTAGCGATTCCGGACAAAAAATATGTACTTTTTCTTCTGTCCTGGATGTGCCCCGCGTTGCTGTTCACTCTCCTGGAAATATTATGCCGTACAGGCATTATCGGCCCGGAAATTTTCCCTGCTCCAAGCAAGGTAGTGAATACGGCTTTTACGCTTCTGACGCAGGGAAGCCTGCTCCATGACCTGCGGGTAAGTCTGACACGGGCGGCTGTCGGTTGGTGTATCGGGGCATCCGTAGGGTTCACATTGGGATTGGCTGTGGGATTTTCCCCAATCGCCAGAGTATTGTTTGACCGCACCATACAGATGATACGCGCGATTCCTTTTCTTGCACTTTTACCTCTTGTGATCGTTTGGTTCGGCGTCGGCGAAACGCAGAAAATATTCATGGTCGCTCTTGGTGTATCATTTCCGATTTACATCAACACAACACTCGGCATACGCCAGATTGACCCGAAACTGCTGGAGCTTGCTCGTGTGCAGCGTTTGCGTCCATACGAAATCATACTGCGCATCATACTACCCGGAGCATTACCTTCCATTCTCATGGGCGTCAGGTATTCCCTTGCAACGGCATGGCTGGCGCTTGTCATTGCTGAAACCATCGGGGCAAGTGCAGGAATAGGTTTTCTTGCCGTTGACGCCAGAGAATTTTTGCAGACAGATGTTATTGTTCTGACTGTGCTCATCTACGCAATGATCGGCGTTACCGCCGATGCGGCAGCTCGTTTTCTGGAGCGCCACATGCTCGCTTGGCATGCGAATTATGCCGGAAAAAATCGATAATGTCGGCCGATGGTGTTCAAGATGACGCGTTTTCTGTGGTTGTCTCCGGACTTACGCGCAGCTATGGCGAAAAGGTGGTGCTCAATAACCTCAACCTGCGCATTTGCCGAGGAGAATTTGTTGCCTTGCTGGGGGAGAGCGGATGCGGCAAAACAACGCTTTTGCGCGCACTGGCCGGGCTGGACCGGATTCAGGGCGGTTCTGTCACTACTTTGAGCGCGCCCGCTGTCGTATTTCAGGAGCATCGGCTGTTGCCCTGGGAAAATTTGTGGAAAAATGTTTCCCTCGGTCTGCGCTGTGCGGATGCGCGGGCAAAAGCCGCTTCTGCCCTTGAAGAAGTCGGTCTCGGAGACCGGCTCGACGACATGCCCGGCAATCTTTCCGGCGGTCAGGCGCAACGCGTTGCCGTTGCCAGGGCTTTGGTGCAGGAACCCAAGCTGCTGTTGCTGGATGAACCGTTCGCCTCTCTGGATGCCTTGACCCGCATCAAAATGCACAAGCTGCTCAAGAAACTTGTAGCCAAACACAGGCCCGGCGTTCTTTTGGTGACGCATGACATTTCCGAAGCGGTAGAACTGGCCGACCGTATTCTTGTTATGCGCGGCGGGGATATTGTCAAAGAGCACGTAACCGATGCCTATATGGACAAACAAACTATTTATGCGGATATATTCAAGAAGCTTCGCGTTACCGAAGATGACGTCATATAGACCGTATTTTTACCTATAACGTATCACAGGGAGTATTACATGAACAGGAAAAGCATCACAAGGCCGACACGGAGGGAGTTTCTCGAAATGATGGCGGCAAGCTGCGCCGGCACGGCATTGTATCCGTTTTTCAATCCGGGGAATACGCATGCCCGGACGACCGATACCGTTCGTTTGACTTTTGCGCGCGGTGGCGGCAATATTACCTTGCTGGCCAAAGAACGCGGCGAACTGGAAAAATATCTTGCCGCGCGCGGCATCAAGGTGGAGTGGGTAGGCCCTTTTCCGAGCCACGCACCGTCAATGCAGGCTGTTGTGGGAGGGTCGGCCGATTTCAGTTTCGGCGGATCTACCACGCCGGGGCTTGCCGCCATTCTCGCCGGCTCACCGCTGGTCTTCTCCCAGTTCTATATTTATCTGCCCCGCACCACGGCAATCATCGCCAGGAATCCGGACATCAAAAGCGTCAAGGATTTGTTGGGACGAAAGGTTGCCGTTAATCGTTCAGGTCTGGGTGAAATGCTTCTCATTGCCGCCCTGGAAAAAAATCATCTGGATCCCGCCGAAGTGGATATGGTGTACCTGGGACCGGCGGACGCAGGTCCGGCTCTTGCTGCGGATAAAGTGGACGCCTGGGCTATGTGGAGTCCGGCTGTGGACATTGCCAGGCAGAACTATAAGGCCCATAATGTGTTTGAAGAAAAAGATCTGGACTACCTGCTGGATTTCAGCACTTTTCTTATTACCCGCAACTTTGCGGAACAAAATGCCGATCTTGTGCGCGAAGTCAATGCCGCCTTTGTAGAGGAAGGAAAGTGGGCCGGTGACCATCCTGTCGAAGTTGAAGATATTTGCCAGAAAACCGGCAAATACAGCGATGAGGTACGCGATTATTTTATTTCCCTCAAACGCACTTACCGGTTTTTCCCGCCGAATGATGAAAAATTTCTTTCCGACTTTCAGAGAGCGGCCACATGGCTTGCCGACCATAAGGTTTTGCCGCGGCATATCATCGTCCGCGATCATGTGGCGAAATTGTGAGTATACTCAAAGCATATAAAGAATATGCTGCAAGTAAGACCTTACTCTCTGCCGCAACAATTCAAGGGAAGGCCCGGATGATTTCAGAAACGGTGAAGACGCTGGATCGCAAATCCGTGGAAGCGGCGGTTGCCGACTACCTGCTTCAGATCAATTATTGCGGTTATCAGCCGGATACACGCAAAGTTCTGTCCGTGCGCAGCACGGACAGAACCGCATGGTTGCGGGATGCGGCAACGCGGGCGCGTTGGGAGGTATATTATTTTATTGAAGGCGAATTGTTTCCGCATGAGGGTGACACAAGGTTGCCGGAGGGACTTTCTCACACGGAACATGCCGCTCATCTTGTGGATAAAATCTGGGATGATTTGTGGGTTTGGAACGGCTATGATTTTACCACCACAAGTTACGGGTTGAACCGGCAAAACTACCTGCAAAACGATGCCGACAACGACGGCGGGATTTTCGGAGGAACACATGCCCCGGTTTAGAGCATTTTGCAAATGAAATTGCACAATGCTCCGGCGGCGGGTATCCGCCGCCCACCCCGCAGGCGTAGGCGGAACTGTGTTTCGCCGTTAAGCGCTGAAGGGAGCGTCTCAAAATCAAATTGCTTTGGCACTGTCCCGGCATTCCATGGCGAGGATCCCCGCTATATCGTGCCGGCTTATAACAGACCGGTCCGTGATGCGGCGGGATTGCAGGATTTCCTGGCTGCTGTTGTCGCTTGCGACCCGAGAAACAGGTTGCCGGAGGGATGTAACATCCCCATTTTTGAAGCGCCGCTGGTCGGTATTGCCGATGCACACGATGCGCTTTTTGACGACTTGCGCAAACCCGGCGTTGTCGGCCCGATCCATGTCTTGCCGGACTACTGGCTGCCCGGTGCCCGCTCTGTAATCAGTTATTTTGTTCCATTTTCCGGGGAAATAAAAACAGCTTACGTCAAAGGCCGCCGCTTGCCTCCTTTGGAGTGGGTTTCCGGGAGGCTGAACGGCGAGATTTTCAATAATGTGCTGCGCCGCGCCTTGCTGCGCCTCTTGCAAAAACTGGGAGCAAAGGCCGTCATACCGAATCTGGACATACGCTATAAAGCGGAAAACTGGCTCCCCAAATGGTCTGAACGGCATGTCGGTTTTGTGGCGGGGTTGGGAACCTTCGGACTGCATGCGGGGTTGCTTACCGTGAAAGGCACTGCCGGGCGCATGGGCAGTGTGGTGACGAATCTTGTTCTTCCTCCCGTGCAACGTCCTTATACCGGCCCTTATGAATACTGTCCGTGGAAGACGAAAAAACGGTGCGGGGCCTGCATGAAGGCTTGTCCTGTCGGGGCGGTTACGCCGGGCGGCAAGGATCACAGGGTGTGCGTCACGAATACTGCAAAATATATCCGCCCTGCCTACAGCGCCTGGGGGTACCACGGTTGCGGCCATTGCCAGAATAATCTGCCCTGTTCCGACAGGTTGCCGGCAGAGGCGGCGACACGTCGAAAAAGTCTATGAACACTTCAAAACTTGTTTCCCTGCAAATTCTCGCCTCCATGATCAAGGACGGCGACTCCCTCGGACTCGGCGGCAGTCTGTTGCATCGCGGTCCCTTTGCTCTGGTGCGCGAACTTATCCGTTCGGGACGCCGTCATCTTGAAATCATTAAAGCTTCTCCCGGTTATGACATCGACATCCTGTGCCGTGCAGGTTCGGTAGCCAAAGCACGTTGCGGCATAGTCGCCATGGAAGGGCAGTTCGGCTTTGCTCCGTGGTATCGTAAAGCAGTGGAAAACGGAGTCCTTGAACTGGAAGAACATGCCTGTGCCACGTTGGCGGCCGGTTTGCGCGCCGCCGCTTTCGGCGTCCCGTTTCAGCCTGTTGCGGGCGTACACGGTTCCGATATTGCAAAGTTGAATAATTGGGCCTGTATCTCCGACCCATACGGTTCCGGCAAGGATTGTTGGGTTATACCGCCGATTCGGCCGGACATCGCCGTGATCCACGCAGCGGAAGCCACACTTGCCGGAGACGTCAGGGTATACGGCACGCCGCATTGGGATCGTCTGCTGACTCGCGCCGCGAAATGCGTACTTGTTACAACGGAACGGCTGGTGGATGAAGCATTATTTGCCGAACGCCCGGAGTGGACGCTGGTGCCGCGTTTTATGACAGATGCGGTTGCCGTCGTACCGCGGGGCGCATGGCCGGGTTCCTGTCTGCCGTTTTACGGCGTGGATTTTCAAGGTATCGAAAGCTATCTGGCGAACCCCGGTGAGGATTTTTTACGCACTCACCTGCAAAATGCACCGGAAACGCGTCCTGAGGACGCGTCTATGGATTGAGCATAGTCATGTCCGAAGACGCGCGGTTTACTCCTTTTGCCTTCCTTGTCATCAATCTGGCACGTTTTATTTTACCCGGGGAAATCACATTCAGCGGCGTCAATTCGTCTCTTCCCATGTTGGCATGCCTGCTGGCGAAGAAGAGTTACGACTTCCACTTTACCTATATCAACGTGGCGGGCGGCGTAGATGCCGTTCCCGCATCCGCGCCTTTATCCAGTTCTGATCCGCAGCTTGCCGTCGGAAGCTGTTCTATTTTCGCCAATGAAGATTTTTATGATCTGTGCTGTCGCGGCCGCATGGGTTTATGCTTTCTGGGAGCGGCCCAGGTGGACGGTGCGGGCAACACGAACATGTCCTGCATAGGTGATCCGCATTCTCCGAAAGTACGTCTGCCGGGCGGCGGCGGCGCGGCGGTGATGCTGCCCGTTGCGCAACGGGCTGTTATTTGGCGCACGGAACATTCGACGCGAACCCTGGTGGAAAAGCTGGACTTTACAACAGCCGCCGGCGGAGCGCACGGCCTTGTGACGCCGTATGCCGTTTTTGAAAAAATCGGCGGTCGTCTTGCCCTGAAGTACCGGAACAAAGGAATCACCCCGGCGGAGGTGCGAAAGCGGACAGGATTCACTTTTGACGCCGCGGACGCCGCACCGGTCCCGCTCCCGACACAGCGCGAACTCGGGGCACTGAAAGCGCTTGACCCCAACGGCCTTTTTGCCGCCGGGGCCGGTATACGGCTTTGGTAAACGGGGGTCCCCATGTTTTCAACAGTGAAATCCCCGCGCGTCTGTTCAATGCTTCCGCGTTTTTCCGATGTATTGCAAAGACACGCGGACGAAGGACGAACGGCTTTGATTGTATCGAAGACGGATGGCGGCGAACAGCACATCAGCTACGCGGTTCTGGCTGACTACATCCGGGGCTGTGCCGACGGATGCGCCTCCTTGCTGCCGAAGGAGGAGATCATTGCGCCGGGAGATTTTTCAGTATGTCTTGCAGGTATACTGGCAGAACGAGGAGTTGAGTCGACAGCCGCTTTTTTTGGGCTTATGGAAGCCGGATTCTGCCCGGCTTTTCTGGACCCGCAAATGCCTCTCCCAACACTCGCCGCCTGCATGGACAGCGTTTCCATGCGCGTCCTGCTGACGGACAAAGCTTTGGACAGGTCTTCGTTTGTTGCGGGTACGCGCATTTACTCACCGGCCGCTTGTTTTGCGACAAAAAATGGAAAGACGCGTCTCCCCGTGCCGAAAAAAGATTCCCCCGCCATGATGCTGTTTACTTCCGGCAGCACGGGGGCAGCCAAAGGCATTGTGCTGTCTTATGAAAACCTCGACAGCAACGCCGCCGGCATTATCGCGATGACCGGGATTACGCCCGAGGACAGGCTGTTGCACGTCATGCCTCTCTACCATACCAACGGCATCAACAACCAATTGATAGCTCCGCTGCTCGTCGGCGCAACGATCATCCTCGCGGACCGTTTTCGCCCGGAACAGGTGCCTTCGCTGCTTGAGCGCCATGCAATTACATATATGACAGGGACGCCCACGCACTACTCCAGAATATTACCGTTCCTGCGGAGGCGCGGTTCCGCAGGCTTGCATTCTTTACGTTTCTTGCGTTGCGGTTCAGCACCCATAACGCGAGAACTGCATAGTATCGTAGAAAACGCCTTCGGTGTCGAATTGCTTGTTTCTTATGGTCTTTCGGAAGCTACCTGTACTACTGCAATGAATCCTCCAGGTAATCGGCGTATCGGCAGTATAGGCATCCCTCTGAAGGGACAATACGTGGAGTTATTCAATCCTGGCTCCACTGAGCCTGCAGCGGAAGGTGAAGAAGCGGAAATCTGCATACGCGGTCCATCGTTGATGCTGGGTTATATCAGCAAAGATCAGAAATTACCTTTTATGAACGGCTGGTTGCGTACAGGTGACCTCGGACGGCGCGACAGCGACGGATTTTTTTATGTTACAGGCAGGTTAAAGGATATTATTGTCAGGGGAGGGGAGAACATTTCTCCGGGTTTGATTGAAAACATCATACGCAACCATGAAGCGGTATCATCCTGTTGCGTTGTCGGCGCTGTCTCGGACGACCTGGGTGAAGTGCCCGTTGCCTTTGTTGTTTTTCGTGACAGATGTTCTGTTGCGGAACAAGTCTTGCGCGACAGAGCGGCAGCGGTTTTGAAACCTGCCTATGTACCGGTGCGTTGGTATTTTCTCCCTAGGTTGCCGGAAAATGCTCTCGGTAAAGTGGATCGCAATGCTTTGCGCGCCATTGCGCGTAATTCCGGTTCCAAATCAAACCACTTGATACATATCTGCCCATAGGTTGCTCGTCAAGCTCTTCAACCGGGACTTCTTTTTTGCCTTGCTTCCTGACAGCCTGCAACTTCAGCTATCTTTGCCGGTTCGGCAGGTTGAAATTGACCGAAACCAGACCGGGCCGGCGGGGCGACCAAAATTTTGATGCGTCTGTCCCGCTGTAACAACAGCTTGTACTGGCTTTTAGACTGAAGGAGGAGCATAATCCCGGAGAAATTTTCCCCTTGCCGGCTAAAATTCCGGGCAGGGCGGGGAGGATACGGAAAATATGAAATACTTTCCGCACCCTGCAATACAGTAAGGAGTGCCCGGCATGTCCATACGCATGCGCGTGTTTCTGATCATCATTGCCATCCTGACCTTTGTCACCGTGACCACACTGGGAGCGAGCTTTTTCTCCATCCGCAACAGCCTTGAGCAAACTGTCGAAAGCAGCGTCACCGTGATGAGCGAGATAGCGGACAAGTTTATCTCCGGCGCGATCAACCTGCTCAAGGCCAGGGCATCCACGGCGGCGCACAGTCTTTCACAGGCTCCCATGGAGGAATGGCCGCAGATCATGCAGGAGCAGTTGGAGCTTTACAGCAATTTCATGGCCTTGACGGTTTTCGACCGGAACGGCATCGTGCGCTCCCACGGCAGGGCGCCGACGCCGGCCGATCTGGCGGACAGCGAATACATGCGGAGGGCCTTCGCCGGAGAGGCGGTCATTTCCACCTCCAGAAAGGACCCCGTCGGGGAACTTGTCTTTCATGTCTGCGTACCCATGGAGGATCAGGAAAGTGTGCTCTCCGTGACGGTTCCCGGTTTATATTTCAGCGATCTGCTGTCACCGTATAAAATATGGGATACGGGCACGCTGTTCATTGTGGACAAGGACGGCACCCTTCTCGCCAACGAGCGTACCTTTCTGGTGAGCAACCGCTACAATTTCATCAAAGAGGCGGAAACGAACCCGGAAGACGCCTCGGCGGGCGAATTTTCCCGCCTTATGATCCAGGGGAAAAAAGGGACGGGGAGATATACCCTGTACGGCGTGGAACGCCTCGGCATCTTTACGCCCGTCACAGCATCCAGAGTGAACTGGATGCTGGGCATATCCGCGCCTATCTCGGAAAGCCCGGCCGCCCATGTCGATCAGGGGCTGCTGCTCACCGCCCTGATTTTTTTGGGAATGGGAAGCGGCATCGCCTTTTTCGCTTCGGGCATCATCGCCAAACCCTTCCAAATCGTCAACGAGCAGAACGCCTATCTGGCCGAGATACACGAGATCGCCCGAAACGCTTCGGAAGCCAAAAGCAACTTCCTGGCCAACATGAGCCATGAAATGCGCACGCCGCTCAATGCGGTCATCGGCTTTTCCGAATTGATGCTGCACGGACATGCCGACCCGGAGGAAAGCAGAGGCTATCTGGAAAAAATCCACAACGCCGGCATGATTCTGCTGGGCACGGTCAACGACATCCTGGATATTTCCAAGGTCGAGTCGGGGAAATTTACACTGATCCCGGTGGAATACGACATCGCAAGCCTCATTAACGATGTGGTTACCATGAACATCATGCGCATCGGGGAAAAACCCATCGAGTTCGGCATGCAGCTCGACGAAAGACTGCCCAGCAGGATGATAGGCGACGAACTGCGGATCAGGCAGCTTTGCAACAATCTTCTCAGCAACGCGTTCAAATATACCCGTGAAGGGAGCGTGAACCTGCGCGTGTACAGTGAAACCGACGGCGACAGCGTGTGGCTGACCATCAGCGTGTCGGATACGGGCATCGGCATCCGGCCCGAGGATATTCCCAAGCTGTTCTCCGACTATAGCCAACTGGACGCCAAGAGCAACCGCAAGATCGAGGGAACCGGGCTGGGGCTGGCCATCACCAAAAAAATTGTGGAGATGATGGACGGCAAGATTATGGTGGAGAGCGAGTACGAAAGGGGTTCCACCTTCACGGCGCGCATCCGCCAGCAATTTGTGACGCATGTGCGCATCGGCGCGCCTGTCGTGAAAAATCTGAGTAATTCCAATTCCCTTGAACAAAAAAATTTACGCGGCATGCGGAGAACTATCCATCCCCTTCCTTACGCCAAGGTGCTGATTGTGGACGATGTCATAACCAATCTGGACGTTGCCAGAGGCATGCTGAAACCTTACGGCATGCAGGTGGATTGCGCGACAAGCGGCAGGCAGGCAATAGACCTGATCCGGGAAGAAAAGGTGCGCTATGACGCGATTTTCATGGATCACATGATGCCCGGCATGGACGGGATAGAGGCCGTGCGCATCATCAGGGAAGAAATAGGAACGGAATACGCAAGAACAGTGCCTGTCATCGCCTTGACGGCAAACGCCATCGTAGGGAATGAGCAGATTTTTCTGCGGAGCGGCTTTCAGGCCTTTCTTTCCAAACCCATCGACATCCCGAAGTTGGATCTGGCGCTGAAACAGTGGGTGCGCGACAAAAATCGCGCAAAGGAATACCTGGCTGAGCAGGAAGGGACAACGGGATATCCGGATGAGCGGGAGGAAACGACAGCCCCGGATAAGGCTGCGGAAGCTCCCGCACCCGGACCCGGAACCCCGCTTTCCCTGTCCGACCCCCCCGTCTCAGGACACGAAACTCCCGTCCCCGCATCCGGAGCAGCCGTGCCCGGATTTCCGGAACAACACCGGATCGGCGGCCTTGACCTGGAAGAATGCCTGGAACGCTTCGGAGGTGACAGGGAGGCGCTGTTGCAGATATTGCGCTCTTATGCCGCGAATACTCCCACGCTGCTTGATCAGGTCCGTGCGCCCTCGGAAAAGGGGCTTCCTGACTACACCATCGTCATCCACGGCATCAAGAGCAGCAGCTATGGCATCTGCGCGAAACTTCTGGGGAAAAAGGCGGAGGAATTGGAACATGCGGCGCAAAACGGCGATTTTGCCTTTGTGAAAGCCAATAACGAACTTTTTTTGCCGGCCGCGGAGAAGCTGCTTGCGGACCTGTCCGCGTTGCTGAACAATTTTCAGGAGGAGAACCGAAAACCGAAAAAAGACGAGCCGGACGCCGGCGTTCTGGACAGGCTGCGGGAAGCATGCGCGAAATATGACATGGACGGTGTGGACACGGCCATGGCCGAGCTGGAAAGTTTCACCTATGAGAGCCGGCCGGAATTGACCGCGTGGTTGAGAGAACGTGTCGATATGATGGATTTCCGGCAAATTCTGGAGAAACTGTCGGCGCGGTAAGCGGCCGGTTTTATGCCGGTCAAAGGCGGCGGGCGTGAAATGAAAAACATTCGTCACAAGATCATGCTGGTGGACGACAATATGGCCAATCTGGTCATAGGCAAGAACATGCTGAAAGACGCCTACGAGGTGTACGCCATCCCCTCGGCGGCAAAACTCATGGAAATTCTGCAACATGTGTCGCCGGATCTGATCCTCTTGGATATCATGATGCCGGAAATGGACGGCTTTGAGGCGATCAGGCTTCTGAAGGCCGACCCGCAACGGGCCGATATACCGGTTATCTTCCTGACCTCGAAAACGGATAAGTCCAGCGAACTGGAAGGATTGAGCCTCGGCGCCATCGACTACGTGGCCAAGCCTTTTTCCGCCCCGCTCCTGCTGAAGCGGATTGAGAACCATCTCCTGATCGTTTCCCAGAGAAAAGAACTGAAAAATTACAACGACAACCTGCAGGCAATGGTGAATAAAAAGACAAGGCAAATCGTCGATCTGCAGAACGCCGTGCTTTCTACCGTGGCGGAAATGGTGGAGTTCAGGGACAACATGACCGGAGGGCACGTCACCCGCACACAGATGTATCTGGAACTCCTGGTGAACACCCTGCTTGAGAAAAAAATTTATCACAAAGAAGTTTCCTCCTGGGATCTGGATTTTCTGATCCCCTCGGCGCAACTCCACGATGTGGGCAAGATAGCCATCAGCGATTCCATCCTGAACAAACCCGGCAAGCTGACTCCCGAAGAATTTGAGGAAATGAAAAAGCATGTGACCATCGGCCTTAAAGCAATCGACAGAATCGCGGAAAAAACGCCCGAACACGCTTTCCTGCTCCATGCGCGCACCATCGCCGGCACACATCACGAAAAATGGGACGGTTCCGGTTACCCGGCAGGTCTGCGCGGCGTGGAGATCCCTCTGGAAGGGAGGCTGATGGCCATCGCCGATGTCTACGATGCCCTGATCTCCAGGCGACCCTATAAAGAAGCCCTCTCTCCCAAGGAGGCGGAAGATATCATAGTGGCTGGGCGGGGAATCCATTTCGATCCCGTACTGGTTGACGTCTTCAGTCTGGTGACCGACCATTTCGCGCAGATTGCGGAACTGCATCAATAATTTTTTAATTGCATCCCCGGCGATTTTGTCTTGTCATTATGCTTGAAAAAGTATAGTAATAGACAGAATTGAAATATCAGGCTTTGCTCCGGTTAAAGCATGTTGTACGCTATACTGTACAAGAGCATTTTTTATCGGACATTATGTATAATCATCCCTGACATGCATGATCATCCCGTGCTGCTGAAAAAGAGTACGGGATTGCAGGTGTTCAAAGATATATGTGCTCATTGCCGAAATGTGCGAAATGCTCCAAGCGGCGCGTGGTAATAGTTTTCGGCTGATGTCCGGATTTCATGCGGAAATGTCATACAGTCATGTTTTCCTTCCCGGAGCATCCGGTGCGGAGAAACCTGTGAAATGTATCCCTGTACAGGAAGCGGTCGGTTTTGCGATCTGCCATGATATCACCGAAATTATTCCCGGCGAATGTACAAGGCCGGCTTTTCGGCGCGGCCACATAGTCGCGCCCGAAGACGTCGGCTATCTTTTGCGGCTGGGCAAGGAGCACCTTTTTGTCTCGGACGGCAGTCCCGACCTCGGGAACGGCCGGGTTCACGAGGATGACGCGGCCCTGCGCATTGCAAAGGCTGTTGCGGGACCCGGCGTTGTTTTCGGTGAGCCGAAGGAAGGACGCGTCAACTTTACCGCCTTCCGGCAGGGACTTTTCTGCGTCAATCTCACTTTGCTGGAAAAAATCAACAGCATTCCCCACGTCACGCTTGCAACCGCCCATTCCATGCAGGGGGTGGATGAAGGCCGTCTGCTGGCCGGCACGCGGGTCATTCCCCTGTCCGTGCCCGAGACGACGTTACAGGCTGTTGAGGACTGTTGCGTCGGAGCCTTCGGGCCGCTGCTCTCCGTTACGGCGTTCCGCGGGCACCGCGTCGGCATAGTTACAACGGGCAGCGAGGTGTTCCACGGCAGAATCAAAGATGCCTTCGGGCCTGTTCTCCATCAGAAATTCACCGCTTGGGGTTCACGGATTCATTCTCAGGAAATCGTCCCCGACAATACCGAAACAACGGCCGCAGCCATCAACACAGCCGTTGAGAACGGCGCGGACCTTGTCTGCGTTACCGGCGGCATGAGCGTCGATTTTGACGACAAAACCCCAGCCGCCATACGGGCGGTGGGTTGCGAAGTCGTATCCTACGGCGCTCCCGTATTTCCGGGCGCCATGTTCATGCTGGCCTATAAGGGCAACGTGCCCGTTCTGGGCTTGCCCGGCTGCGTTATGTACTGCCGGGCAAGTATTTTTGACCTGATCGTTCCCCGCATCCTTGCCGGGCTTCGCGTCTGCGCCGCCGATATCACCGGTCTGGCGCACGGCGGGCTGTGTGAAGGCTGCGCGGAATGTCATTTTCCGAAATGCGCTTTCGGCAAAGGTCAGGGCTGATTTCACATCGGCCGTTAAGCGGCACGCGCGCACTGCGTTCGTTCTGCTTTTACTGATAGGTGCATTGCAAAGTAAACTTTTCAATGCAGGAGCGTCAGCCGAAAACACGGTTTCCGGCTGACTCATGCCGCTTTGAGGCGCATCGGTCCGACGGCTGATGTTTCAGATTTCCATGCGGAAATATGAAACAATATCAACAACTTTATAAGGGGAGAGCACATGAACCAAAAACGTTTTTATGTGAACGGCATTGAGTGTAATGTATTTTGTGATCCGGAGGATTTTCTGTCCAAGGTTTTACGCGAGCAGCTTCTCCTCACCGGCACCAAGATCGGGTGCGGAGAAGGCCAGTGCGGCGCCTGTTCAGTGATTCTGGACGGCAGGCTTGTGCGCTCCTGTATTACAAAAATGAGGCGCGTCAAAGACTATGCCCATATCACCACCATTGAAGGTGTGGGCAGACCGGACAAACTGCATGTGATCCAGCGGGCATGGATCAAACACGGCGGCGCACAGTGCGGCTACTGCACTCCGGGTTTCATTGTTTCCACAAAGGCGCTTCTGGATGAAAAACCCGCTCCGAGCCGCGAGGATGTGCGCGCGTGGTTCCAGCAACACAGGAATGTCTGTCGTTGCACCGGCTATATCCCTCTCATTGATGCGGTCATGGACGCCGCCAAAGTTCTGCGCGGAGAGATGAAGGAATCCGATCTCGACTTCGTCCTGCCGGCCGACGGGCGTATCTGGGGCAGCACATACCCCAGGCCTACCGCCGTCGGCAAAGTCACCGGCACACTGGATTACGGCAACGACATCTGTCGGAAACTGCCCGCCGACAGACTGCACATGGCACTGGTGCAGGCAAAGGTTTCCCATGCCCTTATCAAGGGCATCGACACCTCCGCCGCGGAAAAAATGTCCGGCGTAGTCAAGGTGCTGACCCACAAGGACGTGCAGGGCAAAAACCGCATTTCCGGCCTCATCACCTTCCCCACCAACAAGGGTGACGGCTGGGACCGTCCCATCCTCTGCGATTCCAAGGTCTTTCAGTATGGTGACGCCCTGGCCGTCGTCTGCGCCGTCACCAAGGAAGAAGCCTTGGCCGCCGCCGAAAAAGTTAAAGTAGATCTTGACGTACTGCCCGCCTATATGAATCTTCTGGAGGCAAAGGCGCCCGATGCGATTGAAATTCATCCCGGCACGCCGAACCATTATTTTACCCAAAAAACCGTGAAAGGCGAGGATACGCAGCCCTACTTCAAAGATGCCGGCAACGTGAGCGTGGAGCATTCGGTCATCACCAGCCGCCAACCGCACATGAATATCGAACCTGACGTGGCCTTCGGCTATTATTCCGACGACGGCAAACTTCATGTGCATTCCAAATCCATCGGCGTCCACCTGCACCACGCCATGATCGTGGAAGGTCTGGGTGTAGCCCCGGATCAGTTCGTATTGGCCGCCAACCCCATGGGCGGCACCTTCGGATACAAGTTCAGCCCCACCATTGAGGCTCTGGTCGGAGTGGCCGTCATGGCGACAAAACGGCCCTGCATGCTGGAATTCAACTATCACCAGCAACAGCAGTATACGGGCAAGCGTTCGCCTTTTTACGGCACCACCCGCCTTTGCGCCGACAAGACAGGCAAGATGCTGGCCATGGAATACGACTTCGACGTGGACCACGGCCCCTATTCGGAGTTCGGCGATCTGCTGACCCTGCGCGGCAACCAGTTCATCGGCGCGGGGTACGACATCAAAAACATTCGCGGGGAAGGACGCACCATCTGCACCAACCACGCCTGGGGTTCGGCGTTCCGCGGCTACGGCGCGCCGCAGTCTTTCATGATGTCCGAAACAACGGTCGATCTGCTGGCCGACAAGCTCGGCATGGACCCGCTGGAACTCCGCTACAAAAATGTTTACCGTGAAGGCGCGACAACGCCGGCCGGCCAGACGCCCGATTCCCTCTCCCTCCCGAAAATGATTGACGCCCTACGGCCCAAATACAAAGCCGCCCTTGAAAACGCCGCAAAGAACAGCAACGGCAAATTCAAAAAAGGCGTGGGCGTGGGCATAGGCATTTACGGTTGCGGCCTTGACGGCCCCGACACCTCTGAAGCCTATTGCGAAGCCATGGAAGACGGCACCTTCGTCATCGGCACCGCCTGGGAGGATCACGGTCAGGGCGCCGATATCGGCGCCGTCACCACCGCGCATGAAGCCCTGCGGCCCATGCGCGTCGCGCCGGAACTCCTGCGCTTTACCTGGCCGGATACGGACCTGCGTCCCAATTCCGGGCCTGCAGGCGGTTCGCGTTCCCAGGTCATGACCGGCAGCGCCGTACGCGTCGCTTGCCAAAACTTCCTTGAACATGCGAAAAAGCCTGACGGCAGCTACATGACCTATGCCGAACTTAAGGCCGCCGGCAAGGATACGCGCGTTTCCGGCACATATACCGTGCCGGGTGTGCCCTGCGACGAAAACGGCCAGGGCAAACCCTTCATGGTCTATATGTATGGCGTTTCCATGGCCGAGGTCACTGTGGATGTCGAAAGCGGCAAGGTGGTGCTGGACAAATACACCGCCATGATCGACGAAGGCAAAATTGTGAACAAGACCACCATCGACGGCCAGAACTACGGCGGTATCGCGCAGGGTATCGGCTACGCGCTGTATGAGGACTTTGAAGACATAGAGAAAGACAAGACCATGGTCGGCGGCGGCATCCCCTATCCCAAGGATATTCCCGATGCCATCGAACTGCACTACTTTGAGGAACCCCGCGAATTCGGCCCCTTCGGTGCTGCGGGTTCCGGCGAACTGCCCCTCATCATGCCGACGGCGCCCATCATCAACGCCATACGCAACGCAACCGGGGCGGTGATCACCCGCATCCCGGCCCTTCCCGAGCGCGTGCTTGAGGCACTCAAGAACGTCAAATAATTCAACTCGTTTTACTGTATTCCACGCTGCCGCGAAAGCGGCGGCGCGGAATACAAGCGCATCCCGCCATGGAACAAGGCTTATTACACGACTTTGAAGCCCGCTGTACGCAGGAGGAAGCGCCCTCCTGTCAAAGCATGTGTCCCCTGCACGTGGAAGTGCGGCCCTTTGTCAAGTTCATGGCCGAAGGCAATTTTCCTGAGGCGCGCAAAATTCTGGATCGCCTGATGCCTCTGTCCGGTGTTTTGGGTTTTTTGTGCGACGGCCCCTGTACGGCGCATTGCCGGCGAAACACCGTGGACGGTGCCGTCAATCTCCCCATGCTGGAGAGGGCCTGCGCGGAATTGAGCGCCTTTGTCAAACCCATGTCCATGCCCGGTTCAGGCCGGAAAGCGGCCGTCGTCGGATCGGGACTTTCCGGTCTCAGCGCCGCCTTTGAACTGGCGAAAAAGGGCTATGAGATCACGCTTTTTCACGCCGGCGCGCCGGGCGGACGCCTGCTGTCCCTTCCCACAAAACAACTGCCGCGCAACGCCTTGCCCGATGCCTTGGAAATGCTCGAGCGCCTGCGCGTGACCTTCGCCGAGCTTCCCGTATTTTCTTCCGGGCGGCTTGAGAGCGCGCTTGCGGATTTCCCGGCCGTCTACGTCGGGCTTGACGATGAAGCCGTGCAAAGCTCCGAATACGGCACGGCGCTCCTTGAGGGAGGATTGCCCGACCCGCTGACCCTCGCCGCGCGCGGGACCGATGTCTTTGCCGGCGGACTGCCGGCCGATGCCGGCCCTTCCTTCATTCTTGAAGCGGCTGACGGTAAAAAGGGCGCCGCTTCCGTCGACCGCGTGGTCAAGGGAGTGCCCGCCGCTTCCGCACGCGAAAAGGAAGCCGTCTACCTTTCCACCCTCTATACGGATGTATCCTCCGCAGCCGGGAACCCGGCCGTAATTCCGGCCGACCCCGCGGCGCCGACGGCGGCGGAGGCCGTTGCCGAGGCGGGGCGTTGCCTGCAGTGCCGATGCCTTGAGTGTGTCAAACACTGTCCCTATCTCGCTAGGTATAAGGGCTATCCCAAGCGGTATGCCCGTGAATTTTATAATAATCTTTCCATTGTACACGGCCAGAGAAAAGCCAATACGCAGATAAACTCCTGTGCGGAATGCGGCCTTTGCGCAGTTCTCTGCCCGTACGATGCCGATATGGGCGCTTTCTGCGCCGACGTGCGCCGTGAAATGGTGCGGGACAAGCGCATGCCGCCGAGGCATCACGAATTTGCCCTGCAGGACATGGAGTTCAGCAACTCCGCCGAAGTGGCCTTTTTTCGGCTTGAGCCGGGCCGGAGCGAATGCGGATGGGCTTTTTTTCCGGGCTGTCAGGTACCGGCATCCCGTCCCGAGCAGACTGAAGCAGCCTACGCGCATCTGCGCCATGCGCTTCCGGGCGGGGTGGGTTTTTTCTTCTCATGCTGCGGCGCACCCGCCCGCTGGAGCGGCAGGCCCGCACTTACCGCGTCTACGGCAGCGGCGTTGCGTGAGCAGTGGACCATAAACGGCAAGCCTGTCCTGATTGTGGCCTGCTCTTCGTGCCTGGCCTTTTTTCAAGCCGAGTTGCCCGGCATCCCGGCGCGTTCTCTTTGGGAAACGCTTGCGGAGTTTCCTCTGCCGGATGCCGCCGGCCCCGCCGGCCGCACGCTCGCCCTGCATGATCCCTGTACGGCCCGTCATGCCGCGCCGATGCAGGAGAATGTTCGAAAACTGCTTGCCGCCGTCGGGCAGGAAGTGGAAGAACTTGCCCTCTCCGGCAAACAGACCCGGTGTTGCGGATACGGCGGGCTTGCCGCCTATGCCGACCGGGAGACGGGCGATTTGTACTCCCTGAGCCGGGCGGGCGATACGCGCAACACCCTGCTTTCCTACTGCGTTGTGTGCCGAGATCGTCTGCGGGCCGCGGGCAAGCCGTCCCTGCATCTCTTTGACCTGCTCTTTCCGCGGGAAGACGCCGGGCAGGCCGCACTCAGGCCGCCGCCGGGCATTTCCGCGCGTCAGGAAACCCGCCTTTCCTTTCGCCGCTCCCTTCTGCAGCGGCTCTGGCATGAACCTCCCGTCAGGAATCCGCTTATGGATGAAATTCTTTTGCGTATCGACGATGCTGTCGCCGAAAAAATGGAAATGAGACGCATACTGCGTGATGACGTCAAGGCTGTTCTGCTGTATGCCGGGGAACACGGCGCCATGTTTTCCAATGCCGCTTCGGGCCGCTCCCTTGCCTGTCTGCGGCCCAGGCAGGTAACATTCTGGGTGGAATACAGCCGGGAGGAGGATGGACCTTACCGTATCCACGATGCTTACTGCCACCGCATGGTCGTGCCCGGAGTTCCCGGAGAAGGCGCGCCGAGTCCCTGTACCGTTGAGGGCTATGCCGTCAAAGGGGGAAGGATGTGAGCACAGCGGATTTACGGGACACCGATGCCGAAGGATGGGTCTGCGTGACCTGCGGGACGGCCCTGGAACGCCGATCCGTAGACATCACATACATGGCGAGCGTTTTCAAGGTGGAGTTGCCGCGATGTCCCAAGTGCGGCTTTACCCTCATCCCTCCTGAGCTTGCCTTGGGCAGGATGCTGGAAGCGGAAAAAATACTTGAAGACAAATAGAACATTTTACGCTTGAGATTGTCGCTGAGGTAATTTGGCTTTGAGACGCTTCCTTCGGCGCTTAAGAGCGAAACGCGGTTTCGCCGGGCTATATTTGGGGAGGGTGCAGTGGGCATCATGCCCCTGCCAGGGGAGTTTGAGGGGGCGGAGCCTCCTCAAAGAAATAAATCAGCGTTTCCCTAATTATTTTACGAAGCGGACGGACATTTTCAACGGTACTCGGGTTGCGGCAGATGGCCGATGCGTGGGGCGGAACGGAATTCAGCTATGAGCGGACGCCGTTGAGGCGGGTGACCGGCGACGCGCTCCGCCCGGGCGGTCTCGGCCTTACGCGCCGCGCCCTCGCTCTGTGTGATTTTCCCATAGGCGCCCGCCTTCTGGACATAGGTTGCGGGCCAGGCGCAAGCCTTGCCCTTTTTCATGAGTCGGGTTTCCAAGCCTTGGGCATTGATCATTCCCTGTTCCTGCTTGACGAAGTCCGTTCGCGGCAGGCCCCTTTGCGGGGAATTGCCGCGGATTTTCATTGTCTTCCCCTGAGAGATGAAAGTATGGACGGCATTTTCGCTGAATGCGTCCTCTCGCTTGCTTCGGACAAGGCCTCAGTACTGGCCGAATGCCGCCGTACGCTCAAGACCGAAGGCAGGCTTGTCATCAGCGACATCATCCTGCGGGGCGGGGAGGACGGTCCGGCGCGGACCGGACTTGCAGAAGTCCCCTGCGTCAAAGGCGCGTCCCCGCTTTCGGAACTCCTTTCCTTGCTGCGGCGCTATGGCTTCTCCACCCTCCATGTCGAGGATCACGGCAATCTGCTCGGGGAACTCGCAGCCGCACTCGTCTTTGAATTCGGATCGCTCGACGCCTTTCTGGAACTCTGGAATGACGATTCCCGCCGCCGTGCCGGCCACGGATGCGCCTTGCCGGACATTTCCCCGGAAAAGGAAAACAGGTTCCCTTTCACGCCCGCCGTTTCCGATGCCTGCGGAAGGAGAGGCAAGGCTTGCCCGCCCGGCGCAAATTTGGGATATACACTTATCATTGCGGTGAAATTCGGCGACAGGGCATAAAATTAATACCGGATCAAGGACTACTGAATACTGTGACGGTCGCGCATAATTTCATAATCGGACACTGAGGAGGAACTTATGGACGACGCGCATATGCTGGTGCTGGATATGGGCAGCAGACATTACAGTTGCGCCCAGATTGTAATGACCGGCGGACTCAGGCTTATGGGACGCGACAATCCCGACCTGATCCGGGCCATGGCCGGCCTTGCCCAGGGAGTGGGGTACAGCGGCGAGATATGCGGGGCGCTTGCGGGCGGCATTTGCCTTGTAGCCCTGCATACGGCCAAATGTACGGACGATGAGGAGACGTTGCCCGAGGCCCGGCCCCTGATGAACACCTTGGTTGAATGGTTCAGGGAGGAACACTGCAAGGGCGGCGCAATCACCTGCGACGCCCTTCTGGCTGAGGAGCGGGCCGGCGGCGACGGGGTCGGCGCACACGGCGGCATGCATGCCGCGATTTGCGGGGAACTTGTCGCCTCGGTCTGGAACAAGACCATAGTGCTCTTGGCGGAAAACGGCATCGACCCGTCACTCGGTCGGGAAATTCGGTGAACGGCTTTTACAGCGGCCGGAGCAACGAGCACAGTACAGAAAGCGTCTGCCCTGTCTGTCTTGCGACATTGCCGGCAAAGCTGATGCGGCGGCGGGAGGACAGCGAAGAAATCGTCCTGCTCTGCCGCGTCTGCCCGCAGCACGGCGTCTTTGAGGAAGTCGTCTGGCGGGGTGAGCCTGCCCTCGCGCAATGGCACAGGCCTAAGAGTCCGGCAAGCAACCTGTCCCGTCAGACCGCCGCCGGGAAGGGCTGCCCCCGCGATTGCGGCCGTTGCCCCGGGCACGCCCAGCACGCCTGCACGGTGTTGCTTGAAATCACACAATCCTGCAATCTTCGTTGCCCGGTATGTTTTGCCGATGCCGGCAACGGCGATCCTCGCCATGTTCCCCTTGATCTTCTGCTGGAGCAGCTTGCCTGGATACGGGAACAGGCCGGCCCGGTTGTGCTGCAGCTTTCCGGCGGTGAACCGATGCTTCACCCCCGCTTGCCGGAACTGGTAGAGGCGGCGTGCAGGCTGTTTCCCGCCGTGCAACTTAATACCAACGGCATCGCCCTTGCCGGGGAAACGGGGAAAGGCGCGGCCTTTGCCGAATCCCTGGCCCGAACCGGGCTTTCGTGGGTTTTTTTGCAATTCGACGGAACAAAGGACGAAATCTTCACGGCCCTGCGCGGACGCCCTTTGCTGCGTCAAAAATTGCAGGCCGTTGCAAACTGCAAGGCGGCCGGACTCCCGGTCGTGCTTGTACCCACTGTGGTGCGCGGCGTCAATGATCAGGACCTCGGCGCTCTGCTCCGTCTGGCGCTTTCTCTGGCGCCCGCCGTTCGCGGCGTGCATCTGCAACCCATGACCAGGTCGGGACGCAATGCCTTTGCCGACGACGGCGCGACCCTTACCCTGCCCGAGGTTTTGGCGGAACTGTGCGTACAGAGCGGGGGCATGGTAAAAAAGGAACATGCCGCGCCTCCCGGTTGCGAACACGAGCGCTGTTCCTTCCACTGCCGCTATTTTCTGACCCGGAAGGGCGAACTCGTGCCCTTGCGCGAAAGTTCGGCCTGTTGCGGACCTGTCGCCGGAACGGCGGATTTTCCTTCCGGGCACGAAGCCGATGCTGCCGGTCGGGAAAGTTTGGGGCGGACCTGTTGTCCGATGCCGCCGCGCTCCTCCTGTTGTGCTGCGTCCGGTGACCGTGAAGATGTGGAACGGGCCGTCGACGTCATCCTGCGCAGTTGGCGGGGAGATGCGGGCAGCACCGCGGACTGTGAATGCGCAGGTCTGAATGATTTTGACCGCTTTATCGCCGAAGCGCGCGCGCAGAGCTTCAGCCTCACCTGTATGGCCTTTCAGGATGCCCGGACTGTCGATCTCGAACGGTTGCGGGGCTGTTGCGTGCATGTGTTTTCGCCTCCGGCGCGCCTGATTCCCTTTTGTTCCTACAATCTGACGTCCACCGAAGGGGTTCCCCTGTACCGGAAAAAACGTGTCTGAACGCAACGCGGCCCTTGAAGACGAACGCCCGCTGGACAGGCATCTCGCTGAACGGCTGTCCGAGTTTTTTGGCGGCGCCGTGACGGTTGAGAGCCTTCTTGCCTCCCCGGCGGATTTGCGAGGCGCTTTGATGCTCCGGCAGTATGACGGCTTATGTCGGACCCTGTCCCACGCGCGCTCTGAAAGCGCGCACTACAGAAAAAAGCTCAAGATGCTTTTCCCGGATACAGGGAACAATCAGCGCGGGTGTCCCGTCCGGGAGCCGTCTCGCCTCTCGGACGGGACTGCGGTGTCGTACGGGCGTCGGCTTGCGCGGCCTGCCCGGGATGGGGGACAATTCCCCGACGCGGCGGCGTATCGGGATGTTGAAAAGAGCCTGTACCGGCTGCTTGAAATGTTGCCCTTCACTTTGCCGCGGGAAGCGGCAGCCGCGCCGGAAGCCTTCCTGGCCGTGCCGCACGATGCCGTGGCCGGTGTCATTTCGTTGCCCACATCGGGCACAAGCGGCCTAAGCAAGCGTATTTTCTGCACCGGGGCGGATATGGAGGAAACAGTCGCGTTCTTTGAGCACGGCATGAGCGCTATGGTGCGGCCCGGCCGCGGGGATCATGTAGCCCTGCTGATGTCGGGCGAGCGTGAAGGCAGCGTGGGCGCGCTTTTACGGCAGGCTATGCGGAAGCTCGGCGTAGCCTGTACGATTTTGGGTTATCCGGTAGAAGAAGACGCGACTATGGAGGCTCTTGTCGCCTGCAGACCCACCTGCCTGGTCGGGGTGCCCGGCCATATCTTTTCCTTGGCGCGGCATCCCCGCGCCGGAGAACTCGCTCCGCACCTCCGCACTGTGCTGTTGAGCGGCGATGCCGTTGCCGCTTCCCTGCGCGAAGGTATTGAGGCGGCCTTCGGGCAGGCGGGCGGGTGCTCCGTGTTTGTTCATTACGGTTTGACGGAAACAGGACTGGGAGGCGCTGTGGAATGCTCTTTTCGTTGCGGCTGCCATGTCCGTGAAGGAGAATTGCTTATTGAAATTATAGACGCGGCGGGCTTTCCCGCAGCGGAGGGAGCATGGGGGGAAATCGTCATAACAACGCTGACGCGGGAGGCAATGCCCCTTATTCGCTACCGCACGGGGGATTCGGGAAGATTTTTAGCCGGCCCCTGCGCCTGCGGCTCTGTGTTGCGGCGTCTTGAGGCGCGCGGACGCCTGGACCAGTGCATAGCCTTACCTTTGGATCTTTCTCACGCATGCCGGCCGTCTTTGCCGGCCGGCGGCGGCGCGGCGGCGCGGCGGGAAAATTTTCCCCCGAAGGGCGAAAATCTTCTGTATCTTGTTGATCTGGATCAATGTCTTTACGCGTTGCCCTGGATCAGAGACTATTATGCAGTACTTTATGTTTCAGCCCACAACCGGCGGTGGCCGCCGATTGACTCCGTCCCGGCAGACAGGGACCGGCCGGCTTGCCCCTTTCCAGAAGGAAGGGGCGACCGGAAAAGTGCTCCCGGCCTTGCCGGGAGTCAATCGGCAATCTCCCCGAAGGGAGAGGTTCCAGACCATAAAGAAAACTTTGATGAAGGCGGGCCTCGGCGTGAGGTCGTGCATAATGAAGAGAGGCTTCGGCGGGAGCCGGGGCGTGCCGGCCGGAGCGAAGCCGCCGTATCCCCGCATTGTGCCGGGGCAGAGGCAGAAGCCGGGGCAGGGGATGCGGATATTCCCGCCTGTCTGGTGCTGTGTCTTTATACCGTGGCCGGGTTTCCCGCTGGCGCCGAAGCTTTGGGGGCAGCTTTGTCGCAAGCGGAACAGGCGCTTTCCGGCATCGCCGGGCTGTACCCGGCTCAGAGTGGAAGCGGGCCTTCGGTTGCGCCCGCCGGAGGGCTTGCCTTTCTTGTGCGGCTTGAGTACGGCGCAACGGGAAAAAATGCGGACCCTGCCGCGTTGCGGTTGAAGAAAACCCTTGAACGCAGAAAAGAAACAGTGCCAGCGGGAAACAGTGTCCGGGATTTTTCGCGCTTTTTTTGATAAGCCCCGGGGCAAAAGCCCAACGCCTCCAGATAGTGCTCCTTCAGATAAAGACCAAGTCAATCTGACCGATCCGGAATCGCGCATCATGCCCAAGGGAAAAGGCTTTGAACAGGCGTATAATGCGCAGTCCGGTGTGGATACCGAAAGCATGCTCATAGTGCCCCAGCGCCTTACGCACCATAGCAATGACAAGGCAGAACTCGAACCCATGTTGGAACGACTTGATACCCTCCCTCAAGCCCTTGGCTGTGTGAGTCACCTGCTTGCCGACGCCGGATATTTCAGTGAGAAAAATGTTCGTGCATGCGTAGCTGCCGGTATCGAACCATATATTGCTGTTGAGCGCCAAGACCATAACGCATCAG
>JAISRC010000036.1 GCA_031273845.1 Desulfovibrio sp.
AAAATATTTATAACATACTGAAATTATTATATACGGCTTTCATTGATCGGATTTGCTATATATAAAAATATCAGTATGTTACAGAAAATACATGCTTAAAGTCCGACAAACTCCTAGGGGTAGATCCCCGATCAAAACAGTGCTTCCATAGATTCTTCAGCGCCCGATCAGACGCAAAAAGTCCGCTTCGCACAGTATGCCGACTCCCGCTGCCTCGGCCTTGGTCAGCTTGGACCCCGGATTATCCCCGACGACAAGATAATCCAGCCGCCTGGACACGCTCCCGACCACCAGCGCGCCGGCTTCCTCGGCCAAGCGTGACGCCTCCTCCCTGCCGAAAGAAGACAGGGTTCCGGTAAACAGCAACGACTTGCCCGCCAAAGGTGAATCCGCAACGCCGGCGCCCTCCCCGCTCTTCGCCCGGTCTTCCCCGTTCTCTCCCTGTATGCCTCCGCTCTCGCCTTGTCCTTTCTCTCCAAGCAACAATTCGCCCTGAAGCGCAGGCGAAAAACGCACCGGGAGCGCGGATTTTTCCACAGCCGCCCGCAGACCGGCTTCCCGCAAAGCACGCAAAAGTTCCCTGTTTCCCTGCGACGAAAAAAAATCCCGTATGGACGCAGCCACCTCCGGCCCCACATCCCTCACCCGGCACAGTTCCTCTGGTCCGGCCGCTTCCAGGGCGTCCAGAGAACCGAATGCCCCGGCCAGAACTCTGGCCGTCCGCTCACCCACATGACGAATGCCCAGAGCGGCCAGCAGACGCGACAGGGTCGCTTTTTTCCCGGCCTCGCCCAGCGCTTTGACCACCTTTACCGCCGCCTTTTCCCCCATGCGCTCCAGCTTGATCAAATCTTTTTCCTCCAGACGGAAAAGGTCGGCCGGCCCCTTAACCAGCCCGGCATCCAAGAGCCTCTCGACCAGCCTTTCGCCCAGACCCTGCACGTCAAGCCCGGCCTTGGAAACAAAGTGGCGGATCGCCTCGCGTCGCACGGCCGGGCAGGCGCGGTTGACGCAACGCCGCGCCGCCTCACCTTCTTCGCGGAAGACCCGCCCGCCGCACTCAGGACAACGGTCGGGAAAGACGAATTCCTTTTCCTCCCCGCTGCGCAGTTCCGGCAACGCCGTGACCACTTCCGGGATCACGTCCCCCGCGCGCCGCACCAGCACGGTGTCGCCTATGCGCAAGTCACCGGCGCGTATCTCGTCCTCATTATGCAATGTCGCACGCCGCACCGTCACCCCGCCCACATTGACCGGGGCGAGATGCGCCACAGGGGTCAGCACGCCCGTACGCCCCACCTGGATGCGGATGTCCTCCAGCTTGGTACGGGCCTGCGCGGCCTCGAACTTGAATGCCACGGCAAAACGGGGGGCGCGGGCGGTGAAGCCGAGCTTTGCCTGCAGTTCCAGGCTGTTGACCTTGGCCACGGCCCCGTCCAGTTCAAAAGGGAAGGATTCCCGTTCCCTGACCAGCGCGTCATACCAGCACTCCACAGCATCCAGAGAAGGACAGAGGGCCGCGCCGGGCGCGGCGGCAAAACCGAAGTCCCCCAGACCGAGCATGATTTCCTGTTGCGTGGACCAGGGCGCGCCGTCTTTCCATTCCGCTTTTCCGATCCCGTAAGCGATGAAACGCAGGGGGCGACGCGCCGCTTCCGCGCTGTCAAGCTGCCGCACCGACCCAGCCGCCGCGTTGCGCGGGTTGGCAAAAGTTCTGCCGCCGGCCTCCTGCTGCCTGAGGTTCAACGCCGTGAAATCCTTCTTATTCATCAGAACCTCGCCCCTGACCTCCAGCAGATCGGGAAGGGGTTCCCGGGAAAACAGACGCAAGGGGACGGTGCGCACCGTGCGCATATTCCCGGTGACCACCTCGCCGCTTTCCCCGTCGCCGCGCGTCAGGGCGCAGACCAGCAGACCGTTCTCGTAAATCAGTTCCATGGCCAAACCGTCCAGCTTCGGCTCCATCCAGAAAGCCATGTCCCTCTCGTTCGCTCCCGGCAGGAGACGCAGCATCCTGCGCACGAATCCGCGCCCTTCCGCCATGCTGAAGACGTTGTTCAGACTGTACATGGGCAGGGAATGGGCGCGGGACGGCAGGGAATCAAGCACCGCGCCGCCCACGCGCAGGGTGGGCGAGGCATCGTCCTTCAACTCCGGGTACGCCTCTTCCAGAGTGAGCAGTTCCCGGAAAAGGCCGTCGTACTCGGCATCGGAAATTTCCGGATCGTCCAGAACATGATAGCGTAGCCCGTGGTATTCCAGCAGTTCCCGCAGTTTTGCGGAGCGCGCGCGCGCCTCGTCCGGGGCCTGTGCCCGCCTGGAGTTTTCCATTGCAGATCCTCCCTGCTTCTCACTCACCCGGCCGTCCTTCCGCTGCGAGCAACCTGTCGCGCAAGGCCCGGATGCGGTCGCGCAGATCGGCGGCGTGTTCAAATTCCAGTTCCCGCGCCGCTCCGCGCATTTCCCGTTCCAGAGACTGTATGAGGCGTGCCAGTTCACGCGGATCGGTAAGCGCCGCGCCGTCGTCCGTCTTGCCGCGCCTTCTTCCCCCTGCCCCGGTCCCGCGCCGCCCGCCCGGAACGCTGCCCGCGACAGGCGCGCCGAACAGGGAATCAAAGGGCGTGTTCACATCTTTCGTGATGCTCACGGGGATGATCCCGTGTTCCCGGTTGAAGGCTTTCTGCTTTTCCCGCCGGCGGGCCGTTTCTTCCATGGCCGCCCGCATGGAGGCCGTGACCCTGTCGGCGTACATGATCACGCGCCCCTCCACATTACGGGCGGCGCGCCCGAAAGTCTGTATCAGGGATCCTCCGGAACGCAGAAAACCTTCCTTGTCGGCATCCAGCACGGCGACCAGCGACACTTCGGGTATGTCCAGTCCCTCGCGCAGGAGGTTGATGCCTACCAGCACGTCGAATTCGCCCTTGCGCAGGGAGTGTATGATGCTCATGCGCTCCAGGGTGTCTATGTCCGAATGCAGATATTTGGCGCGGATGCCCATGGATTGTACATATTCGGTCAGATCTTCGGCCATGCGCTTGGTCAGGGTGGTGACCAGCACGCGGGAACCCCTCTCCGCCCGGTTGCGGCATTCCGCCAGCAGGTCGTCAATCTGTTCCTCGGTCCTGCGGACCTCGGTTTCCGGGTCCACCAGACCGGTGGGGCGGATGATCTGTTCAATGACCAGTCCCCCGGCGCGGTCCAGTTCCCAGCGTCCGGGCGTGGCCGACACATGGACGATCTGCCGGGTGCGCTCCAGAAACTCGTCGAAACACAGCGGCCTGTTGTCCAGGGCCGAAGGCAGGCGGAAGCCGTACTGCACCAGAGTGGTCTTTCGGGATCGGTCGCCCTTGTACATGGCCCCCACTTGGGGGATGGTGATGTGCGACTCGTCCACGAAAAGCAGGTAGTCCTCGGGGAAATAGTCCAGCAGACAAAAAGGCGCGGACCCCGGCGCCCGCCCGTCCAGGTGCCGGGAGTAGTTTTCTATGCCGCTGCAGTAACCTATCTGCTCCATCATTTCCAAATCAAGCAGGGTGCGCTGCTCCAGCCGCTGGGCTTCCAGCAGCCTGCCGGCCGCCTTGTGTTCGGCCAGACATTCCCGGAGTTCGACGCGGATGGAGTCCGCGGCCCTGCGCAGGTTGTCCCGGTCCGTAACATAATGGCTGGCCGGGAAAATGACGCTTTTGCCGATACGGGCCAGAGATTCCCCGGTCAGGGGATCTATTTCCGACAGGGCTTCAAGGTCATCCCCGAAAAATTCCAGACGCAGGGCGCGCTCATTTTCGTAAGAAGGGATCACTTCCAGCACGTCTCCGCGCACCCGGAAGGTCGCGCGATGAAAATCGTAGTCGTTGCGCTCGTATTGGATGTCCACCAGACGCGAGATCACGCTTTCCATGCTCAGGCGCTGCCCGACCTCCAGGGGTATGACCAGTCTGGCGTAGTATTCCGGCGAGCCCAGGCCGTAAATGCAGGACACGGAAGCCACGATGATCGTATCCCTGCGGGTCAGCAGGGCATGGGTGGCGGCGTGGCGCAGCTTGTCTATGTTGTCGTTGATGGCGGAATCTTTTTCCACATAGGTATCCGAGGCCGGAACATAGGCCTCAGGCTGGTAGTAATCATAATAACTTACGAAATATTCCACCGCGTTGCGCGGGAAAATCCCGCGGAATTCGTTGTAAAGCTGCGCGGCCAAGGTTTTGTTCGGGGCCAGGATCAGGGCCGGCCTGCCGGTTGCGGCTATAACCCCGGCCATGGTGAAGGTTTTGCCGGAACCCGTGACCCCGAGGAGCACCTGGTCACGCACCCCCTGGGCCAGATTCCCGACAATGCCCGCGATGGCATCGGACTGGTCCCCGCGCGGCCTGTAACCCGTCTCCATGATGAATCCGGCCGGTTCAAAGACCCCGCCGGCCGCGTTTTCCCCGCTCCCGTTCATCCGCCGCATCCTTTCCCCTTTGACATGCTCCGCACAGGGAATATAAGGTGCTTTCCGTATTTAGGCAAAACTTCAGGAGGTCCCCCGCATGGAACAGTTTCCCCGGATGCTGCGTCTGCCGCCATATGTATTCTCGGTGGTCACGGATCTCAAGATGCAGATGCGCAGGAATAATATAGACGTTGTGGACTTCGGCATGGGAAACCCGGATCTCGCCACCCCGCGCTTCATCGTGGACAAACTTACGGAGGCCGCGGCCAAACCCGTGAACCACAGGTACTCCGCCTCGCGCGGCATACCCAACCTCAGAAAGGCCGTCTGCGACTGGTACAAACGCCGCTACAACGTCTACCTGGACCCGGAAAGCGAGGCCATCGCCACCATGGGAGCCAAGGAAGGCCTGGCTCATCTGGCCCTTGCCGTGCTCTCGCCCGGAGACGTGGTGCTGACCCCCGACCCCACCTATCCCATCCACACATACGCGCCGATCATAGCGGGCGCGGATGTGCGCCGCATACCCATAGGCAGGGACAGGGATTTCTTTGAAGACCTGCTCCTGGCCGGCCGCCAGACCTGGCCCCAGCCCAAGATCCTCTTCATCAGCTACCCGCACAATCCGACCACGGAGGTCGCGGCGCCGGAATTTTTTCAGAAAGTCGTCGATTTCGCCAGAGAACACAAGATCATGGTGGTGCATGACCTGGCTTACGCCGATCTGGTCTTTGACGGTTATACGGCTCCCAGTTTCATGCAGGCCGAGGGGGCCAAGGAAGTAGGCGTGGAATTTTTTTCCATGTCGAAAAGTTTTTCCATGGCCGGCTGGCGCGTCGGGTTCTGCGTGGGCAACCCGCGCATGATACACGCCCTGCAGCGCATCAAAAGCTATCTGGATTACGGCATTTTTCAGCCCATCCAGATCGCGGCCGCGGTGGCCTTGAACGCCGCCCCCAACGGCATTGAGGACGGTGTGGCGGAAATTTGCGACACATACAGGCAGAGAAGGGATTGGCTCATTGAGGGATTGAACCGCATAGGCTGGGAAGTGCCCGCCCCCAAAGCCACCATGTTCGTCTGGGCGCGCATCCCCGAGGATTTCCGCAAAGCGGGATCGGTGGAGTTTTCCAAACTCCTGCTCAGGGAAGGGCATGTGGCCGTGTCGCCGGGGTTGGGTTTCGGCTCTCTGGGCGACGAATATGTGCGTTTCGCCCTGATCGAAAACCGGCACCGCATCAATCAGGCTGTGCGCGGCATTAAAAAAACGCTTTCAAAGGCAGGCAGCGATGGCTGACGGACATGACGCCCCCCTGATCATGGGCATAGCCGGTTTCGGCACGGTCGCCTCGGGACTTATGCACATTCTGCGGGAAAACCGCGCGGAAATAGAAGCCAGAACAGGCCGCACGGTGCGGGTCAAAAGCGTGCTGGTGCGCGACCTCTCCAAAACGCGGGCCTGCCCCCTGCCCGACGGCGCGCGCCTGACCCGTGATGCCTCCGATCTGCTCGAAGACCCGGAAATAGACGTGGTCGTCGAACTCATAGGCGGCACGCGGACTGCCGGAGATATCGTCAGGCGCGCCCTGTCGGCGGGCAAGCACGTGGTCACGGCCAACAAAGCCCTGCTGGCCGAGCAGGGAAAGGACATTTTCGCCTTGGCCGCAGAAAAAAAACTGCACCTCGGCTATGAAGCCTCGGTCTGCGGAGCTATCCCGATAATCCGCACCCTGCGCGAAGCCCTTGCCGGCGACCGCATAGAGAGCGTGCTCGGCATCCTCAACGGCACCAGCAATTTCATCCTTTCGGAAATGAGCGACAAGGGCATGGACTTTGCCGCCGCGCTGAAGGAAGCGCAAAGCCTCGGCTATGCCGAGGCCGATCCGGTTCTGGACATAGACGGCCGGGACGCCGCGCACAAACTCTACCTGCTGATACGTCTGGCTTGGGGAGCGGAGTACCCCTACTCCGCAATGCCGATTTGCGGCATCACCGGCGTGTCGCCGACCGACATACGCTATGCACGCGAGTTCGGCTGCCGGATAAAGCTCATAGCCTACGCCCGTCTGCACGGCAAAGACCCGTGGAACGGAGGGATAGAGGCCGGCGTCTGCCCGGCCTTGGTACACGAGAGCTTTCTCCTGGCCCGCGTGGAAGGCGCATACAACGCCGTGCGCGCCGAAGGCAATGCCGCGGGCTCCGTATTCCTGCACGGCAAAGGGGCCGGGGATCTGCCGACCGGGAGTTCCGTGGCCGCCGACATCCTGGACATCGCCAAGGGAACGCCTCCCGACAACTCCGGTTTCGCGCATCCGCATCTGCCCGCGCCGGCGCGGATCATCGCCCCTCACGAGTCCTTCAGCCCCTATTACCTGCGCCTGAAGGTCGCGGACCGCCCCGGCGTCCTGCGCGATATGGCCGCCGTACTGGCGGACCATGCCATCTCCCTCGCCCAGGTGGTGCAGAAAGACGATGCCGCCGAGCCTGTCCCGGAGGCGGAAAGCCGGGCCGTCCCGCTGATCATGGTGACCCACAGGGCCCCGGAAGACGGAGTGAGCAAAGCCGTGGACGCTCTGGCCGCCTCCCCTTTCGTGCACGAAAAACCCGTCCGTTTCCGCGTGCTCACCAGTAAAACCGGCGCCCTGCCGAACCTGCGGACCAAGGTCTGACAAGGGCGCGCCGGACGGACGACCATGATCTGCCGTGTCTTATCGTTCCAAGGCACGACCGAGAGTTGCAACTGTTGTCGTATTGTCATTCTGAACCCCTCGGAAGCCTCAAGGCAGGCTCCGCGGAGCGCAATTTTCATGTCATTCTGAACGGAGCGGAGCGCAGTGAAGAATCTATCTTAAAAAAATTATAAAGATGGATTCTTCGCTACGCTCAGAATGACAAAACAAGAAGTGTGGTGGATTACGGACGAGGGCGGGAGGTGAACATGCCCGGCAATGTCTTTCCTTTTCCGGCCCTGGCCGGGGATATAGGCAAGGTTCTGGAGGCCCTCGGCACGGTCTTTCCCGTCCCGGCATCCCGGCGCGCGGATCTGCCTGCGGCCGTGCGCGACCTCTCCCGCATCCTGACCACGGAGCGCGGGGATATGGCCCGGTCCTACTGGCGCACGCCGCGTCTGACGGCCGCCTATCTGTATTATTTCCTGCCCTGGAATATATGCCGTCTGGCGCATCTGCCGGCGGGCCAAGATTTGGGACTCGGCCCCGGCGCCCGCATCCTGGATGCGGGCAGCGGCCCGCTGACCCTGCCTCTGGCGCTCTGGTGCACGCGGCCGGACATGCGTTCCCTGCCTCTGGAATTTGTCTGCGCGGATACCGCCCCCCATCCGCTGGAACTGGGCAGAGACATTTTTCGCGCCCTGACAGGGGGGGAGTCCCCCTGGCGCATAAGCACAGAGCGGGCATCGCTGGACCGCATGCTTCTCCCGCGCGGTCGGCGCTCCTATTCCTTGATCGCCGCCCTCAACGTACTGAATGAACTGTGCGGGGAGCGCGGCAGACGGGATGCGGAGCGCATGGGGGACGATCTGGAAAATCTGGCTGTTGCCGCTGCCGGCCGCTTGGCGCCGGGCGGCCGTTTGCTGGTGCTGGAGCCGGGCACGCGCCTGGGCGGCAGGATTGTCGCTTTGCTGCGCAAAGACGCGCCGGCGCGGGGATACCGGATTCTGGCGCCCTGCACGCATCATGCGCCCTGCCCCATGTTCCGCCGGTCCTGTACGGAGCCGGACGCCGCCCGCCCGCGAAACGCGAAGGCCGGAGCCGGCCCGCGCTTTTCCGGTTGGTGTCACTTCACCTGCGCGGCCGGCGGCGCGCCGGACGGCTTGCTTGACCTGGCAAAACAGGCGGGACTGCAAAAAAAACGCCTTTCCTTCAGCTTTCTTTTCATGGAAAAAACAGCGGACGGCCCGCCCGCGCCGCCGGAAAAAGACGCCGGGGAAAGAAACACGCTGTTGCGCGTACTTTCCGACCCCATAACCCTGCCGGGGAAAGCTGGAGCGGCGCGCTACGCCTGTTCCGGAAAAGGGCCGGCGCTTCTGGCGGATGCGGAGTACATTCCTTCGGGCGCGCTCGTCCGGGCATCGGTCCGCAGGGATGCGGCGGGCAGGGTTGAGCGGGACGCCAAAACCGCTTTGCCTGTTTATGACGCCGTGCATGAAAACAGCGTCAAGGGCGCGTATTTTTTGAGAAAAAATACATGCCCCGCGCCGATGCGGTTTCAATTTTGAAAAGTTATGAGGGGACATCTTCCAAAAAAACAGCAGGATATTTTCTTCGTTGCGCTCGGTATGACACGGTAGGAGGAGCGCCGGATCACGGGAGGCCGGGTATGTTGAAAACACTGTTCACGCTTATTATCGTCGCGCTTCTTCTCGGCGGATGCTCCAGGCGCTATGCCGTACAGGAAACATCCGCGGAAAACGCCGAGCGGGTCGCCTATGCCGGCGACAAAGCGGAAATGCTCGGAGACATTGCGTCCGCGATGCGCCGGGTCTTCCCTGGGAGCAGCCTTACCGCGCTCGGCGGACGCGCTGAAGGGTATTTGTTATCCACAAACTCCGAACAGGGCACGGCCTCCCACCGGGCGGCGCTTGTGCCCGTGAAAGCCGTTGACTCCGACGGCTTTACTATCGCCGCGTATACCCTGTATGTTTCCGTTTCAGGTACAGGAAACACGGGCAGAAAAGAAAGCGATGCGCTGTTTCAGGAACTCAAAATATTCTTCGACCTGAAATACCGGATGGCCGAGCCGGTTTGAGCGCTCCGGAGGGAACATTGCAAAATTGCTTATAGATTTCCGCGCATATATCTATAATTCGATTTTCACTTCAAAACCGCGTCCTTGCAGTTTTGATCCGGAATCGGAACAAATCCGCCTGCATTTTGACCTCAACCTTACTTCAAAAGGCTCCGGTATGTTCTTGAAAACGTCAACCAGCAAACGCATTTGCGCCCTGTTCCTCTCCCTTATCCTCGCGCTGCCGCTCCGCGCGGCTTTGCCGCTTTGCCGCGCGGATGCGAATGAGCCTTTTCTGGCTATTCTGCATACCAATGACGTCCACGGCTTTGCCTTCGCAGAAAACGACGGGCAAGGCCAGCCCCTCCGCCTCGGCTACGGACGCCTGAAAGCCATCGCCGCAAAGGAAAAGGCGCGGCACGTCATGCTTCTGGACGCCGGGGATGTCCTCCACGGGCAAGCCTTTGCCGTGATCCGGCGCGGGGAAACAATCGCAAAGATTCTTGCCCGGATGGACTACGCGGCCATTGCCGCCGGCAACCATGATTTCGACTACGGCGTGCAACGCCTTTTAGAACTGCGCGACAAGTACAAACTCAATTTCATCGCCGCCGACGTGTGGAACAGGGCCGACGGCAGCCTCCTGCTTCCCGCCTATGTCATCAAGGATTTTGAAGGGTTTCGCGCAGGGATTTTCGGCCTGTCCACCCCGGCGACCACAACGGGCACCCGCCCGGACAATATCGCGGGGCTTGACTTCTGCAGCCCGGACGACCTTGCCGCCGTTGCCGCGCGCACTGTCGGGCAACTCAGGGAAACGGAAAAAGCCGATCTGGTGATCGCCCTCACCCACTTGGGCACGGAAGCCTACTGCCGGCCGGACGCCCAAAGCATCGCCCGCCGGGTTCCCGGCATCGACCTGATCGTGGACGGACACAGCCACAGCGAAGTTCCGGGCCTGACCGTCAACAGCACCCTGATCGTCAGCACCGGGGCCTTTTTCAAAAATCTCGGCCGCGTCGAGCTGCGCCAGCGTCCGGACGGGACCTTCTCCCTTTCGTCGCAACTGCTCCCAGCATCGGCCTTTGCAGGAACGGCCCCGGACCCGCAACTTTCATCCTTTATTGCGGAATTGAAAAAAGAAACGGACAAAGAGTCGGCAGTCATCGTTGCCCGTCTGCCTTTTTATCTTGAAGGGCGGGCGGCGTTGCTGCGGCGGGGAGAAAGCAATCTGGGCAGGGTCGTCTGTGCGGCCATGATCCGGGGCACGGGCGCGGACGCGGCCCTGCTGAACAGCGGCGCCGTTCGCGGTTCCATAGCGGCCGGCGAGGTGAGCCGTGAAACGCTGATATCGGTCTTCCCCTTCGCAAATTATGTGCGTACCGTGGAAATGACCGGCGAAGACCTGCTTGCGGCCTTGCGGCACGGCCTGTCCCGGCCCGGTTCCGGGGCCTTTCCCCAGTTTATGGGTCTGACGGTGCGCGCCCGCAGGGAGAAAAGAGCCGGGCCGGACGGCGCTCCCGTGGAAAGTATAGTGCCCGTTGCGGTGTCGGTCGGCGGGCGTCCTCTGGACCCGACAGCCGTTTACAGCGTAGCCGTTAACGATTTCATGGCGGCCGGCGGCGACGGATACTCAATGTTCACGAAATACGCGCATAAAAGTTTTCCTTCCCTGTATGAAATGTTGCTGGACCTCCTGTCCGATCCGGACGCGCCGGCACAGGCGAACAAGGCCCGTACCCTCCTGATCGGGGAATGAAACATGTTTCAATCCACAATCGGCACCGGCCGCCGATTGACAAGGAAGTTCGGATGAAAGTCGCCCTGGTTCACTATTGGCTGACAGGGATGCGCGGCGGAGAAAAAGTCTTGGAAAGCCTGTGCGGAATTTTTCCGCAGGCCGACATATATACGCATGTGCTCGACAGGTCCGCCGTATCGGAGCGGATACTGCGGCACAACATACAGACTACGTTCATCGCCCGTCTGCCCGGCGCGGTCAAATTCTACCGGAAATATCTGCCTCTCATGCCTCTGGCCCTGGAACAACTCGACCTGCGCAGCTATGATCTGGTGATCAGCAGCGAGTCCGGGCCGGCCAAGGGGGTGCTCACCGGACCGGGCTGCCTGCATGTCTGCTACTGCCACAGCCCCATGCGCTATCTCTGGGATTTTTATCAGGACTACCTGGAAAGCTCCGGCCCCGTTACCCGCGCCGCCTTCAAGCTTTTTGCCCACCGCCTGCGTCTGTGGGATTACGCCTCGGCCGCCAGGGTAGACCGCTTCATCGCCAATTCGCTCAATGTAGCCGGACGTATACGCAAGCACTACCGCCGGGAGGCGGAGGTGATTTACCCCCCTGTGGACTGCGCGCGCTTCAGGCCGGCGGGCGGCGTCTTCTCCCCTCCCGCGCCGGAGGCTCCCTATGTGTTCCTTGGGCAGCTCGTCGGCTACAAAAGAGCCGATCTTGCGGTAAAGGCATTCAACGCATCGGGCCGCAAGCTGCTGATCATCGGCGATGGGGAAGAGCGCGAAAAACTGCAGGCCGAAGCAGGCCCGAACATACGCTTCGCCCTGCGTTGCGGCGACGAGGAGACGGCGCGCCTGCTGGCCGGATCGCGCGGACTTGTTTTCCCCGGCGAAGAAGATTTCGGCATCGTCCCCCTGGAAGCCATGGCCGCCGGCCGCCCTGTGCTGGCCTATGCTCGCGGGGGCGCGCCGGAGACGGTGGAGGACGGAGTGACCGGGCTTTTTTTTCCGGAACAGACGCCGGAAAGCCTGAACGCCGGTTTGGACCGGCTGGAAGCCGCCTATGCTTCCTTTGACCCCCGCATCCTGTCCGAACGGGCTGCGAAGTTTGATGTCGGCGTCTTTGAGAGCAGGATGCGGGCTTGCCTGGAAAGCCTGTCCGCACCGGCTTCTCATAGGGTGGATCAGCTTTGAGAAGGCTTATCTGCGGCCTTGTCCGCCGTTAGAGCATTTCAAAGTTGAACATACTCTATGACCGCACTGGAGCGGAAAAACACGGGAAAACACAGGAAAAATTTCTTTTGAAAGCAAAACGCATGGATTCCCACGGGCCGCAAGCGGCCCTCGGAATGACAGAAAGTTGTCATGGCCGGTGAGTTGTCATTGCACAGGGGATTGTCATTGCGAGCGGCGAAGCCGCGCGGCAATCCATGCCTTTTAGAGCATTTTCAATTTTGAAATGCTCTAAAGCGCGGATTTTCTATAGGCTTCGGCGCCCGCGCGGCCGCGCGCAGGCGCGGTAAAGCCGCCGGCAGACGCAAAGGCCCCGACCGGGATGCGCGATGCCGAGCCGCCCGCGGCAACGCGGCGGCCGGCAGCGGTGCACGCCGCTGCCTCGCGCGCTTCAGGCAACACGGAAATCTCGGCATAGGCGCTCCTGATCCCCGTGAGAACCTTGATAACCTCGTCAATCATGGCCGGGTCCTTTTTCAGGTTGGCCCGCACCAGATGATTGCTGCAGAATGTATAGAGGCTGCGCAGATTCACGGCCAGTTCCCCGCCCTTTTCCATATTCAGGGTGCTTGTCAGTTCGTTGAGGATGTCCAGGGTTCTGGATACGGCGATGCCTTTACCGGCCATGTCCCCTTCGGACAGGCCGACTTTGGCTGTGACCAGAAACTTGACGGCCGCGTCGAAGAGCATGACCACGAGGTCGCCCTGCGATGTTGTGGAAACCTGCGTCTTGAAGTAGCTTTGAGCCGCCGGCTGCATGATGTCTCCCTTGCATTTATGCGTGTTAACTGCTGCTGTTGCTCGTGGGCAATTGGGATATCTGGCTGGTCAAGTCGCTTTGTATCTGCTGGTAGCGCGCAAGAGTCGCTTCCAGGCGCGAAAACTTGAGAATCATGTTCCGCTCCCAGCGTACCAACCGTTCATCCTCTTTTTTGATCTTGTCATCTATGCCCTGGATGATCTTGTCGTAATTGTTTTCGAGAGTTTTCAGAGTGCCGTTGGCTCCGAGCAGCCCTTCCGTACCTTCCATGAGGCTCAACAATTCATTGATTTTGCCTTCCTTGATGCTGACGCTGCCGTTGTAATCGCCTGCGTTCGCGAATGCGGTCACGCTGAGCATCAGGCCTCTGGAGTCTCCTTCGCTTGAGGTAAGGGTATGGTTCGCGTTGTCTATGACGGCGGCTTTGCCGCCTATGAAGGCGTCATAAATGTCGCCGTTCGCATCCACCTTGTAGGTAACCTCGTATGTTCCCGCTTTGGTGATGCCGGTGATCATGGAGTTGAACTGGAAATTGTCCGAGTTGCTTGACCCTGTGCCGCTGTCGGCAAAAAGCGCGGCAACGGCTTCCGGGTTCTCGGCCAGGGCCTGATCCAGGGTCATGGACCCCTTGTCGCCGGTAAAGTTGACTTCCAGGAGACCGTATGTTGTTTCGCCTTGTGTGGCGTTCGTATAAATGCCTATCTGCGAGAGCGCGGAAAAAACGTCCCCGACGGTGTTGCCCGCGCCGTTCACGGTGCGCGGAACAAAGCCTTTGGCTGTGCCTGCCACGGCATCTTTGAGACGTGATTCTACTATCTGTATGCCGTAGTTGCCCGTGAGTACGCCGCCTTTTTGCATTTCAAACTGTGAAACGGCGTATTCCGGGTCCAGCACTTGTTTATTGTCATCCACAGAGGTGAAGGAGGCCAGCAGGGAACGGAAGGTGTTCACGGCGTCCACAAAGGCATATATGTTCTCCTTCATGGTCTCAATGTCATTGCCGACGCTTATGTTGGTTGATCCCACGCCCATCAGGGTAAAGGCCATGCCGGGGATCACCTCGCCGGACTTCAGGCTGTTGCTCGGCACTTCAAGCCACTTTGAGGGGTCCGTGGGATAACCGTTGATCCGCACTTGGGCGTTCTCGGCCTGACGCACGTCCCAGCCGGACCCGGGAACGGGCTCGGGCGGCACATAGGCAAGGTCGGTGAGTGTTCCGTTGCCCACCCTCAGCCTGTGGCTTTCTTCCTTCATGTCGATTTGCAGGTTATATTCGCCTGTCGCCGTGTCCTGGACTATTTTGACGTCGGCCGCTGAACCGAGTTGGGAACGCAACGCTATGGCCAGACCGTCCAGAGTGGTGTTTTCGTCCACGGATACAGAGATTTGGGACGGACTGGGCGTCGAGCCGTCCGATGACGTGATGTCGAAGGAATAGGTCGTGGCGTCAAGCGAGGTCGCGCCGTTTCCCAGCACCTTGGAAGCGGGGCTGCTGAAGGCCATGGGTGTGCCGCTGCTTGCGCCGAGGATGTCGTCCAGGCTGATTCCGGAGGATGTGTTGGTGGAGCCGAAATTTGTCAAGGAATAGCTTGTGTTGTCTCTGCGCAGGCTGAAAATGCCGGTTCCCGTGTCAAAGGATGCGACGCCCGGCGTCAGGGCGTTGATCCCGTCCACCAGATCCTGAAGGGTGGCGCCGTCCTGCAGGCGCACGGTGCGGTTTATGCCGTCAACGGAGTAGATGAAGGTTTTTTCCTCGCCCGAGTTGTTGATGACGTCGCCGAGTCCGGAAAAGGGCGTACGGTAGTCGGCAAAATTTTCTCCCTCGTCGTAGTTTCCGTTCTGCAAGGTTATGTCCAGGCCGGTAAGTCCGGTGGTGGAGCGGATGACCAGGGTGTTGTCGCTGCCGGTATCCATGCCCCGCAACTGGAAAATGACGCCGTTCGCGCTCTGCATGGTCTGGGCGCGTACGCCGGGATTATTGGAGTCGTTGTTGATGATCTTGAGCAGACCGTCCACGGTGGTGCCCTGAGGCACATTGAGGGTGCGGTCTATGCCGCGGTATGAATAGGTGATGCTGCCGCCGCCCGCGCTGATCACGTCCTCGCCGGTGCTCAGGCCCGTGTCCTTTGTCCATGTGCTGTTGGCGGCCAGGCGGTTCACGACGATATTGTAGCTGGTGTTCATGGCGTCGGCTCCGGCTGTGGCGACGGCGACCGTCGGGTCCGTGCTCGTGCTGCTTTTCACCAGGAATTTGTCCATGGAATTGAGATTGCGCAGAGCGGTCTGCAGATTCATCAGTCCGCCCCGTACCTGTTTGAAGGCGTCGAGGCGGGTCTGCCAGTCGCTTTTCCAGCGCAGGAACTGCGTGGCCTGCCGTTGCTCCACCTGATAGAGCTTGTCGATCATTTCGTCGAAATTATAGTCGCTCCCCAAACCTGAGATGCGGAGGGAACCTGAAGCGTACTGAACCATGACGGAACTCCGGTAGGAAATAATTGCCCGGCTGCGCCCGCAGGGGGCTTTTTCCTGATATACAGCAATATCGGTGCCGGCATCTGCCGAGCTGCCTACCGAAGCTGTATCGGCAGATCGGCCGAAAGCTTTATGCAGGCCGGTCAAGGGGCGGTGACCCTGTTCCGGATTCAGGGGCAATCGTATGTATAGAATAAGATTGTGGAATTACTTGACAGTGTATCCTTTTTTACCGTAGATTTTCGACAGAAAATTTCAAAAAACTGTAAAAACCCGACCGAAACCACAGGTTGCGTTGCCGTGCGTAAACCTCTACTGCGACTTCCGGTAAAAAAATCAACTCATTTCTTATGCGGGACAGGAATCGCCCTCTGTCTTTTTCTGTCCGCCTGCGCCGGCAGAGGCAGCTATGACGGCCCGCCCTGCGCCGATGTCCTGAATCTGCCGCAGGACCTGAGAGCTTACGCGGAGGCGGCGGGCGGGGGCAGTCGGCTGCTTTCGCCGGAGGCCCAGGCCGATGCCGCAGCGCGCGGGACGGAACTTTTTTTCAAACCCTGGCGGCACGACAAAGCGCCTCCCTACATACGTCGGATGCTCCTGAACAACTTCGGCCTGAAAGCTGACCGGGCCTATATAGACAATACCCGACCCTTCCCGCCCGAAACCTGGAAGGAACTGGAGGTCGTCTGCAACAAACCGGCTTTCGGGCACGGCGCCGGGCCGGCTGTCACCCTCAGGCACTGCGATCTGCGCGCCATGCCGACTTCCCTGCGCTTCTATCTGCGCCCGGACCTCCCCGGCGAAGGCTATCCCTTTGATTATTTTCAGCAGACCTCCCTGCCGCCGGGGGTCCCGCTGTACATCTGCAACATCTCGACGGACGGGGCCTGGATGCTGGTGGAAAGCCCCCTGTCGGCGGGCTGGCTGCCTGCGCGCGATCTGGCGCGCACGGACGAGGCTTTTATGGAGTCATGGCGCTCCCGCCCCCTGCTTGCCCTTGTGCGCGACAACGTGAATGTGGGCGGAACGCGCGCCCACATAGGGACCCTTCTGCCCTCGGCCGGCCGGAGCGGGGACGGTCTCTCCGTCCGTTATCCCCGACGCGGGTTCTCCGGCAGGGCTGAAGCGGCGACTGCCCTTCTGCCGCCGGGAAGCGCCGTGACGATTCCCCTGCCTATAACGGCGGACAACGTGGCCGGGGTCGGCAACGAGATGATGGGACAGCGCTATACTTGGGGCGGGCTGGACGAGGGCCGGGACTGCTCGGCACTGACGCGGGATATTTTTGTTCCTTTCGGCCTCTATCTGCCCCGTCATTCAGCGGCTCAGGCCAAGACGGGCCGGGTGACTCCCCTGACCGGCGCGGGCGGCAAGGAGGCGCTGATCATGCGCGAAGCGCGGCCTTTCCGCTCCCTGCTCTTTTTGCCGGGACATATTGCGCTCTATCTCGGAACTTATGAAGGCAAAGGGATAATTTTCCACAACATCTGGGGATTGCGCACCAGGGATGCCTCCGGCGGCTGCGACAACCGGGCCGTTATCGGCAGGGCCGTGGTCACGACGCTGGATCCGGGCAGGGAGCGCCCGGACCTTTGTGCCGGAAAAAGCCTGCTTGAGCGCATGGAAAAAATCGTTACGCCTGCGGAATAAATTGGAACTCCAGATATATACATTGAAAAGTTTACTTTTCAATGTATATATCTGGAGTTTGCTTTCAACAATCCCGGAACGGGCCGGGATCCCCACGAGATATGAGTATGGCGGATTCCGCAGGCCCGTCCGAAATATGCCGCGTTCAACCCGGCCTCAAACCTCTACATCCAGCTTGGTGCCGATGCCGGCCGCGTTCAAAACCTCTTTCTGGAACTGATAGTCGGCTTCCATTCTCTGTGCCCCGGTCAGCCCTCCCGCATTCAGGCGGTTCAGCGTCCCGGTGATCACATTCGCAGCCGTATTGTCTTTGATAACCTGACCTGTCAGGGAAGCGGCTCCCTGAGCCATTGCAGCAGTTGCCGTATCCATTTCGCATCTCCTTGTTTTTGACGGAATGGCGCATTCAGGGAACCTTATCTGCAATACGGGGAAAAACTTTAGGGCGCTTTACAGCATTTTACGCTTGAGATTGTTGCTTGCGGCGATCAAAGCCCGCCTGCTCCAATCCCGCGGCAAAGATTTGCCGGTAAATCCTTGCAGAGCAGATATACATTTTCAATGTCAATCTGCTCTAAGAAAAGTGTAGAGTTCGCTTTTGATGCCAAATTTTTTTCTGGCGATGGCAGCCAACAAAAACGCGCATACTGCCGTCCATATCCGGGTTTTGACGGCGTTCTCATTGTTGCCGAAAAAAGTTTTGATTCTGAGGTCTTGCTTGATCCATTTGAAAAAGAGTTCCACCTGCCGGCGCAAACGATACAATTCGGTGATGGTTATGGCGGACATTGAGAAGTTGTTTGTCAAAAAAACAAAACGCTTGCCTGTCTCCAGATGATTGAATTTGACGCGGCGCAGCATGGCTGGATACGAACGGACGCTGTTTTGGCCTGCAAGGCGGATGTGCTGGTCGCAAATCAAGCCGGTTTGTCTGTCCACAGGCATGGAGTACATGCGTGAGAATTGTAGATTTGATTTGGCTCTTATCATAAAATAGCTGAAATTGTTTGTGAATTTGTGTGATCGGGTAAAGTCGAGATAAGCTCTGTCCATGACGTAGAATGCGCCTGGCTCCATTGGAAGCAGGTCGAGCGTATTGACATCGCGGACTTTTGCAGGAGTAATATTCAGAAAAGACGGTATGTTGCCACGTAAATCCAAAAGAGTGTGCAGCTTTATGCCGCTCTTTGTGGAGCGAAAAAGTACCCAAGGGCATAACGTCAGGCACAGATCTATGGTGGTTGCATCCAGAGCGTAGACCGAGTTTTCGATATCCAGCCCAAGGTCTTCGCCCTGATAGAGTTTGCGTGCTATCTTGATGAAATACTGCGCAATATCGGCGTATATGCGCCAGTTGCGCACCGCGTTGGCATTGGCAAGCGTGTTGCGGGAAACGGTACTTTTGAACCCCATATGGTAGAGCTTCGCAGGCTGAGAACGCAGACAAGCCTCTATGTCTCTTAAACTTTCTCTGCAGGTCAGTTGCGCGAAGACAAGGCATAAAAAATGATCGAGGCAGGAAAATGTCTGCATATTGAAATTTCTGTTGTAGCGGGCTACACATCTGCGGAATACGTTGAGAGGCAGAAAATCCATAATCTGAGAAAAAACACTTTGTCCTGAATACATGAGGCACCTCCAGGCGTCTGCCCGGAGTCTGCCGTACAGTTTGAAAAAAGTTGAAGTCGATCAGGTCGAAAATATCGATTTTTAAAAATAACTACAGTACGTTACAAGCCATTTGTGCTCAAACGTTGGGACACTAGTGAGTGAGAATATTCATTTAAAGATAGACAAAATAATTGTTTTGTATTATGTTTTTTCCTATCATATTATGTTCATACCGCATTGCAAACATTGTCAGGCTGAAACTGCAGTCAAATACGGCATTGTCCGTACTCAGCGGCGATACCGGTGCAAGGCCTGCGGCTATAACTCTGTTGGAAGGGGACTCCAGAATCAACGCAACCTTGCCTGCCGAATAACGCCATGCTTGCCGCTATCGTATTTTTAAACGGAATGGCCGTGATGGTGCTGGAAATGACGGGCGCCCGCCTCCTGGCCCCACATTTCGGCAGTTCCGTCGTCGTCTGGACCTGCATCATCGGGGTGATCATGGCCGGGTTGAGTATGGGCAGCGCCTTGGGCGGCCGAGCGGCCGACAACCTGTTGCGCGCCGCGGCCGGCGAAGGCGGCAAACACAAAGATGCCGCACGCAAAGCCGGCACCGCACTCTCCGCCCTGCTCGCCGCCGCCGCCCTTGGAGCACTGCTCACCGCCGCACTGAGCCTCGTTCTGCCCGGATTTTTCGCCCGCCGCTTTGATGCCGTCTATCTTAACGCCTTCCTGGCTTCCCTCTGCCTCTTCACCCCACCCGGCCTGTTCTGCGGCATGGTCACTCCCTTTGCCGTGCGCCTGCGCATATACACGGAAAGCGCAAAATCAGGGCAGGAACTCAACATGGGCCGCATCATAGGGCGCATGAACGCTCTGGCGACCATAGGCAGCATAGCCGGCACCTTTCTCGGCGGCTTTGTGCTGCTCTCCTTTTTCGGCACGGTGAGCATACTCCTCGGCGTTTCCCTGTGCCTGCTGGCCGCGGCCTGCCTGGCCGGACTGCGCCCGCTGACGCCCAAAATCTTCGCGGCCCTCGTCGCCGTTGCCGGTCTGGCCGGCAACGCCTTCCATAACCACTGGATTGAACATACCGGCTTTGAGCGGGACAATGTGCCCATAACCGTGGAAACGCCCTACGCATCCCTGCGCGTGAGCAAAGGTTCGGAACGCGGGCGCGGCATCGTCCTGCTGGCAAGCGACCCCGGCAGCGCCCAGTCCGCCATGTACACCGACGACCCGGTTGCCCTCGTTTTTGCATACACCCGCTTTTACGCCCTGCCTTTCGCCCTGAAGCCCGATGCCCGGCGCATCCTCATGCTCGGCGGCGGCGGGTATTCGGTGCCCAAATATCTCCTTGCGGACAAAAGCGGGGCGGCATCCGGAGACATCAGCCTAGACGTCGTCGAACTCGACCCCGGCATGACCGCAACGGCCCGCAAATATTTCCGCGCCCCCCTCGACGACGCGCGTATGCGCGTCCTGCACGAAGACGCCCGCGCCTTCATCAACCGCACGGCTGCGGCACTGCCCGACGGCCGGCCCGGCCCCTATGACCTCATTTTTGCGGATATTTTCAATTCCTGGTACACTGTGCCCTTTCATGTGGGCACGCGTCAGGCGGCAGCCGGCATACGCCGCCTGCTGGCCGACGACGGCGTGTTCATGATGAACATCATTACGGCTGTGAGCGGCGACAAGGGGCGGCTTCTGCGCTCCATACGCGGCGCGTTCGCAGAATCATTCGAACAGGTAGAAATATTTCCCGTACAGTTCGCTTACGACAGCGGTACGGTGCAGAACGTCATGCTCATGGCCCTGCCGCATAAAAGAAAACTGCCCGATCCGGCAACAGAGCGCGTTGCCCCGGCGGCGGCGCAGATACTGCGCCATCGCCGGACATCTCCCTTCCCGGACCCGGACCTCGATGCGCCGCCCCTGGACGACAATTTCGCGCCGGTTGAACTCTATACCCTGAATTTTGCGGACTAGGAGTCTGTCGGAGAGAGATTGAGGTCATTCCCTCAACAGCCCTTCTGTAAACAGATCTTTTGATATTTTCGAGTCATGAAATAGGATAATCCTCTTTACAAAGGGGTGTTCTACCTTTTTTTCTCTGTCAAACTCCCTGAACTAATCTGTGAAGGCGTTTTATATTCCATGATGTGCACACAATTCCCCATTCTGAAACGGCAAACTCCTCTCCACATAAGGAAAATTATCGGAAGCCAAGAACTGCTTTAGAGCATTCTGCAAATGAAATTGCACAATGCTCCGGCGGCGGGTATCCGCCGCCCGTCCCGCAGGCGTAGACGAAACTGCGTTTCGCCGTTAAGCGCCGAAGGGAGCGTCTCAAAATCAAATTGCCATAGAGCATTTCAAAGTTGAAAATGCTCTATGGCCGTACAGGAGCAAAAAAACGCGGGGAAAATTTTGAAGGCAAAAGGCATGGATTCCCACGGGCCGCAAGCGGCCCTCGGAATGACAGAAAGCTGTCATGCATGCCGGTGAGTTATCGTTGCACA
>JAISRC010000095.1 GCA_031273845.1 Desulfovibrio sp.
ATTCTGAGCCAACGGTAATCCAAAAAAGAGTTTTTGAACTGTTGCATATAAACCCAGACCGGCTGTAGCCAGTAACCAAATCCTTTTTTAACAATAATATTTATAAAATAGGGATGTTATGTCAAAAACAGCCCGGAAGTTCAGTTTAGAGGTTCCCTTAAATAATATGTCATACGAAAATTCACCATATCTGCGGACAGCGAAAGACGCATGCGGCAGTGCGTGATGTGTGTGCCTGCCACTCAAAAAATATTCCCTGCCGGAAATTTTTCCCTTGAAATACGGGTCAATCCGCCTTACTTGTTTTCAACAAAATTTCCTTTATGGTCTGAAACCTCTTCCTTCAGGAAGATTGCCGGTATGAATCAAAAAAACTCTACCCCAAGGCAATTTGATTTTGCGACGCTCCCTTCGGCGCTTAACGGCAAAACGCGGTTTCGCCTGCGGGGCAGTCGACGGCGCTTCGCGTTCACGCCGCCTGAACATTGTACAATCTCATTTGCAAAATGCTCTAACACAGCAATTTAACGGGATTTTTCATGCGGAAATCTGTAATCTGCGTCTGCCTTGCCCTGTATGTATTTTGCGGCACGATCGAAGCTCGGCCGGCTGCGGGCAAAACAGAGGTCTACCCGACGGCCGCGCGCAGTTTCGGAGTCTGGATACCGGAAACCCGTGAACGTTTCGACTTTTCCGTCTGGTACCCCGCCCGCACGACCGTCACAACCGGCATCATGGAAGGCTGGATCGTCGAAGCCGGCAAACAGGGCCGCATCATACCCGGTTTCTACCCCCTGCTGCTTATTTCCCACGACACGGCCGGGAGCCGCTTCGCCCACAATGATCTGGCAACGGCCCTGGCCTCCGCTGGCATGATCGTCGTGACGCCGACCCACAGCGGAGACAACCAGAACGCCGGCGAATCCATTTACACGGCGGAACTGTTACGTGACAGACCGCGCAACCTGTTGCGCGCCCTTGAAACCGTGCTCGGCTCGCCGGAATTCGCCCCCTATGCGGACGAATCACGCATCGGCCTGATCGGGGTGGGTTTCGGCGGCATAACGATTTTGCAACTCCTCGGCCTGAATCCCGACTTCTCCCTGCTTGACGCATACTGCACCAAGGACAGCCGGGAAGACGGATTCTGCTCCCCCTGGGCGGCAAAACGCCTGTCCCTCCTGCCGGAAGCCATGCGCGCGATGACCAGAACCTTGGGAAGGCATGTGTTTACGCCCCCGCTTTCCTTGTTCGCGCCCAAACTGCTGAGCGTCCCCGTGCCGGGAAGCTCGGCCGATGCCGCCAAAAACGCCGGAACCGCGAGCGCGCCGTCCGCGGACAGGACCTTGTGGCAACGTCTTTTCGGTAACAACGAAGAGGACGATCCGCCCCAGGACTTTACGCCCCTGCCTCAGCAGGCCGGAGAGGAAACGGATGCCCGTGACGAAAGACGCGGCAGTTCCACCGCGGATTTCCCCCTGCTCCTTGATTTTCAGGGCGGGCCGCTCTTCGGAGGCACGGACTCGGGAGCGGCTTTCGTACACATAGCCCTTTCCGATTCCCCGCAATACAGGGTCCCCGTACGCGACGGCAGTGAAGATGTAGCCGGACCAGAACCGGCCCCGCTCAAGATCGACGCGTCAACCCCTTACCGACGCAAAGCGGAAACGCGCACCATCCGCGCCGCCGCACTACTGGCCCCGGCAGGCGGAATGGTCTTCCGTGCGGGCGAACTGCATACGGCGGACATCCCTCTGGCCGTTGTCGAGGCTGGGTTGGACACTCTGTACCCGCCGGGCCGGCACGCGCAACCCTATATCGCCGGGGCGGCTTCCCCCCCCCTGCTTCTGCGGGTGGAAAACGCCGACCATTTCTCCCTTTTCGCCCCCTGTTCCGGCGACACTGCGGAAATTCTGGGCGAAACCTGCGGCAGGCTCTCCGGGCAGGAGCGCCGAAAGGCGGCCGAAGACCGCAACGGCTTTCTTCTGTCTTTCTTCTGGTCCGTTCTGGGCGGAGTGGAAAAAATTCCGGAACCTTCGGGATTTATCGCCGCGCCCTCAGGCCGATAATTCCGGCCATCCAACCTTGCGGCGCGGGTTTGCAGGCGGACCCGCGCAGGGCAATTTATACATTTGCAAAGTTGCACTGCTCCAAGACCGGGATGAATCGGCGCGGGCCGCGCGCCGATTCTCCGCTTTTTTCCGGATTTTTTGGTTTGTTTTACGCGCTTCTTCCTGTTATATTTTTTGTGCATGGAAATTAACCCGGTTTACTCAAGCAATTTGATTTTGAGACGCTCCCTTCGGCGCTTAACGGCGAAACGTAGTTTCGCCTACGCCTGCGGGGCGGGCGGCGGCGCTTCGCGCATACGCCGTCTGAGTATTTTCAACTTTGAAATGCTCTGGGAGTATCATGAATGTTGTCCTGTTTTATGTGCCTGACCTGAGGCCTGAATCGGCCCCCGCCGATGTGCCGGAACAAGTCGCCTTTTTCCCCTGCGGACTGCCTGCCGCACCCGGCCCGCGCCGCCCGGCGCGTTCTCCGGAGGCCGAAGCCGCGTTGGATGTCGTTTCTTTCCCGCTTTCCCCGCCCGAAGCGCGGGCAACCCTAGAAGAACTGTTGCGTCTGGGTCTGGAATATTCGCCGCACGGTCTTTTGAGCACAATGGCCGGCTACGGGAAATATGAGGCGGACCGGACACAGGATGCCAGCGAACGCACGGACCTTGATTTTTTCGCGGCATCCGGCGAAGTCCCGCAAGCGGGCCGCACAGACCCTGCGGAAGCAGCGAAAAGCGAGCAGAATGCGCAGGCTGTATGCAAAGATCTGATTGACGCGCAAAAAATCCTGATACTTGCCGACTATCTGGAAGAAAAAAATCTGGAACGCGCGGCTCTGGAAAAACGCGTTCTGCTGGCGGAACAGGCACTGCACGCTTCTTTAAGCGAAGGCGAAAACCCTTGCGCCGAAGCTGCGGACCTGGAATCCGGCAATGCGGACCGGATCGGGAACGATTTCCCCCGCGTCGCCCCGCGGATGCTGCTCCGGGCCGTCCTGCATTTTCTGCCCAAGCACGCCGCTTTGTTCACTGCGGATGACGGCCTGATAACGGAGCTTCTGGAGGAAGGCCGGCTCGGACCTCTGCCGGCCGACCGGGCCGGCCTTGCGGCACCCTGGCCGGAGCAGACATGGCCCCGCCTTCTTTATGCCGTGCTTTCCGTCCCCCTGACGAGCCGCTCCTCAGACGCGCAAGACCCTGCCTTCATGCGGAAGGCGGAGCTGCTCGCGTTGCCCGGACCCGGCATCCGGGTTATGGCCGGACAAGGATAGGGAGCATGCTTGAAAAAAACCGGAAGGACGAACTTGAATCCGGGCTGCATGGTCTGGTTTTCGACATAGACGGGGTCATGCTCGACTCGCGCGCTTCCAATATGGAATTTTACAATCTTATCCGCACGGCTGTCGGCATGCCTCCCCTCAGCCCAGAAGAAGAGGAATACTGTCATATGGCGTCCGAAGAGGAATGTCTGACCCGCATCATTCCGTATGCACGCCGCAAGGCGGCCCTCGAAGCGCGTGCGAAAATCAGCTACACCGAACAGATATTGCCCTTGCTCTCGCTGGAACCCGGACTGCTGGAAGCGCTACACTGGCTCGAAATGTGGGGCGTCAGGCTCAGCATTTTCACCAACCGCAACAAAAAAGTGCATGACCTTCTGCAGTATTTCGGTCTGGAAAATTTTTTTCTCCCGGTGATGACCACGTCCGACTGTCCTCCCAAACCCTGTCCGGACGGTCTTGTCGGCATCTTGGAGCAATGGGACGAAATGCCGGAAAACGTGGCTTTTCTGGGAGACTCCAAGGTGGACGAGCAAGCCGCGCACGATGCGGGCGTGACCTTCTGGTCCTTCCGCAACAACGCCTTGGACGCCAGACTGTATTTTGACGGATTTTTCGGCATGATAAACATGATAACGCCTTTGGTGGAAAAGCGCCGGCCAGCGTCGGCCGCATGATTTCCGCCCCGCCGCGGAGGACAAATGGGACTTCTGGCAACGTTGATCAAAGCAATCGACCTTGTGGCGTCTTCGCTCATCAATCTCTATTTTTTCGTTGTTCTCGGAGCCTGCATTATAAGCTGGGTCAACCCCGACCCTTACAATCCCATTGTACGCGTTCTGCGTCAGCTTACCGAACCTGCGTTGCGGCGCATCAGAAAATGGATGCCCTTCACCTGTATCGGGGGTCTGGATCTGTCGCCGGTGGTGCTGCTTTTGGGACTGCAGGTTCTTCAGATGCTGATTTCCGACCTTTTGCGGCAAATACCGGCACTGGTTGCGGGTTGAAGCATGACCGTCAACCGGGTGGATATCCTGAACCACACCTTTTCCCGTACCCTGCGCGGATATGATCCGGAGGAGGTGGACAACTACCTGCAGGAGATTGCCGATACCCTTACCCGGCTCAGAGACGAGCGCGTGCGTCTGGCAAATCTTGCCGCCCGACTGGAGGAACAACTGAAGCAATATGCCGAACGGGAGAACACCATGCGCGATACCCTGCTCATCTCCAGGCGCATGGGCGAAGAGATGAAAAACTCCGCGCAAAAGGAAGCTCAATTGATCATCGAATCGGCCCAGAACAGGGCGGAAAATCTGACCAACCAGGCAAATCAGCGGCTGGCCCGCATCCTTGATGAAATTTCAGAAGCGCGTAAACTGAAAGCGCAATTTGAGTTCAAAGTACGCTCTGTAATTGAAGGACACCTAAAACTTCTCGAACTCAGCCGCATGGAGGATGTCCGCCTGGAAAGAGCGGCATCGGCATTGAAACGCAACGCTGAGGCAGAACGCCCCGGCGGAAGCCGGAACGCCTCCGCCGGACCGGAAAGCTGAAGCGCCTGTCGAGGGGACGTTTACCTGTGATGGGCTGAAGATGGATAATGGAGAGAGCGCTATAAACTCCGCAAAAACGCCGGACACGGCGCCGCCCTTTGTTTCACGAGCCACGGACGGCTCATGGCACATTCTGGTGCATGCCCTGCCCGGCGCGAAAAAATCGGAATTCTCCGGTATCAGGGAAGGCCGGCTCTGCATACGCATCGCCGCGCCCGCCCTTGAAAACAGGGCGAATGCCGCCTTGGCGGATCTGACCGCGAAAGCACTGAACATACGACCGGCAAAAATATCCGTTATTTCCGGCGTCAGGAGCAGGCAAAAACGCCTGCGGCTCGCAACGGACAGCGAACCGGACTGGAGCCTTTTGCTGCCCTGAAAGCGCATGCGTTCGCCCGCCCCGCAGGCATAGGCGAAACTTGCTTTCGCCGTTATAAACGCCGGAGGAGGCGTCGTAAAATCAAATTGCTTAGAGGAGGAATATTGTGGAAAAAAAAGAATACGAACTTCTGGAAAAGCTGGCTCCGACGCACCCGGAGCTGAAAAGCCTGTGGGATGACCACATCCTCTACGAAAAACAGTTGGAGAAACTTGAGAGCAAGAGCTTCCTGACGCCCGCGGAAAAACAGGAAGCGAGCAGAATAAAGAAACAGAAGCTGGAGGGCAAGACAAAGCTGGTCGGCCTCCTGCAGCAGTATGCATCTCTGGAGGACAAAGCATAATGGAGTATTCCGGCGCCGCAATATTGATGGAATGCCTGAAGACCGAAGATGTGGAAGTGATTTTCGGCTATCCGGGCGGGTCGATCATTGAGCTTTTCGATGAAATGTCGCGGCACGGCGATGTCCTCAAACCTTTCCTGGTGCGCCACGAGCAGGGCGCCGTTCACGCGGCGGACGGCTATGCGCGCGCCTCCGGCAAACCCGGCGTGTGCATCTTCACGTCGGGGCCCGGCGCAACCAACGCTGTGACCGGCATCGCCACAGCCCACAGCGATTCCATTCCTCTGGTCGTGATCACCGGCCAGGTTCCCACCCCGCTTATCGGCAACGATGCTTTCCAGGAAGTCGATATCGTCGGGATCACCCGCCCCTGCACCAAACACAACTATCTGGTGAAAGACGTGAAAAACTTGGCCGGCATTGTCCGCCAAGCCTTTCATCTGGCGCAATCCGGCAGGCCCGGCCCGGTGCTCATCGACCTGCCCAAAGACATTATCCTCGGGAAGACGGAATTTGTCCGGCCGGGCGAAGTCCGTATGCGCAGCTACAATCCGAACTATAAACCCAATCTCGTGCAGTTGCGCCGCGCCGCCGAGCTCCTGCTCCGGGCTGAGCGCCCGCTCTTTCTCATAGGCGGCGGCGTCATCGGCTCCGATGCAAGCTCCGTGGTCACGGATATAGCCCTGCGCCTTGATATTCCCGTTGTGTCCACCCTGATGGGACTGGGCGGATTTCCCGGCACGCATCGGCTGTGGTGCGGTATGCTGGGCATGCACGGCGTCTATACGGCCAACAGGGCCGTGACCGAGGCGGATGTGCTGCTGGCTGTCGGCACGCGCTTCGCGGACCGCATCACCGGAAAACTTTCGGCCTTTGCCAAGCAGGCGCGTATCGTACACATAGACATAGACCCGACCTCCATACGCAAGAACGTCAACGTGGATGTGCCGGTGGTGGCCGACTGCCGCGAATCCGTACTCGGCCTGTCCGAACTCCTGCCGGCGGGGCCGACGGACGAGAATCTGCTCAAGGCGCGCGCCGAATGGCTGAAACGCTTGGATCGTTACAAGGCCGAACACCCGCTCGGTTACGCGCAAAACGGAGAGATCAAGCCTCAGCGGGTCATTGAGCTTCTTGATCGTCTGACGCGGGGAAAAGACAAGGTCATCGTCACCACGGACGTCGGACAGCACCAGATGTGGACCGCCCAATTCTTCAAGTTCACCAGGCCGCGCACCTTTCTGTCCTCGGGAGGCCTCGGCACCATGGGCTTCGGACTGCCCGCGGCGATGGGCGCGCAGATCGCAAGGCCGGACGACCTGGTGATCTGTATAGCCGGCGACGGCTCCATCCAGATGAACATTCAGGAACTGGCCTCCGTGGTGGCTGCCGGACTGCCCGTCAAGGTGATCATACTCAACAACCGCTTCCTGGGCATGGTGCGCCAATGGCAGGAGCTGTTCATGAAGCGCAACTATGTATGTACCGACCTGGAAGGCTGTGAGCCGGATTTCGTGAAACTGGCCGAGGCGTATGGCGCAACCGGCCTGCTTGTGGAGGACGACGCCGGCCTTGAGGAAGCGTTGCAAAAAGTTCTGGACACCCCCGGCCCGGTCGTCGCGGATGTGCGTGTCCGCAGGGAAGAAAACGTCTACCCCATGGTGCCGGCAGGGAAATCCCTGGCCGAAATGATCATCTGACGCCTGCGGGGCCTTTGCCCCGGGGGCGATCGGGCAGACTGTCTTTTTTTCAGGAGATTCAACGTGAGATATGTTCTTTCCGTTCTTGTAGACAATGAACCGGGCGTATTGTCGCGGGTGGCCGGTCTTTTCAGCGGCCGGGGCTTCAATATAGAATCCCTGAACGTGGCCCCGACCCTTGAGCCGGGCGTTTCGCACATGACCATCGCCACCTCCGGGGACGCCCAGATCATTGAGCAGATCATCAAACAATTGCGCAAACTGGTGACCGTGATTAAGGTCGTCGATTTTCAGGAACTTGCCGCCGTCGAGCGCGAAATGATGCTTATCAAGGTCCAGGCCGACGATTCACGCAGGGGAGAAGTGCTGCGCATTGCTGATATTTTCCGTTGCAAAGTGGTGGACGTAAGTCTGGTGGACCTGACACTGGAAGCTACGGGGGACCACGAAAAAATCGGCGCCATAATCAACCTGCTCAACCGTTTCGGCATCAAGGAACTGACCCGTACCGGCACCATGGCCATGAAACGCAGCATGCAGCACGACTGACATCCCTTTTGTTACGGATATTGCCGGCAACGATAAAGAGGAATTGCAAACCACAAAGGAGCTTTTGATGAAAGTGTATTATGACCGGGACGGAGACCTCAAGACCTTGAAAGGCAAAACCATTGCCGTCATCGGATACGGAAGCCAAGGGCACGCCCATGCCCTGAGCCTGCGCGATTCCGGACTGGACGTCATCGTCGGGCAACGTCCCGGAGGCCCCAATTATACGCTGGCTCAGGAACACGGATTTGCCCCCGTATCGGCCGCCGAAGCCGCCGGGAAGGCTGATGTCATCATGATTCTGCTCCCGGACCAGCATCAGGCCGCCGTATATGAGCAGGACATCAAACCGCGTCTGAAAAAGGGTAAATCTCTGCTTTTCGCCCACGGCTTCAATATCCACTTCAACCAGATACTACCTCCCGCCGATGTGGACGTCATGCTCATCGCCCCCAAGGGACCGGGACACCTCGTACGCCGGACCTTCACCGAAGGCGGCGGCGTTCCCTGTCTGGTGGCCATACACCAAGACGCCACCGGAAAAGCCCTGAAAACGGCCCTGGCCTATGCCAAAGGCATCGGCGGCACCCGGTCCGGCGTCATAGAAAGCACCTTCCGCGATGAAACGGAAACCGACCTGTTCGGCGAACAGGCCGTCTTGTGCGGCGGCCTTTCGGCCCTGATCCAGGCTGGCTTCGAAACCCTGACCGAGGCTGGCTATCCCCCGGAAATGGCCTATTTCGAGTGCCTGCACGAGGTCAAGCTGATCGTGGATCTGATTTATGAAGGCGGGCTTTCGCGCATGCGTTATTCCATCAGTGACACTGCCGAATACGGCGACTATGTGTCCGGGCCGCGCGTGATCAATGCCGAAACCAAAAAGGAAATGAAAGCTATTCTGAAGGACATTCAGGAAGGGATCTTCGCCAGGAACTTCATTCTGGAAAACAAAGCCGGCATGGCTTCTTTCAAGGCCATCCGCCGCCTGCAGGCCGAGCACCCCATCGAAAAGGTCGGCGCGGAACTGCGGGCCATGATGCCCTGGCTCAAGAAAAAATAAGCGCCCGACCGCAAGTCGGCCCGCAACCCGCTGGCAGAGCATTCCAAAGTTGAAAATGCTCTAGGAGTCTGTCGGACAATCAACAATCTTTCCGAGCAATAAGGCATAAAGTTTGGAGAACAGACAAGGAATTGACGTAAATAGACGCCGAAGGATGCCTGCAAGAGCCAC
>JAISRC010000097.1 GCA_031273845.1 Desulfovibrio sp.
AGAAACTTTTGTAAGTACTAAAATATATTGCAAAATCCGAGCGAGGATAAAACATGATTATGCCCCACTTCTTTGTCATAGCTCTTTGTGGTCTTGTTTTTTTTATCTCAGCCGTCAGCACGGCATATGCTGAAGCAGACGATGCGGAGCAAATTCTGAGGCTGTCCGTGAACCGGGAAGTTGAGGTAAAGCTGACGTGCAATCTCGGCAACGGTTTCCAGTGGACAGTGGAGAACGTCCCGGCGTTTCTGGAACAGATCGGCGAAAGTATTTGTGTGCGGGATAATGCGGATACGAAAATGGTAGGCGCAGGTGGTTCAACAGGCTTGCGCTTCAAAGCCGTCGCCGAAGGCGTCGGTCTCCTGCGTTTTTTCTACCGGCGCCCTTGGGAACCCGGGGTTCCTCCCGCCAAAATTGTCGTATACCGGGTCTTTGTTGAGTAGCGGCTTTCTCGGTTGCTCAATCAAAAGTATGCTGCGCTGTCGCACTGAAAATTTTAGTCAAAGGCTCCATGTCGAAAAAGTCTCCATGCCGATTGACGACTATACCGTGTGCGGGTATCGCTCCGCTTGGGTGAGGCATGGTGCAATCTCGTATTGGATGGGGCAGAAATTTTTATGCTGGCTTAAATGTTGGCTTAAATGATTCGCTTAATTTGATAATTCAAATAAAAACAGCATATTCAGGCAAATCATGGAAACCGCTCCACGGGATTCGGCAACAACCGGGCGAGCATCACGCTTTCAAGCCTGTCTTTGTCTTTTCCCATAAGGATCAGCACGCCCCGGCCGAATTCGCTGAGCACCTGCAAATCTTCCGGGGAAGGTTTGAGCGGCGCGCCGGAAGCGTCCGCGATCAGGGCGGCGCGCAGTTCGAATTCCCCGTCGGACACTGCCCTGACCACCGCGCCGCGCAGGGCGGAAAGGTTCAGGAGCGGGTCCGCGTTCTCCATGTTGCAGGCTGTGTAGACCTTGCCCGAGGCCGTGAGTACCGCCGCGCCCGACCCTTTTTTGCCGTAAGGAACGTATGCCGGCACGGCGGCCGCGCTTGCGGCGCGCGTCATCAGGCCTTTTTCCTGCTCGTTCAGTTCGCGCACGAACCATTTGTGGTACAGACGATCATATTCGCCCGAGGCGACGATACGCCGCATACCCTCGTCGAACAGGCGCTGTATGTCCCCCCTGTCCCGGCTGAAGGCCGCCCGCATTTCCGTGATCCCCAGGGGCGTGCCTATGGTGGTTATGGCTCCGTAATTCAGTTTGTTGATGAGGTAATAAGTGTTCTGTACCGGGCCGCAGTAAGCCTGCACTTCGTCGTTGTACAGGGCGCGCAGGGCCTCGGCCCGGCTTTTGAACGTCTTGATGTTGAAGCCGCCGTATTGTTCCAGAAGGGTGTATGGGTAACTCGACTGCTCCACGGAAACCGACTGCCCACGCAAAAGATCCAGGGAGGGCCGGCGATTGTACAGTTTGGTGAACAGGCGGATTTGCAGGCGGAAAAGAGGGTCTTCCGAAAAAAGATACAGCCTGGACCGCTGTTCCGTGCGCACCATGCCGGTGGTCAGGTTGATGCCCCCGTTGCCCAGTTCCAAGCCGACGCGCGACCAAGGCATGGGCCGGTGGAAAAGCTCGGCCTCGGTGCCGTAAAACACGGCGTTCACCAGTTCGATCTCAAAACCGGCCGCTTTGCCGCCTTCTTCCTCGTATGTGAAAGGCGCGAATTCGCGGTCGAAACCGTAAACCACGCGCACCGGTTCCGCCGCCGCAGGAACGCCCCCGGCCCACAACGCGGGCAGGACAAGGAGAACAAAGAGGACAAGGGCCGGCACACAGCGCGGGCCGGATGCCGGGCGCGGCGGCGTCTGCCGGACGCGCTTCCGGGCCGGAAGGGCAAAGAATGCTTGCCTAAACCCGCGACTGTGCGGTATAGTAAAAAAGATGTTCGTCATCTATTTTTCCTTCGCACGGGCGGCGTGCCGCCGCCGGAAATTACGCTCAACACAAGGCATACTGTATGGAATTCCCTGAAGAAGGTCTATGGCTTATCGGCCGGGTAAGTCGGAAACTTCTGGACCGGAACCTGACGCTGTGCACGGCGGAATCCTGCACGGGCGGTCTTGCTTCCGTGTTGTGCATCGGCGTTCCCGGTAGTTCGCGCTGGTTTTGCGGGAGCATCGTGGCTTACTCCGACAGTGTGAAGACGCGGGTTCTGGGTGTGAGTAAGGAATTGCTTGCCGAGCACGGCGCAGTCAGCGGACCTGTGGTCGAGGCCATGGCCGTCGGAGCGTTGGCCGTCACAGGGGCGACCTGCGCCTTGGCCATAACGGGCATAGCCGGTCCGGGAGGCGGAAGCGCGGAAAAACCCGTGGGTACCGTCTGGTTCGCAACGGCCGTCTACCCTTCCCGCAACCTTGCCGCCCATCCCCGTGGACCGGTGGTCACGTCCTTCTGCCGAAACTTCACCGGCTACAGGGACGCCATCCGCCTTGCCGCCGCTCTGGCCGGTCTGGAAGCAACGGAAGTCGCTCTGGAGCAGGCGGGAAACGACACCCGCGCCGCTGCTCGGTCAAGTGGCTGAAAAACGTGCTTTTCAGCCGGCTCACGCCGCCTTCAGCGGCGCAAAACCTTTATTGTGCTAGGAGCCTGTCGGACTTTGCCTTAAAATATTTATAACATACTGAAATTATTATATACGGCTTTCATTGATCGGATTTGCTATATAAAAATATCAGTATGTTACAGAAAATACATGC
>JAISRC010000049.1 GCA_031273845.1 Desulfovibrio sp.
ACCAGTGTTCGCGTGTCGGCGAAATTCGGGAGGAAACGGCGTCTTTCATTTTTTCAAGCATGGCTTAACTCCTGAAATTTGCTTCAGACATTTTGCCGCCGTCCGAAGCCGCAGACTCCTGCGCGGTGGATGACGAGGCAACCTTGCCCTTGCCGTTTGCGCCCCGCCGCAGTTCAGAACGCAGAGACTGCGCCCCTTGCGCCCCGGAACTCACCGCATTGGTGGAACCGACAAAGACGTTTTTTACGCCGGACTGGTCAGCCTGTTCGCCCAGGGAATGAAGCTGCTGCCCTATCCAGTTGGTCACATGCTCCGGCAGATGGTGAATCAGGCTGAAAAACTTGTTGGCCATCATAATCACCACCACGCCGAGAATGACGAGCATAGAAAAAGTACCGGTAATGCCGATAATCTTGCTTTGCGATGTGCCGGCGATGAACATCTCGAAGCCCGTCCCGATCAGACGGCCAAGCACGTTCATGAGGATGACGGCGGCGAAGAATCCGGCCACCATAAGCGGGGGACGAATAATAATGCCGAGCAGAAGCAGATAGCCCCGCTTGCCGTGTTGGCCGGCAGCCCCTTCGCCTTCGGGCAGGGCATGGGCGCAGAGCCAGAGCGGGGCCGCGACCAGGGCCTCCACAATCAGGATCACCCATCCGGTCAATGCCGCAATCCAGCGAATAAAGGGTATAGCCGGCAAATAATAAGCCAGAGCCAGACCGTAGAGAAGCAAGGGCAGAAACACGGCAAACAGCGTGAAGGAAATGTATTTGTCCAGATTGGGAACGGCCTTGCCGACATAGGGAACGGCTTTGCCGAGGGACTGCGCCAGGTCCAGACCGCCCAAAGCTCCGGCCAAGGCCCAGGCAGTGCCGATCAGATAGTCCCCGACGTTGGAAACCGCCATGATCGGATCTTGCGAGGAAAGTTTTTCTATGGCGACAGGCAGGATATTGGAAGCCACCAGCTTGTTCAGCGTGGCGCGTAGCCATGCGACAATCACGTCAAACGCGCCTGTTTCGTCCGTGACCGTGGGATCGGCGGTTGTGTCGGAAATGCCGCGCCGCGCTGTGTAGGCCGTCTTGATGTAGTTCGCCAGCCGTTCCTTCACAGCCTCGAAATCATGCAGGCCGTAGGTCATGGCCAGCATTTCCGAAGCCGAGTAGTCCATTGGGCTGTAGGTTATGCCGGAATACATGGCCTCACGGACTTCCTGATTGATCCAGGAGATTGACCAGTACGAAGATCCGGCGATGAACCAGCCGTATTGCTCCGAGATGTCCCGGAAATCCTGGAGCTTGCTTTGGAGTTGTCCTTGATTGGCGTAGCTTTGCAGACCGGAGAGGATCGTGGAATTGATCTGATTGGCCGCATTGTAAAGCGCGAGTGGATCAATGTCCGAAGCCGGAGTGCCGGGATCGGCGATTTTTCGCGCCGTGTCCGACAAGGCGGAAACGGCGGAACCCACGGCGTTGACCTTGCCCCGGCAGAGCGCGTCGGATTCATCCACGCATTCCACAGTGATCGTCCCAATATGCCCATTGAACAGAAATTTGTATTCGCCGCCCGAACTGAACCAGTTGGAGGAATATTTCCATTCCCCGCCCGGCGAAACGCCGAGACCCCGGCGCTCATTGAGGTAATACTGCATGGTCAGGGATTGCAGGGAGCCGTTGGCGGTGGCCGAATACTGCGTGACGTTCTGATCCGGGGCTTGAACGGTTATCTGCCCGCCGTGTTCGACGAAATAGTCCGTACCCAGCGACCAGACGTAATTGCCGAGGTTAATGGAAAAGCTCATGCAGGCGAGAATCGCCACCTGAAAGAAGCTCAGACCCTTGAAAATCGGCGCGAGTGCGCCCATTGCGCCCACAAAGCGCAAGGGCATCCAGAGAGAACTGAATCTTTTGCCGAAAGGCGTCCCCTCATGGGCTGTTCCGGCCACGGCCACGGCCATGACCCATATAAAGAGCGCGGAAATCACGGCCAGAGCCACCAGATTGAAGGCGGAAAACATTTCCAGCATGAGTTCGGCAGCGGATGAGCCGCCAAGCCCTTCTCCCCATGCGTCCCAACCCTGCCCAAGCAGAGTGTCCAGAAACTGCTTGCTGGCGTCACTTTTCAACGTGACTTCAGCGGTAGCGGGAATTTCAGCGGCCATAACCCCCTCCTTTCTCCCGTCTTTCCGGCGCGTGACATCTTGGATGGAATTGGATATTCTTGACTTTCAGGAGGATACGATCTTGACCGGCAAGCAAAAGACCACGGCGAACCTGCCGCCCCTTTCCCCCAAGGACGATTTTGTGTTCCGCAAACTCTTCGGGGATCAGAACCACATAGACATGGTGGTTGACTTTCTGAAGAGCTTTGTGAAGCTGCCTGACAAAGACTACGCGGAGATAACCATTGCCGACCCCAAGATGGTGCCCCCGACCAAGGACGGCAAGACCTGCATACTCGACCTCAAGCTCCGTACCAGGGCGGGCGAGATTATCCATGTTGAAATTCAACGCGACGACACGGGCGAAATGCGTGAGCGCATGGCGGTGTACGGCTCCTATCTTCTCTCCGCGCAGCTTGCCTCCGGCAAACCTTACAAAAGCGTTAAACGGGTCATCTCGGTGCTGATAACGGACTTCCCCCTGCTTGATGAAACAACGGACTATTACACCGATTTTTGCCTGCGTAACCGGGATGGAAGCATCGTCTTGACGGATGTGATAGAGTTTCATATTCTTGAACTGCGTAAAATTCCTCAGAGCGAGGACGGCAAGGAAGTCTGGCGCTGGCTGAAATTCCTGTCCGCCAGCACCGAGGAGGAACTCACCATGCTGCAACAGACATACACCGAACTGCAGAAGCCCGTAGCCCGGCTGATGGAAATGAGCGCGGACGAAATCGTGCGTCATCAGAAAGACGCTTGGGACAGGGCGCGCAGGGATGAAGAAGCCCGTATGCGCTTGGCGGAGGCCAGAGGCAAAGCCGAAGTTGCCTCGAACCTGCTGAAAGAGGGCATTCCCATCAGCGTAATCGCCAAGGCGACCGGCCTCTCGCCTGCCGAGATTGAAGGTTTGCCCGCGCAATAACCGTGCCGGTTTTATCCGGCATTCGTTGAAAATCCGCATCGGCTTCTCCTATTGTTGCGCGCCGATCATGCGCGTGTAGAGGTCGTTCATGGCCTTGCCGTCCGTGCCTTCCATGCGCGTCAGGTAGTCCAGGGAAGCCGTAAAGCTCAGACGGTCGAGAAATTCATTGTTCTTGCGCGTCAGTTCCAGTTGGATTGCCTGCATCGTGACCAGTTCCCGCAACAGGCCGGCTTCCGAAGCGGACGCGATTTGCGCGAACCAGTTGGGATTACTGAGCCGCATTTGCGAGAGTAGCTTGTACAGACCGGCTTCCGAGAGCTTGCCATCCACAATGCCCGGAGGCGTCCCGCTTCCGCCCGCCTCATTCCATTGGTTTTGCGCCCAGGTTGTCACATCGTCCGGCAATGTCGGCGCGTGGTAGGCCACATGAGCATTGAGCGTTTCCGTGATGGTGGACAGACGGCCTTCATGGATTGTGCGGGCAACGGCGTAAGTCTGGCCAGCCGGAGTGTCTTTCTGCGCATCCGTGGGCACGGGCAGGGGCCGGGGATTGGCCAGAGTTTTGATGGATTCATGCGCTTGCGCCACCTGGTCTTGGGTCAGCGTTTCCTGTAACGGAAACAGGGAGTCCACAATTTCTTTTTCTTCCGGGTGATCTTCCGCCAGAACGCGGTTGAGATATTCAACAGGCTTGGCGTTTTCGTTGTTGGCGTAAGCAAGCTGTTTATCCCGCATGGCCCCGCGCACCTGCGTGGACGCCTGGGCGCCGAGCTGCAAACCGGCCCCAAGGGAGCTTGCCCCGCAAAGACCCGAAGGTTGCGCGGCCTTGCCGTACAAGTCTTCGGTTTTCATAGCCTCGCCCGCCACGGCTTGCCCCTTGATCATGGCCGCGTTGCTTTCTTTCAGGCCGACAATGGCCCGCACAATCGTCGCGCTTTCGCTCTTGATGGTGCCGATGATATTTTGCGCGGCCAGCAGGATTTCCGAACGAATGGCGTTCGCCTCCGCCGTGGTGTTGGCGTTGACGCTCTGAACGGTTTGCGTATGCGCCCTTGTGATCATTGACTGAATGGAGCCGCAGCCGCAGCCGGCGGCCCAGACCTGTGCCGGGAACAGGAGAACGCACAATAAGGTGAAGATTTTTTTCATGATATTTCCCTCGCCAGTTCATTGGCAATTTCCAGAATTACATTGGTAATCTCGTCGTCCGAGCCGCTTTCGTCCGCGACCAGACGCCGCCGCCGTTCCACTTCCGCCTTGGCCGAACCGCCCGGAAACCGCGCGGCCAGACGGCGCAAAGCCTCCGAAGGCTCCATGCGCTTGTAGAGATTGTTGCGTATGGCCACATCTTCCGTGGTGGTGGAGAAAGCCCAGAGCGGTTGTCCGCCGATGGTCATGGAGAGCACCAGTTGCGAAAGCCCTGAGCCTGTCCTGAACAGCGCGACCAGATTGGAACCGGCCGGGCCGGGTTTGCCCAGACGACTCAAGGCGTATTTGCAAGCTCCGTTCAAACCGAAACGTCTGGTCATCGCGTCAATGGCCTGATCCGTTCCCGCCCCAAGAATGACAATCATCGTGGCGAGTTCGATAATAATGTCCGGTATGTCGTCAATGGATTGCGTATACAGGCCGATGGACAGGTTCCACTTGCGCGACTCCCGCGCCATGGTTGTCATGTCGGCTGTAAGCTGATTGGAAACCGAGGTATTCTGCGTAACGCGGTGAGCCTCATCGTAGCATAATCTTTTGGGATCTTCGCGGATCGCCTCAATGCGCTCTCTATGATACGGCTGATAAATTTCCGGCATGAGTTCCACATCGGCGGGCATGAGGAAAAATCGTGAGCCAAGAACATGCCGGGCCAGCATATACATGACCGCCGATTGCCTGTCGGCTGTATGCCCGCCGCGAGGCGCGACTTCATCCAGATCAAGAGAAACAATCTGCGCGTCGCCCAAATCAAACTGCGTCGGCTCCTTCAAAACGGGATAGGCGACCATGGCGTCCATAAGAGAACGCCATACAGTCATTATCGTGTCCTGTTTGTAGGTATTTTGTATACCTTCGTTCTGTCGCAGTTGCGCCGCCACATCCGTAAGCAGCGGAACAGCATAGCGTTGGGCCATGAGAGCTTCATGGGAAAATCCGTGCCTGAACAGCGCGTCAACGACCTCCCACCAGGTGGTGTCCCTATCCACATGGATGTTTTCCCGTTCCAGAAGCCGGTGCAATTCCGGCAGCATATTTTTCTGGTATTTGCGGGGATGCCCGCCTTCCGCGAGGTCAATGTAGGCAAGCTCAATACCCCGCTGAATCAGGGCCGGCACGCCTTCGCCCGGAGCCGCGCCTTCTTCCAGAGGTGTGGAGAGAAGCGACAGCAGATTGACCAGAAAGGCCGTGTGCGAGGGCAAGGGTTTTCGATTGCCGAGGGGAGTGTCAAAAGGATTGATTGCGAAATCCGGGGTCATTCTCAGCCGGTGGTACGCGGCCAGATGTTTTTTCCCTTCAGGCAGGTTCTCTTTGAGCAAGGTAATCAATCCGGAACTGGACGGCCCCACGTCAATAATGGACACCCAAGGCAGGCGTGACAGTCCGGCCTGGGTCACAAAAGCGAAGTTGAGCGCGTTCAGGAAAACGGATTTCCCGCCGCCCATCGGCGCGACGCCGAGATCAATCCACGCCGCCTGCTGCGATGAATTGGGCGCGAAGGGAATCAGCTTGCCGTCCTGTGAGCGGAGCAGCAAACTCCCTTCCTTCCAGGGAGAAGCCGGACGCAAGGGCATCATGCCGATGGAGGCCATGAGCGGCGCGGCAGTCACCGGAGCCGGACTTGACGGCATCATGGCGGGCAAGGTGGCGGTCAGGCCAAGAAGCGGATCACCGATGGCTTCCGAAACATCTGACGTTCCCCAACCCTGCACGGCTTTGGAGAGTTCCGCCACACGGCGGCGCAGGAGCAAATGGGCTTCTTTTTCCGACAGTTCCCGCATACAGGCCCAAGTGCAGAGGCAAATGCGGAATTTGACGCAGCACACGCCTTCCAAATCCAGGGCTTTGAGCTTTTCGACGGCGTTGTTGAACCTCTTGTTGTCAGAACTGGTGAACGACAGGACAGAGGCCAGGACAGGTTTGATCCCCATGTTCAGCCCGCCGTATTCCAGCAGGAAGGACACGCGGTAGGGCAAACGCTCGTCGCGCCGAGCAAGCACCCTGAAAAAATCCTGAAACGGACGCGGCGTCTGCGGCATGAGCGTCATGATCAGCGGCCCGAACACCCGGTCGCCTATGCGTATGGCGTTGCGGGACACCATATGTCCCTCTCGCGGCCAGAGTTG
>JAISRC010000156.1 GCA_031273845.1 Desulfovibrio sp.
AGCAAGAGGAATCAGCATAGAACCGGAGCCGTCACGGCCCTTGCAGCCGCGTTATTTTTGTGGGTATCGCTCGCAAGGCCCGTGCCGGCTCCTTAAGGCAGCACCAAAACCGACACTACTTGGCTGCTACAAAAAGTGCGAAAAATTCTGGACAGTACCCAGGATGACGATACGTTCAAAGTTGAAGATGAGTGCAAGCCTTAGTGTCACCGGTACGGATGCGTGGCTTTAGCCGCATTTGCCAGCTTTAGCTGTTATTCGAAGCCACCGGCTTTAGCCGGTGGAGTATTCACTTTTTCCTTGACGGCAATTTGGAACATGCGCATTGAATTTCGCCTCAAGTGTTGGTAGCGTGCGGCGAAACAGCTCGGAATTTTGTCGTATAGAGGAGGCAACATGGCCCTGTATCTGGTGACCGGTGCGGCCGGGTTCATAGGTGCGGCTCTTGCCGCGTCCCTTTTGCGGGAAGGGCACGAAGTCGTCGGCGCGGACAACCTGAGCACGGGCTTTATGCAGAACGTGCCGGCCGGCGTGCAATTCTTTCACGGGGACTGCGGCGAAGCCGGCCTGTATAACGGGGTCCTGCCCGCGCGGCCTTATGACGCCGTGTTTCATATAGCGGGGCAGAGTAGCGGCGAGATCAGCTTTGACGACCCTGTCTATGATCTGCGTTCCAACACGGTGTCCGTCCTGCACCTGCTGCGTTTTGCCCTGGACAACGGCTGCAGGCGGTTTATTTATGCCGGGAGCATGTCCGTGTACGGGGAGCAGCCGGATGCGCCGGTGCGGGAGGGCGCTCCCTGTCGCCCGCAGTCCTTTTACGGCGTGGGCAAATTGGCGAGTGAGCACTACCTGCGGCTACACGAGCAGTACGGCATGCGTTCCACCTCCCTGCGTCTTTTCAATGTCTACGGGCCGGGACAGAACATGATCAACATGCGTCAGGGCATGGTCAGCATTTTCATGTCCATGATGCTTGCGGACGGGCATATCCACATCAAGGGCAGGCCCGATCGCTACCGCGATTTCGTCTATATAGACGATGTGGTGCGGGCGTTCACCGCCTGCCTTACCCGCAGGGAGTCCGAAGGCGGAATACTGAACATAGGGGGCAGCGGCAGGGTGACGGTCGGCGAGTTGGCGGACAAAATCACGGCCCTTTCGGAAAAGCCGGTGAGCGTCGAGTATTCCGGCGGTACGCCGGGAGACGTGCACGGCATTTATGCCGACATTTCCCTTGCCCGCGAGCGCCTGGGCTATGTTCCTCAAGTGAGTCCGGAGGAGGGACTGGCCCGCATGTACGCCGCGCTCAAGGCCGGGAGCGCCGCCTGATGCGCCCGGAGGGCCGTCCGGGGGAACTCTTTGCGGCCTTTTCGCGGATCAATGCGCGGGCTTTCAGGGACGACCGCCTTGTTTCCTGTCCCGTGCTGTCCAAGGCGCCCGACTGCGGCGACGTATTGCGCCGTTTTCTGGCGCCTGCGACGCGCCGGCCGCGCAGTCCGGCTTTTTGGCTCAAATGCGCGCTGAGATACGCGGCCGCGAATCTGGGGCACCTGGCCTTCATGCTATGCGCGGCCCTGTTTATCCGTTTCCTGCGCTTCAAAATGCCGGCGACGTCGGAGGGCAAAGGGCAGGGCGGAGACGGGGAAACGCTGATTCTGGACACTTTCGCCGTGCTCCCCGCGCTGGCCGAAGACGGCGCATACCGCGAACTGTATCTCGTCGGGCTGGAAGAGTCCGCGCGCGCAGCGGGACATGAGGTCCTGACCCTTTTCCGTTTTTACGGCAGCCGCGACCCGCGTCTGCTCCGGAAAGCCCTCGGGGTTTTGTCGCGCAAAGCCGGGGCGATGACGGAAATACACCTACTGACCTGTACGGATTGGGCGCGGCTTCTGCTGCACACGCTGCTTTATCCTTTTTCCCTGCTGCGTCTTGTCCGTTCGCTGCGGGAATATCCGCCGTCTTCCCCGGAGGCGTGCATCCGCGAGGCCCTGATCGACTGCGCCGGGCAGTGCGTGCTGGTCGGGGAAAGCAGACGGCTGGCGGCGCGCCGTCTGGCTTTTCTGCTTTCGCGGGAATCGTCGCCGGATTTGCGCCGGGCGCGGGTCATTTCCTGGTACGAGAACCAGACGGTAAACAAGGCTTTTCAGCGCGGTCTGGCGGGAGCGGAGGCAGAGGGCGCGCGCCGCGTCCATGTGACGGGAGCGCAGCTTTTCATCTGGCCGGGCAATCTGCTGAACAACCATGCGGACGATGTCGAGGCGGAACTCGGTCTTGCCCCGGATTGCGTGCTGGTCAACGGTCCCTGTTTTCTTCCGGAGCATTCCCGACAGGACTACGCGGTGGGTCCGGCCCTGCGTTACGCCGGTGTTTTCAGGCCCCGTCCGTGTCCGGCCGGGTCCGGGCCGGTCCTGGTCCTGCTCTCCTATCACACCGAGGAGACGGAGCGCGTTCTGCGTCTGCTCCGGGCGGCGGGCAGGGAGAACCCGGAAGCCTTTGTGTACCGCTTTCACCCGGCGACCCGGCCGGGAGATTTTGCCTCCCTTCTGCCTCCGGAACCGCGCCTTTCCGCCGGTTCTCTGCGCGATGCCCTGGATGCAGCCGGAGCCATCATAGGCGCGGGTTCCGGCGCGGTAGTCGAGGCCGCGGCAACGGGCATACCGGTGCTGGCCGTTGAAGATCCTTCGGGTATTGCCGGCTTGGGCCTCAATTATCTGCCGGACTTCGGGAAAGGGGAACTTTGGGAGAGCGTGCGCGCCCCCTGCGATGTGCCCCGCGCTTTGGACAGACTGCGCGCCGAACTCCCGGACCGTCCGGAAAAAGTGCGCGCTTTCCGGGATATGCTTTTTTGCGAGGCGACCCCGGAGCGGATACGGGAGAGCTTCAGGTTATAGAGCGGACCAACTTTGAAAGAGTGGATCCGCTCTGCGGCGGGTTGCCTGCAAACCCTTGCTGCGGGATGGTCGCAGGCGGCTTTGCCCGTCGTGAGCGACAATTTCAGGCGTACAATGTTCTACCCGCGTGATAGCGTTGTGAGGCCTACCAAGGCACAACGCAGGCGGAAACTCTGCGCAAAGCGTAACCTTTGCGTGGGGCCGTGGTAAGGCGCTCTCACGCCTTGCCGGTGGGGGCGTTCTCAGCGCCCCCGCCACTGCCGAAAATGCTCCCTTATTGCGCCCGGCACCCCTGCACCTCAGCAAGCACATCGCCGGTGACTATATGCAGCGCAAGGGCAAAAATAGGCAGATGCTGGTAATACGCCGCCGCGCAATTATATGTGCGGTATTTTTCCGAGGCGTAAGGGCACCCGCCGCGACACAAAAATCGTACCGCACAAGTCCGTGCAGCGCGCCTCCCGGTATGCCTTCCACCGCGTCAGCGCGGGCATCGGCGCATCCGCTCCGGCCGGCAAGTCGAAAATAGTCCCCAGGCAATGCCGGTTCCCGTCCTCGTCAACCGCATCGGCATGGAAATTCTGGCAGGTCAGTATGTTCCCGGCCATGTCCAGAGTGAGCATGCCCGTATCGCAAACAAAACAACGCTGGCGTTCGCGCGCTTCGCCAAAATGGCGCACAAAGCCTATCGCCTCATTGAAATGCAACGGCAGGTGCTTTCCCATGTCCTTAGAGCATTTCAAAGTTGACAATGCTCAGGCGGCGCAAGCGCGAAGTGCCGCCGCCCGTCCCGCAGGCGTAGGCGAAACTTGCTTTCGCCGTTAGAGCATTGCAAAATTGAGAATACCCTG
>JAISRC010000176.1 GCA_031273845.1 Desulfovibrio sp.
GCTGAACAGCCGGACGGCGGACAGACAACGGCGCGGCGTGGAAGGGAAAAGCGAGAAGTGATGAACATCCCGGCCAAGGATCATATTGTCCAAGTGAACAAAATGATCCTTGGGCCGGGTCAAATTTAGTCAACCGGCTAATAGGGTGTAAACATCCTTTATAGGGAATATTTGCGGCAAAAAGCCGAACCTGATTCCTATTCAAATAAATTTTAATATTTGTGATTATTTATAAACTTCGCGTCTATGCCCTATTTTAATAGCCAAAATAACAAGCCGTTTATCATCAATTTCATATATTACACGATAATCTCCGATACGAATACGGTATGCATCGCTTGTTGAAATTTTTTTGCATCCTGCCGGTCTAGGTTCAGCCGCAAGCGTGCCTATAGCGTGTGATATTTTTTTCTGAATGTCTTTAGGTAGTTTTGATAGTTGCCTCATGCAAGATGGCGGCACGAAGACTGTGTAAACAATCACAGCCCTAATTCCCTTTTTACCTGACTCCAAGGGATAGGTTCTTCATTGTGCGCTTGTGCAATCAGCTCTGGCAACATAGCTTCGTCTTCAGCGTCTTCTTCCAGAAAAATAGAAACTTCATGGTCTTTCCCTGTAAGGGCTTTATATTTCGGAAGCCATTCATCAATCAGCGCGCGATTATCTGTTTGATAGGCGCAGTATAGCAGGTTGTCTATTTGTTTAGGAATTTCTAACCCTTTTTTGATACTTTCAAGTGACATGGCTAGTGCCTCCGTTCCGTGGCCCATGTGCAATAATCCTGATGAATAATTCATGTAAGTGTACGGGTTTGAAGGTTCACGCTGAATTGCCGCATTAAACCATTTACACGCATTTTCAAGGTCATTCTGCAAGGCGTAATACATTCCTCGAAAGCATTCTGCTGCTGTAATATCAGAATTTTGCAGTTTCTTTATCTCATTATCGAGACGCGCAAGTTCAAATGAAGTGGGCTTATCCCACTTTTTGCCAAGTGCGTTTACAAGGTTAACGACTTCCTCAGTATTTGGCGCAGGCTGTGACATGCGAAGAACTCCCTGTCTAATGTTCAACTATACCTAGAAGGTGAGGGAATAGGAAGAGAAATTTTCATTGCCCCTTCCTCCGCCTCCACCTCCACGGCTCTACCGCCTCGCCTGCCCATAGGCCGATCCGTTGCGCCCTGGCCCGTGCCTCGATTTCCTGCCAGTCGGCGCATACCGGCAACGCACAATACTGCGGGTACACCCAAGCCAAGCCCGCTGCCAGAAGCATCGCTTCCAGGGTGCTCCCGTCCGTCATGTGGACTATGGCAACCATGCGCCCGTAACGGTCTGTAGTAATCGGCTCTATCCGGGCAATCCTCGCTGCGGCGCGATCAACGTAGGCAGTGGCCTGCGGGCCGTATTCTTGGCGCTTCTCCGGCGCGTCGATGCCGTACAGCCGGACCCGGACGGCACCGCCTCGGTAGGTGGTTAAGATGGTGTCGCCGTCAACGGCGCGGGCGGTGGGGAATGTGGCGGCGTGGGCGGTGAGAGATGAGAATGCGACAAAAAAATATAATGCTACAGCAAGTTTTAACATGAATGTTTATCAGAATTTATAATTGAAAATTTGCCTCTCTCTCTCTTCCGATGCTAATTTTTATAAAGTACGGTTTCCATTTCTTTTACTTTTTCACTCGTAATGTTTCCGATATAAATAATAATGCGAAAATAATTGATGCTGCCATTTTCATAGATTTACCATAAACAACATATATGTATAAATCATTTATTATGCTTGAATAAAACTATTGCGCCGTATATCCAAAGAGGCATAGTTGCAATAAGGAATGATAATTTATTATTTATGTCAAATTCTGATAAAAATAAATAAAGTATTATTGTTATACAATACAAAAGTAAAAAATTTATTACGCAACGTTTTTGTTTATTTTGCCGATATTTTTCTTTTTCAATTTCAAACTTAACCGCTATATAGCCATCAAGAATATAACAAATCGCTCCTGCCGGTATAAAATTTACTATCGTAAATCCATTAACAATATCGCCAAATTCATCATAGCGTTCAACAAATATGCCGAGTGTATCAGTTACATATCCTAAGATTAAAGCTATAGCAAAAAATAATACCACTAGTGTTGCACGATATAATGCAATATTTTTTTTATAGTCGATAAGCATTTTTTATTCCTTATTCACATTCTTGTCATATCCATTTTACTCTTGCTAGCATGTCATTTTCTTACATTTAATGTTTAATATTCTCTCCCGCTCAATACCACGCGCCCGTATATTTTATGCTTTTCTCTCAGAAGACTAATATCTATACATTATCCATACAACTCTGCCATGTATAAACCGCTCTGATTCACTCATGCATAGTTCTATGTCTGGGTAATGCTCTTTATTTGGATTGTCGCTTTTAAATACTATACTCTGATTATCTCTATTTATAGCAACCCGTTTTACAACAAGCCCTTCATATGGTATTTGTGCAACGTAAAGCTCATTTGTAACAAATTCAAAATCTTCTTTTGCCCCTATTATTGATTCATGTTTTATTGTCGGCTCCATACTATGCCCATCAACAAGTACAGCAAAGTCGAACTTTGTAATATACTTGAATGGAAGTTTAATTTCGCACAGTGGGTCTATATCAGAAAGGGCAATTGCATTTCCCGCTGCGGCTTTTTGGTATACAAATACTGTCTCTAGATCGTTTCCCGCCACAATTTCTGTTTTGGAAAAAGCTGAAGTCTCTTTTATAACCGTTGTCAATTCGTTTTGCTTTTCCTTGAGTTCTTTCCGCTGCTGCATGGCCGCCCATATCTTCCAGGCTGTTTCAAGCTTCATGCTTTTCCGCTTGTCATTCATAAATGCCGAAAGGTTTGGTTGATTAACTCTGGCAACATCTGCCAATTCCCTAATATTTTTGAATAAGCTAGGTATGGCTTCCCTTATCTGCTTTTTGATTTCGTTCGTGCCTTCCATTTTTTTGCCCTTTCATGCGTTACAGCATTTTGACTTAGGTGTCATGCTTCAAACGAACTTTTATGGGTTGCTTTTTTATTTCTATTGAAATATAGTCGGCAGTCATGAACACATTTACCGACATTCGTTCTCTGCGTTTGGGGTTGCGCGAGTATATGGAGAAACGCGGCGCCTCTCAATTTGAGGTTGTCAGGTCTACAGGCATTTGTCAGTCGGCAATCTCTCTTTTCCTTTCCGGTAAGCGGGGCCTTAGCGCAACAGCCGCTTTGAAGTTGATACGATTTCTCAATGTATCGCCTCCCCCTCCCGCAACTCCCGGAGGCCCCTCCGATGAGTCCTGAGGCCGCGCTTTTAGGCGCAGGAGTCGGGACCGCGCTGGCGTCCGTCATTCTTGTCATGAAGTTCGACAGCTTCATAGAATTTTTCCGCTTCTTGTTCGGCCTGCGCACACGCAGCGAGCAAGTCCTCACCGCCCTTTCTGTACTTGAGAGCAAACTCGACAGCATTAAACAGTGCATTAACTTTCGTGACATTGCCAAACAGGACGGCGTTATACGGGAAAGCGGGATCGCCTTCATGCAAAAGGCGCGCATACCTGTCAAAATCTCTGTCCGCCTTGCTGAAAATAAAGTTTACTATGCTTCTGATGTCTTCTCTTTTTTGCGCCCGCGCCTGTACAAAAAAAGTAACCAAGCCTCCCATTATGCCGCCGCCAAGCGCCGCGCCTGCGGTAATCGCCGCTACTGCCATATCCATAAAACTCCCTCCCGCCGCATAACGCCTCGGCGTTATCATCGGCAAAAACCCTGAAATCTTGAGGGTGTACCTTGAGAGAAAAGCCAAAAAAGACGCGCGATCTGGCATGTATCGTCTGCGGCGCGGCCTTCACGGCGCACCGTACGGACGCTCGATACTGCTCCAAGCGGTGCCGCATGGCAGCGTGGTATGCGCGGAAGGTGGCAAAGGCTGCGCCAAGCGGGTCTTGGGGCCTTGGCGCCTGCCCCTTCGCTTCGGGAGCGGTGTATTACGCGGGCAACCGTCAACCGGACCCGGTATTGGGGTTCTGAGTATGAGCACCGTCACTGATATTCTTGCGCCGCCCATGCGCCCACGCATGGTGCAGATCGGAAACGCAACTCTGTATTGCGGCGACTGCTATGATATACTGCCCTGCCTTGGGCAGAAGATTGACGTAGTTGTTTGCGACCCGCCCTATAATAGTCACTTTGATGGTTCCGGAATTGGATCTAAAAGACATATCTATCGGCAAATACGAGAGAACAAAAATATTGGTGGCTCTTGGGACTACTCATTATTAAATAGTTTCAAAAATTGGCTGTGCTTTTGCAACTTCTCTCAAGCTCAGGATTTGTTTGCTGTGGCAAAGAGTCTTGGCCTAAGGTACCAACTCAGGACGTGGAACAAGCCTAATCCGACACCGCTTACTAACGGCAATTATCTCCCTGATACAGAATATCAAGTACATGCATTTATAAAACATGACTATCCAAACAAACACAAATATTTTGTCTATAAGAATAACCGCCCTAAAGAATTATCAAATTTACATCCTACTCTTAAACCCCTTGCAGTTATGATTGATGCAATACAAGCATGCTCGATTGTCGGTGACACAATACTTGATCCTTTTATGGGGAGCGGAACTACAGGAGTTGCCGCGCTTGAACTTGGCCGTGCTTTTGTCGGTATAGAAATTGACCCAAAATACTTTGACACATCCTGTAGGCGCGTTGCGGATGCATCCAGCAGTCTGCGTCTGTTTGCACCTGCATTGAAAACTGAGCGACAAATGCCGTTAGTGATGGAATAGGGGAATGTTGTATGGGCTGGCTCTATGTGCCGGTGGCGGCGGACTGAAAATATGAAAACTGTCGTCTACTACAACGAGATTGACCCCTTTGCCGCCGCATGGCTGCGCGAGCTTATCAAGGCCGGGCACATAGCGCCCGGCGAAGTGGATGAAAGGAGCATTGAGGATGTTGTGCCAAGCGACCTTACCGGGTTTACCCAGTGTCATTTCTTCGCCGGCATCGGCGTTTGGAGCTTTGCCCTGCGCCGTGCCGGTTGGCCGGACAGCCGCCCGGTCTGGACCGGATCGTGCCCTTGCCAGCCTTTCAGCGCGGCAGGCAATGGAGCGGGAGAAAACGACCCAAGACATCTCTGGCCTGTGTGGTTTGAACTTATCCGGTCCGTCAGGCCTCCCGTCATCTTTGGAGAGCAAGTGTCCAGCAAGCTCGTTCTCGGAGACGGAAAAGCAAACGTGCGTGAACTGTGGGAGAGAAAAGCCGCTCTCCGACTTTGCAAAAACTGGTTGGAAAGGAACCCGCCGCAGCATCTGCAAGGAGTGCAGGAATGTCGCAGCAAGGGAGTGGCATGCGAACAGACGGGATTCAACATCGTCCAGGGCGAGCCGATTGGTAGCCGGAGCGAAGGCCAGGGCGCTGTCAAAGGGGCTTCCCTTCAACCTTACGGTGGAATGTGTCCAAGGGGTATTGGATACGGGAGTTTGCGAGGTGAGCGGGATTCCTTTCGACATGAAAGAACCGCGCGGATGGAATACGCCGTCGCTGGACAGGATCATACCGGAGAACGGTTACACTGTGGACAACACAAGGGTTGTGCTCTTTGCCATCAATGCGGCTTGCGGAGATTGGGGAGAGGGCAAAATACTCAAAATAGCGTCCACCATCCTTCAAAAAAGGAAAGATGCATCACAGAAGCTATCGAACGCATTAGCGGAGAAATTGAAAGAGCGAACGGATATTCTTGGCTCAACTCTTTACAGGCTGACCTGGAAGGGACGGGTTACACCTGCGGGGCGGTTGATACCTGCGCTGCGGGCGTCGGTGCGCCGCACATCAGACAAAGATTGTACTGGGTCGCGCAGCGGCTGGCCTACTCCGAACGCCAACGAGAACGGAGAGTCCTTGGAAACCGTGTTAGCGCGGAAGGAGCGGCACAAAGCGGAAGGGCGAAAAACGCCGGAATTGTTGAAGTTAGGGACGGCGGCGCAACTTGCGGGCTGGCCGACTCCCTGCCGGCAGGACGGCCCGAAGGGAGGGCCGAATCAGGGAACGGACCGTCTGCCGGGGGCAGCGAGTTTGGCGGGATGGGTGACTCCATCCGCGCGGGACTGGAAGGATACGCCGGGCATGGCGGCGGAACGGGAGGATGGCAGGAGCCGACTGGACCAACTTCCCCGGCAGGCGAACCTTGCAGGGTGGACAACGCCTTCAGCCACGGACGGTTCCAGGGGCGGCACCATGACGGAGAACATGACGGGGAGCAGCCTTGTGCAACTCTCCACGCTGGCGGGATGGAACACACCGGCGGCCAGCAACGGGAACGGGGGGAAAACACGTCCACACCCGGAAACGAGCATGACGGGGAAAGCCCCGGCCCGACTAACGGCTTCTGGCGTGATGCTGACTGGCTCTTCTGCCGGGATGGAAAGTGGCGGACAGCTCAACCCGGCACTTTCCCGTTGGCTTCAAGGACTCCCGCAAGAGTGGGACGCCTGCGCGGCTATGGTAACTCCATTGTCGCGCCGCAAGCGGAAGAGTTCATAAGAGCATACATAATATACGAGAAGGAGGATAATAAATATGATACCTGACAAGCACCCCAAAAAAATGACGGAACAAGAACTACGCAACGCGCATCGTGCGTTGTGGAATGAACTGTCGGAGAATACGAATTTGCGTTTATGTTGCCCAGAAGACAGAAAGGTCAGGGCATTAAAGAAATTAGGTGTGTTTTATGATAATTTTCCGCGTAATTTTTGTTATGCGTGTGAATTAAACAGTAGGAAAAGAAAGCAAGAATCCCATATATGCGAAGCTTGCCCTTGCAACTGGCCGAGCGGGTTGATTTGCGACGATATCGACAGCCTATACCAAAAATGGAGCGACTCAACATCGGAGGAGGAAATGGCTGCATACGCAATGGAAATCAGGGATTTGTGGGAGTATTAGATGTCTGACTGCCGCCACCGCCTACCCTCCCCGCAACACGCCGGATGCGGGGATATAATAGACCCGGAAACGGGCGAGGTTTTTGAAACGGCGCTTGATGTACTCAAGCGCAAGGCGAAAGAGTATCCGCACTTGCGGCCATGTCAACATTTTAATTGGAACTGGATTTACAAAAAAGACTGTGAAAAATGCAGGGACAAATACGATGGATGACAAAGAACTAAATGACTTGCAACGCATTACTGCGGATGGTTTAGTATATGCGCTGGTTTAAGCACATGACGGCATCGTCTGATGATGAAAAGCTCTCCAGGCTTATAGATGCATGCGGGCTTGAGGGGTACGGGTTCTGGTGGCGGGTGCTTGAAATCGTTGCGGCGCAAGTTGATAAAGACAATGAGCCTTCTGTATCTTATTCGGTTTCAAAATGGTGTTCTCTCTTAGGTATACATCATCATAAATTCCACAAATTAATACGAATTTGCGCTGAATGCGGATTATATGAAATTGAAGAAATAATGAATTCTACCTCACCGTTACCCCGGGGTTACCCTGACGCTACCTCCCCGCTACCCCAGAGTTACCCTGATAGTAATCATGGGGTAACAGCTAAGTACGGAGTAAGTAGCTATAAAGTAAAAATTTATAACCTGTTGAAATACCGAGATGAATATACAAAAAAATCCGGACAAACTCCGGACAAACTCCGGAGCAAGAAACAGATACAGATACAGATACAGAATAAAGAAAAAAGCAAGCAAGTAAGTAAGGGCGCTACGCGCTCTGGAAATATGCCCAGCTATGACGAAATGGTGGACGCATACACTCGGAATCAAGACCTCAGGCAAGCCCTGGGCGAGTTCATTGTCATGCGGAAGGCGGCCAAGAAGCCGTTCACCAATGCGGCCCTGGAGCACACGTTCAGGGAGCTGGACAAGCTGGCGGGAGCCGAAGACGCGGCCAAGATCGCCATACTGAATCAGTCTGTTCAGCGCGGCTGGCAAGGGGTGTTCCCGGTGAAAGATCCACTGGCAACGCCACAACAGGCCGGCAAAACCGGCATGGGATTGCACGGCAATACGGCGAACGGTGTGTCAGAGCAAAACAAGGAAATAGCGGCTGCCGTATTGGCTAGACGACAAGCAAGGCAAGCAACAAGGCAAGGTACACAAAATGAAAACTACTGGTGAAGATGAAAAAAAACTATCCGCGCTGCTGGGATTGGCTGAAAACTTTTCGAAAATTTTTCCTTCGAACATGCTCGACTTATGGATGGAAATGCTGACTCCATACTCTGCCGCGCACGTTGTCGCTGCCGTAAAGGTCGTTATAGACCGATATGAATACAAAACAATACCTCCATTCGCTGTACTTAAACGTGCGCTGAACGATCTCATGGGGACGAGTGAATCATCACTTGAGCTACAAGCTATTGCAGAATGGGGTATTTTACTGGATACGATTGATAGTATTGGATATTACCGTACTCCACACTTGCACCAGACCACGGCTTACGTTGTCAGACTGTTAGGAGGATGGCAAACTGTATGCTGTTGGCCGGAAAAGGGCATGGAGTTTCGCCGCAAGGATTTTCTTGAATATTGGAAACATGCACATGGGCGTGAGGATAAAATGCAACTTGGTGCTGATGCGGTAAAATTTGCGCTGATTGACAAACGGAGAACCGGTTATGCCGTGTCAACGCGCGATTTGGTAAAATCGCTGGTCTTTGAACAACGCCAAACGGAAGAGGTGCAGTAATGCGACGAGCCGCGAGAGTTGACTCTAATCACGCGGAGATAGTCAAAACCCTACGGCAAGCAGGCTGTACCGTGCTCGACCTCTCCCGCGTCGGGCAGGGCTGCCCGGATACGCTCGTTGCCTATGGCAACAGGAACGTGCTCATGGAGATAAAACGCGAGAAGAAAAAAGGGCAACCAGAGGGTACCCTGACGCCGGACCAGAAAGTTTTTTTCCAGACGTGGCGCGGCCCCGCCTGCGTGGTGCATACACCTGAGGAAGCGTTGGCGGCGTTGGGTTTCACTGTTCACCTGGGCGTCCGTGACAGACCGGACGAAAGCGCCGGCGCTGAGGCTATCGCCGCCGCTTTCGGCGTGTCCCGGCGCATGGTCTATGCGTGGGTCAGGGCCGGAGCGCCGATTGTGCGCATCGGCAAGCGGTACCAATGCAGCTACTCCGAGCTTTGGAAGTGGCTGCAAAACAGAAACGCCGGAGCGTGATGGTGCCCGGCTCATCCGCGAAAGCAGTTCGAACCGGCTCACGGCATGCCAGAATTTCACGAGCTTTGCCACATTCCCGCTCGAAAACTGTGTTTTGTGATGTCATATGGCCTGAAGATACAAAACGCGCTTAAAACAGCCTTAGAACGCTAAAAAAGGGCATAGGCGATAAATGCTAAGTGCGACAACAAAAGACAGGCAGGCAGACGTTTTTTTTCAAAATATGAAAGTTTTTTATTTAATAATTTCAATATATTATAATATAGAGGCAAAAAATAGTTAGCATCTGAAAAACTTGTCAAGCTTTTTTTGCTGTGCCTCTCCTGTGCCTCTCCTGTGCCTCTCCTGTACACAGCGCTCTCCACGTAAAAAAATGTGTGGTATGGTCGCCTGAAAATCAGGAGGCATACCATGTCAATCCCTCGCGGCATCCGAAACAACAACCCGGGCAATATCCGTCACGGCGACAAATGGCAGGGGCTTTCTCCCGATCAACCCGATTCCGCTTTCTGCTCTTTTACCACCGCCGAATACGGCATCCGCGCCCTCGGCAAAGTGCTCCTCAACTACCAGGCCAAGCACAATCTCAACACGGTGCGCGGGCTGATCTCCCGCTGGGCCCCGCCCAACGAAAACAACACCACAGCCTACGTCGCGGGCGTCGCTCGATTTCTTGGCGTCGATCCCGATGCAAAAATCACCGTCGCTGAGCATCTCCTACCCCTGACACGCGCAATTATCCAGCACGAGAACGGCCAACAGCCGTACTCCGATGACGTGATCGCCAAAGGCGTCGGAATGGCGCTGGGAGCGTGATGTGAATCCGCTCTCGCTCCTCCCAATCGTCGGTCAGGCGGTGGACAAAATTTTGTCCCTGATCCCTGACCCCAACGCTCGCGCCAAGGCAGAGGCCGAGTATCAGCAAGCCGTGCTGCAGGCGACGATGCAGGAAAGCGCGGATAACCGCGAGATCAACAAGGTTGAGGCCGCGCATACTAGTGTCTTTGTCGCCGGCTGGCGTCCGTTTTTCGGGTGGATGAGCGCATTTTGCGTACTCTATGCCTACCTGCTGCGCCCGCTCCTGATGTGGATCGTCATGATGTACTCGCCGGAGCATGTGGCTCGTATCCCGGAAGTGCCGATGGACCATGTATGGGAGCTCATTTTCGGCATGCTCGGTATCGGCGGCTTACGTACCATCGAAAAATGCAAGGGGAAAGCGCGGTGAACGGCGAATCAGAAATTTTTGAGCGCCTGAACAAATTGGACCGTGGCGTTGCACGGATAGAAGCGAAACTTGATGAGCGATGCACAGTACGCGCGAATGTCCTCGATGATCACAGCGCTCGCCTCCGCAAGCTCGAAGAGTCCGAGCACAAGCGCAAAGGCAGTATCGCCGCGCTGCTCGGCATGCTCACTGCGGCGGGTGCGGCGGGCGCGGCGGCGATAAGGATGATCGGTGGGTGATATGGCTCGCAAGGCCAGAAAGCTCACGCATATGCAGCGCCTCTTTGTCGCTGAGTATCTAGTTGATCTCAACGCAACTCAGGCCGCTATCCGCGCCGGGTACAGCGCGAGGACGGCCAACGAGCAGGCGGCGCGCCTGTTAGCAAATGTTAGTATTCAGGAATCCCTGGAAACTGCAATGAAAAAGCGGGAGCGCAAGATCGAGATAACCGCTGAGAAGGTGCTTGAGCAGTACGCGCGATTCGCCTTTGCCGATGTTCGGCAATTGTTTCAGGAAGACGGCAGGCTCAAGCCCATGTCCGAGTGGCCGGATGATGCGGCGGCGGCTGTGGCAGGAATTGAGACGATGGAGCTTGATGGTGAAGTTCCCGGCTTGGTCCGCAAGCTCAAGCTGGTGGACAAGCGGGCATCTCTGGCTGATATAGGCAAGCATTTGGGGATGTTCAAAGAACAGATTGAAGTCAACGGCAAAATTGATCTTGCCACAGTGCTCAGTGAGGCGCGGAAACGTGTTGCAACAGATGAGTCCTGAATATCAACTGGCTGCCGACATAGCCGGTTTCACGCACGATCCCTATCGGTTCGTCCGTTTCGTCTTTCCGTGGGGGAGCGGCGACCTCGAGGGCGAGTCCGGGCCTGACGTGTGGCAGACGGACGTGCTCAAGGCCATAGGCCAGGGTACACTTTCCGTAGCTGAAGCTCTGCGTGTCGCCGTTGTTTCAGGTCATGGCATAGGCAAGACCGCGCTTACCGCTTGGATCATCTTGTGGGCAATGAGCACCCGTCCACATTTGGCCGGTGTTGTGACCGCAAACACCAAGGCACAGCTTAACGACAAGTCATGGCGGGAGCTTTCCGTCTGGCACAAGCGGGCGATCAACCAGCGTTGGTTCAAGTGGACCGCCACAAAATTCTATCAGGCCGATCACCCCGAGACCTGGTTCGTGTCGGCTGTCCCGTGGTCAAAAGAAAAACCGGAAGCGTTCGCGGGCCTGCATGCGGAGCACGTCCTCATGATCTTTGATGAGGCCAGTGCCGTTGACAACTGCATCTGGGAAACAGCCGAAGGCGCAATGACTACCAAGGGCGCGATCTGGCTTGTTCTGGGCAATCCGACAAGAAATTCCGGGCGCTTCTACGAGTGCTTTGGCCGGTACAAACACCGTTGGATCACCCGCCAGATTGATTCCAGGCAGGCGAAAAAGGCGAACAAGGCGCAACTTGACCAGTGGGTTTCGGACTACGGCGAGGATTCAGACTTCGTTCGCGTCCGTGTCCGTGGCGTGTTCCCAAGGGCCGGGAGCAATCAGCTTATATCCTCCGAGGCCGTTTCCGCTGCGCGCGGGAAGCATATCATTGAACAGGCGTTCATACATGCGCCGAAGATCATGGCATTGGACGTGGCCCGGCACGGAGATGATCAGAGCGCCCTTGCCATAAGACAGGGGCTTTACTGCTTCCCTCTCAAGGCTTGGCGCATTCCCGACCTCATGAGATTGGCCGATCTTGTTGCCCAGGAATACGCGGAGGAAAATCCGGACGCTCTTTTTGTCGATGCCGGCGGCATGGGCTTGGGTGTCATAGACCGGCTCAGGCAACTTCATATCCCTGTCTTTCCCGTTGACTTCGGTGGTTCGCCTCTGGATGCACAGAAATTTTTCAATAAACGCGCTGAAATGTGGTGGGGTGTGCGTGATTGGCTCGATTCCGGCGGCGTTCTTCCAGACGATGAAGAACTCTGCACGGACCTGACTTCGCCCGAATATTCCTACTCCGGCGATAAGGGCCAGATCCAACTTGAGAAAAAAGGCGACATGAAAAAGCGCGGGCTTGCTTCGCCGGACAAAGGTGATGCCCTCGCTATGACGTTCGCCAAACCGGTCTTCAAGCGCTCAGATTATTCAAAAAACTATATAGCAGAACAGAAATCCTCTCTTTGGGATGATGACGATTAAAAAAAAGGAGAGCAGTCATGTGCATGGGTGGAAGCAGCGGAGGATCGCCCGAAGTCAAAAAGGCACCGATAGCGCCGGCCATAGTCGCGCCGATTGAAGCGGACGCCTCGACAAAGACGGCATCCGAACAGGAGCGCAAACGCAGGCAAGCCGCTTCGGGCCGCTCGGATACGATCCTGACTTCCGGCATGGGTGTGCAGGATACCGCTCAGACCGGCAGAACGACATTGGGATAACGCGACAATGGACGCGACACTGACGCCGCAAGAGGTACAGCACTATATCCGCAGGCTGAAGGCGCTCGAAACGGAGCGCGGCAAGGGATGGGAAAGCCACTGGAAAGACCTTTCCAGACACTTCCTTCCCCGCCGCGCCCGCTTCCTCAGTGCCGGGGAACGCACAAATGAGGGCGGACCCAAAAACAGGATGCAGGATAGTATCGGCATTCTGGCCCTGCGTACCCTTGCCAGCGGTATGCAGAGCGGTCTGACCTCTCCGGCGCGTCCGTGGTTCTCACTGGCGTTTACTGACAAAGCTTTGTCTGACTCCCCCGACGGCAAAGACTGGCTTCACGATACATATGTAAAAATGGTCGGGCTTTTCGCGCAAAGCAATTTTTATGACCAGATGCACATACTCTATTCCGAACTGGCCTGTTTTGGGACGGCTGCCCTGGTCATTGAAGAAGACCCGGAAAGCACTGCCCGTTTCCGTACTCTGACCGCCGGCGAATATTGTATTGATGCCGCTGAAAACGGGCGCGTTGACACCATTTATCGCCGTATCCGCATGACTCCAAGGCAGATGGTGCAGGCATGGCCGGAGAGTTGCCCGGAAGCCATACGCAACAGAGCGGAAAATGACAGTGCGGAATGGATCACCGTGCTGCATGCCGTCGAACCGAACAAGGAACTGAAGCGCGGGAGCACGCGCGGTAACGAACGACCGTGGCGCTCGGCCTATATCATCATAGAGGGCGCGGGGCAGGAGGTCCTTGAAGACAGTGGATACTATGAGTTCCCGGCTCTCTGTCCGCGATGGGTTGTCACGGCGTCCGACATTTACGGCGCTTCCCCGGCAATGGATGCCCTGCCCGACTGTCGTCAACTTCAGAAGATCACGGAAGACGCCCGGCTCTCCCTTGAATTGGAAGTCCGTCCGCCTCTGCTTGTTACGACCTCTTTGGACGCAAAGCTGAATATCACGCCTGGGGGCGTGAACTATGGGACCGGGGTATCAAAAGGCGAAAGCGGCGTTTTCCCGCTGTATCAGACAAGGTCGAACCTGCAGGGCGCGAAAGACACCAGAATGGAACTCAAGGAGCAGATACAGCGGCATTTCCACAACGATCTGTTTCTGATGATTTCCGACGCCGACAAAAACATGACGGCCACAGAGGTCGCGGAGCGGAACGCGGAAAAGCTGCTCATGCTCGGTCCGGTTCTGGACCGGATGCGTTCCGAGCTTTTTCGTCCGCTCATTGATCGCGTGTATGGGATGATGGACCGGGCGGGCATTATCGCTTTCCCGCCGGAGCAGCTTACCGGCAAACGAATCAAGGTCGAATTTATTTCCATACTGGCGCAGGCACAGAAACAGGCGGGTATGGCCGCTCTCGCTCAGACCGTCAATTTTGCCGGTCAATTGGCGCAGATAGCACAGGACCCCGGCGTACTGGACAAGCTCAACACAGACGAAATTCTGAACGAGTTTGTCGATATGCAGGGGACGCCTCCGAACGTGATCCGCTCGGATGAGGAAACCGCCGCTCTGCGGGCTGAACGGCAAAAGCAGATGGCACAACAGAGGATGATGGAAATGATGCAGAGAGGCGCGGACGTTGCGGACAAAGGTGCCAAGGCCCTCGGCGTACTCCCGGCTCTGGCCGCGGGCGCGCAAGGACAGGAAGGGGCACGGCCATGATCAACCGGAAGCTTTTTTATGTCGGCGCATATCTGAGGGACCCGGATCAAGGGATTCATGATCAGGAGATTGACGATTGGCGCATGGCTTTGCGGATTCCCGCCGTTCGCCGGATTGTCCGATCCCTGCTTTCCACAAGCAACGTGACAGGTCCGTCATTGGGCGCGGACGGAGCATATTCAGCGTTCAATGAGGGAGTGCGGGCTATGGGCCAACACCTTTTACAGCGGATAGAGAGCGTGGAAGCAGGCGAAACCGCCCGGCTGATGCTCGAAAGCGCTGATGATTTGGTTTTGGACAGGCCGCAAGCCGTTACACAAAATACTGAGGAAGAGGAGGACTACTGATGGCTGATGATCCGAACAGTGCCGGAAGCGGCAACGAAACGCAACTGCCCGATGCAGGGGCAGGAGCCGATGCCGGAGCCGGCGGCGACGGTACAACCACCGCTCCTGAAGGCGGCGCGCCGACAACCCTGCTCGGTGTCGAGCCGGACGCCGGGAAAGATGATGCCGGAGGCGACAAGGGCGAAGGAAAGGAAGGCGACGGCAAAGCCCCCAAGGACAAGCAGGATGAAGACCCCGCTTCCAAGGTGCCGGACACTCCCGAAGGCTATGATCTGAAGTTTGCCGAAGGAACCAAGGTGGATGAGGAACTCCTCAGCGGTTTCAAAACCACCGCGCTCGAACTCGGTCTGACGCAGGGGCAATCGCAAAAGCTGGCATCGCTCTATGAGGCCCATGCCGTAAAGACGCGGGACGCTGTGCTGAAAGCGCAGATGGAAAACGTCGATAAAGCGCAGGGCGAATGGGAAGCGGAAATCAAGGGCGAAAAGGATTTTGACGCGAATCTCGCCTATGCCCAAAAGACGCTGAGGCAGTTCGGCAATCCAGAACTGACGGAGGTGTTGAACCAGACGCGCATGGGATCGTTCCCGCCTTTCTACAAGTTCATGGTTTCAGTCGGCAAGGCGCTTGCCGAGCCCGGTTTCAGAGGCGATTCGGCCATGCGGAATAGCAATATCCCTCTCAGGGATCGTATGTGGCCCGATAAATAACAATCAAAAAAAGAGGGAAAGATTATGCCTTATACTCCCGACATGGATCCGTTCAAGGTCCGTACATTGGCGGAATGGGGAGCCTTCTTCGCCAAAGACGGAAGGCCGAACCACGTTATTGAACTGATGGATCAGGAAAACACCATCCTCGACGACATTCTGTGGAAACCGGCAACCGACAAAGACGGCAACCGGACCGCCCTTCGTCTGCAACTGCCCACGGTATACTGGCGCAGACTGTATCAGGGCATCGACATGTCCAAGAGCATGGTGACAATCGTCAAGGACCCGGTCGCCATGATGGAAGGCCGCTCCATCATAGACGCCAAACTGCTCAAGATACACGAGAGCCAGGCCAAGGCATACCGGGAAAGCGAAGCTCGCGCTTTCATGGAAGCCATGCGGCAGGAACTGGCGACGGCCATTTTTTACGGCAACATCAAAGGCAACCCGGACGGCATCTTCGGACTTGATCCGCGTTACGCTTTCAGCAATTCCCCGAACGTAGTCGATGCGGGCGGCACCGGAGCAAACAACACGAGCATGTTCGGCGTTGTTTGGGGGGAGAACGAAGTGACGGGCATTTACCCCAAGGACTCCGCAGCGGGATTAGCGCATACCGACTTGGGCGAAGCCGATGCCTTTGATGAGATCGGCCGGCCTTTCCGCGCGGTGAGCGACCTGTATGAGTGGAACGTGGGGCTGTCGGTGCGTGATTGGCGGACCGTTGTCCGTATCTGCAACATTCCCGTCGAGTCCCTGACGCTGAAGAAAGGCGATGCCGGGTTTGTCGATCTGCATCGTCTGACCATCATGGCGAAAAACAAGATTCCGCAGGAGAAGCGTACCCGTCTGCGCTGGTATGTGAATCAGGAAGTCATGACGGCGCTGGAACTCCAGGCTTCCGACGCGGGGAACGTGACGCTGGTGTACCGCAAGGAAGATACCCGCGCCGCCGGTCCGCTGTTCAAGTCCTATATGGTCCCCGACCTGCACGGCGCTCCCATACGCCAGTGCGACGCGATCTTGACCACTGAAGAGGCCCTTGTCCCGGCTCCTGCGGTATAAGGCAATCAATAATTCTGACCACCGTTGAGGCCCTTGGCGCGGCCTCAACGGTATGAGGGAACGGCTATGATTACAGACCAATTCAACATTTTCTTTGACAACGTGGCAACCGCCGCAACCGCGAACAGCGTTTCCATACCGCTTATGCCCTGGATGGGGCGCAACGAGCCGGTAAATGTGACGGCGATTGTTTCCGGTTCGACAAACACCAAACCCGTCACGCTGGCGGTCAAGCTTCAGGAGTCCGCCGATAACGCCGCATTCACGGACGTCGCCACTTTTGCCATGACAAAAGCGGATACGCTCGGCGCGGTGCTTGTCTTCGCCCTGCCGTACAACCTGCGGGAGCGCTATGTCCGGCTGTCCTACACACTGACTTTGGGGAGCGGAGAAACGGCGGCGGCAACGAATTTCAAAATATGGGCCGGTGTCACGCGGGACGACTTCGAGCCTTATGAGCGCGGCCAGTACATTGACGCCGGCAAGGTGGTGGCATGATGTCCGCAGTCACTTACAAAGCCCTGGAAGCATGCCGTATCGGGGGCCAGTTCCGCCGCGCGGGGGAAGTATTCCAGATTGAGGAGCTTGCGGAAACGCCCGCGTATCTGCGTAAAACAGGACCGGCGCAGGCGGCGAAGGCCCCGCAGACGGACGCGGCGACACGGCGACCGGCGCAGGCGTCGAAGGCTCCCGCCAGAGGCGCGGCAAACCCGTCAAACAGCGCGACACTGGAAGACCTCGGCGTGAAGACCGACTGAAACAAGCAAGGGGGGCCTGGGCGCTATAACGCCGCCCGGGTCCCCGGAGAAGCATCATGCGATCCACCGTCAACCTGTTCAACACGGCGCTGGCCCGCCTCGGCGGGGAGCAGCTTTCCTCCCTGACCTCGCCGCTTGAAGAATCAACGCTTGGACAACTGTGCAAGAACCTTTTCCCGCATGTGCTGGATATGTCCCTACAGACAACTACATGGGGCTTTGCCCTGCGGACCGTGGTGCTCCCTCTCGTTGCCGGGAAGCACACGGAGGGGAGCAAATACGTATTCTGTTACAAGGTCCCGGCTGATTGCGTCCGTCCGGTGGAGATCGAAACGCCGCATATCTCGAACCGTTCTCCCGCCTACATTATTCAGGGTGACGTCGAAGGCTCCCTGCTCCTGTGCAACGAATCTCCCGCCGCTCTGGTCTATGTGTCCAGGGTAACGGACTCACGACAATGGCCCCCGTCCTTTGCCGATGCTCTGGCATGGGGGCTGGCCGCTGAACTCTCGACGGCGCGGAACAACGATCCGCAACGGCAACAATTTTACATGCAGATGTACCGTTCGGCTCTGGCTGAAGCTGCTGTTCGGGACCGGCGCGAGATCAATCCGCACCCGCCGCGCTCCGCATGGAATGATGCCCGGTTCGGTGACGATATAGACTGTGGAGGTGAGCGCTGATGGCCGGACCGGGGACCGCCCTTCAGGGCGCTTTCACTTCGGGCGTACTTGCCCCTTCCCTTCAGGCGAGGGTTGATCTGGACACATATGTGAGAGGTTGCCGTACCCTCAAGAACTTTCTGGTGCAGGCGCATGGCGGGGCGGTGAAACGTCCGGGCTTCGAGCTTCTGGACATTTTGCCGGGTCCGGCTGTGCTTGTGCCCTTCGTTTTCAATCTGGATCAGGCTTATTGCCTCGCGTTCGGAGAGCAGTGGATGCGCGTGGCGACACATGACGGCTTTGTTCTGTCCGGCGGCGCTCCATACCAGAGAACAAGCCCCTATACTCTGGCGCAGGCGCGGGAGCTTTCCTACATGCAGTCTGCGGACGTGCTCTTTATAGCCTGCCGTGACGTCGTTCCCCATAAACTGAAGCGATACGGCCATGCGGACTGGCGTTTTGAGGCCATGAGCTTTGTCGCGCCCATGCCGCCGCCCGCATGGGACAGCAAGACCGTCACAAACTACAGCTATGCCAAGGCATATAAAAGCGGGCAAGCGTATTATTCGTACACAGTGCCTGATTCCAACCCTGAAGACGGCTATAACAATTCGTATACGGCCTATGTGCCGATCAACTATGACCTGTACCAGCAAACGGCAACAGACACATGGGTGCCGAATATCCAGTTTGTCAACGGCGCGAAGATGTCGGACGGCTCAACTTCCCCGGCGCAACTGACCACGCCGTACACCTATTTTGTGACGGCGGTTGATGCGGACGGCAAGGAAAGCGAACTGTCAGCCGGCGCGGATATAACAGGGCCTGCATCGAACAACTGGCAGGGCGGGGACTATATCGTGATGTCATGGCAGGCTGTCGCCGGAGCCGTGGAATACAGGGTGTACAAGGCGACATTCGGTGGCAGGCCGGGCTATATCGCCACAACAGGAAACCTTTCTTACAACGACTACAACACCTCTCCGTCCATAAGCGAAGGCGCTCCGAAGTATGAAGACCCGTTTCCGAACGGCGATTATCCCGGCACAGTTTCCATCTTCGAGCAACGCCTTGTGTTCGCCTCCTCGCGCAACAGGCCGCAAACCATATGGATGAGCAAGTCCGGCGATTACGACAACTTTGCCAAGTATGAGCCTATAGGCGCGGATTCGCCTCTGGAACTGACTATAGCAAGCCCTGAAGTGACGGGCATTGACTGGATCGCTTCGCTTCGCTCCCTGATCCTGGGCACGGCGGGAACGGAATGGGAGATTTCCGCGCGCGGGGAGGAAGCCTTTTCCGGTAAGAATGCGCATGCGACTGCCCAAAGCTATTGGGGCAGTTCGTTGAAGCGCGTTATTACCATCGGCAACGCTATCCTGCATGTGAGCAGTTCAGGCAGACAGGTGCGAAACCTGCAATACGATTTCACCTCCGATTCCTACGGCGGTACGGACCTGTCCATACTGGCCGCGCATTTGTTGGAAGACGCCGGGATAACGGACTGGGCCTATCAGAAGTATCCCGATTCCATTGTCTGGGCCGTGCGCGAAGACGGCGTTCTGCTCGGTCTGACATTCCAGAACGAACACAAGGTCGCGGCATGGCACCATCATGAAACGCAGGGCAATTTCAGAGCCGTGTGTTCAATCCCGCACGGCTATGATTATTCGCTTTTCGCAGTGGTGGAGCGTGATGAGTTTTTCGCCTTTGAGCGCATGGCGGATCGCTTTCGTCTGTCCGTGTCGGAGCAGGCCGTATTCATGGATTGCGCCGTGACCTACAGCGGCGAGCCTCAACGGGAGATATCCGGGCTTGATCACCTTGAAGGGCGCGAAGTGGGAATTTATGCGGCGGGGGCTGTGCAGGCTCCGCGTGTGGTCCGGAACGGGATTGTCACCCTGGATGAAGCGGTGTCGCCGGTGACGGTGGGCCTGCTCTATACGTCTGATCTGGAAACGATGCCTGTGGAGATTGTCGGGAAAGACGGCACGAGCGTTGCCTTGCCGAAAACAATCAACGTGGCGGACATCATTTTCAGGGAAAGCCAGGGCGTGAAAGTCGGGTTGTCATTCGGACCCAAGGCCATGCAGGAAATACCCTGGCGCTCGAAAGAGCCTTACGGCAAGCCGCCCGCGCCTTTCAGCGGCATGAAAAGCGTGGTTTTGCCCGCTCTCGCGGAGAATGTGGCGACGGTCTGCATCCGCTCGGAAACGCCGACGCCGGTGACGGTGCTGGCGATTGTGAGCCGGATAAAGGTGAACGCATGAAATCATGGCGCATAGAGCGGGCCGTTCCCGAACATATCCCGGCCATAGCCGCGAACATGCGGGAAGCGGACCGGCGCGAAGTATGGGCCTGGCGGCGGGAGACGCCGGAAGCGGCGCTCCGCTTCAGCCTCTCCCGATCCCTCGCCGCCTGGACCGGCGTCATAGACGAACGCCCTGCCCTCATGTGGGGCGCAGGCGCGGCTTCTCTGCTCAGTTCCGTGGGCAATCCGTGGTTGCTCGGCACAGACGCGATACTGAGCGTACAGCGCCCTTTCCTGCTGCACAGCGGAGCCTTTGTCGCGCATATGCAGGCCATGTTCCCGCGCCTTGAAAATCACGTTCATGCCGGGAACGTCCTGTCAATCCGTTGGCTGAAGTGGTGCGGTTTCACCATTGACGATGCGCCGGAAGAATTTAACGGGGAAGACTTTTTCATGTTTTGGAGGGGCGCGGATGCGTGAGCCGGTAACTGTGCGGCAAATCAGCATTGCAGAGGCATTCGCAAACCCGGCGTTCCCCGCATTGTGCCGGGAGTATGCGGTTGAATCGGCCATAGCCGGGCTGCCCGCTCCGCAGGAAAAGCAGTCCGCGTATGAAGCGCTGGAGGCAAGCGGGAGCAATGTGTTTTGCGCGTATGGCGCATTCTTGGGCGATATGCTGATCGGTTTCGTCGTGTTGCTTACTCCGGTTCTGCCCCACTATGGAGCGAGCATTGCCGTAGCCGAAAGCCTGTTTGTCGGCGGCGCGTACAGGAAAACCGGCGCGGGTATGCTGCTTGTCCGGCGGGCTGAGAAACGCGCAAGGGAAATGCGCTCGCCGGGAATGCTGTTCAGTTCTCCTTCCGGCGGGAGGCTGGCCGTGCTTCTTCCCCGGATAGGCTACCGGGAAACGAACCGTGTTTTCCTCAAGGGGTTTACATATGACTGACCTGATCCCCGTTGACGGCGGTACAACGGCATATTTGCCCGTTATGGGATCGGATGAGGTGGAGAATGTGCGGCAACTTGAGAGCGCCGCGCTTCTTCTTCCGCAGGTGGATATACCGACGGAGCATGTATTTCATGCGGGGATGTATGCCAGAACAATCAAAATTCCCGCCGGAGTCATGTTGACAGGCGCACAAATCAAAGTAGCCACAATCCTGATTATCAGCGGGGATACTCTGATATATGGGGAAGACGGGGCAACGCGCTATGACGGCTATTTTGTGTCGCTTGGGCAATGCGGGCGCAAACAGGCGTTTTATGCGTTGCGGGATACATATCTGACCATGCTTTTTCCGACAGACGCGGCATCTGTGGATGAAGCGGAACGGGAATTTACAGACGAATACGAGAAGCTGTTTTCCCGCAAGGGAGGTGAATAATGTCCGGTGGAACAACGGCCGTAACGGTGGCTATGACTGCGATAGCTACAGCGGTGAGCATGTACAGCCAGAAACTTGCGGCGGATCAACAGGCGTCGGCAATGAAAAAGTCGGCGCAATACAACGCACAGATAGCCGAAAATGAAGCTGCCGTTCAGGAGCAGCTTGCCAAGAACGAAATGTCGAAAGGTATCGCGGACAGGGAGCGGCAACAGAGGGCGGCGGCGCGGCAGTTGTCTGAGAACCGTGCGGCGGCGGGAGCGTCCGGCTTTGAAATGGATACCGGAACGCCGGTGTCGTTGCTGTCTGAGGAAGCCGGCGAACATCAGTATGACAGTCAAGTGATCATGAGCAACGCGACGCAGGCGGCGTATCAGCATCAGGTCGCTCAGGTGAACGCGGAGAACAGCAAGACAATGGCGCTTTATCAGGCGGAGCAGGCAGGGAATGACGGCGGGGCGACAGGGATCGGCATGGTGGGAACACTGCTCGGCGGCGTGGCGAGCGGCATCGGCACTTACAGCAAGATGTCCAGCGCGACAACGCCGGGGAGCGGGACTACCGTATCCAGCATGGGCATGCAGGGAACAAAGGTCGGCAATACAACGCTCAAAATACCTTCTTACAGCTATAAGATACCCTGAAGTCGAAGGCCGGGGCCCGGGGAATGAATTTTACCAACTTTCAGATTTTTCGCAATACCGAGGTTTGAGCAATGTTCACTCCCTACCAATCCCAAGCGCCGATACAGGTCGGCAACGCCGGTTCAGCCGGGCGCTCCGTTGACGCCTCGGCTTTCTTGTCCGCCGGGGATCGGGCCATGCCCGGTGCGCTGAATACTCTGGCGCACGGCATAAACAAGTTAGGCAACACGATAGTTGATCTTGAGGTTCAGCGCCGCAAAGAAGTCATGGAACTGGAACTGCGTAAAGACATACAGCAATACCAGACGGACATGAGCCGCGCCGATGACGAATACATGCAGGCGTTCCAGGGCAAAGACGCTCTCGACGCGGAAGAACAGTCTATAGAGCGGTACAAGTCCGGCATGGAAGCGCTGGCCGCAAAATGGAACGGCAACGCTTTCGCGCAAACCTATATTCAGGCGCATGCCGGGGGACTGGCCGTGGCCGGCGTGGATCGGATGCGCGGATACCGCAATCTGCAACAGGATAAATTCAGGGCATCCGTGAATGCGGGAGACGAAGCGCTTTTTCTGAAAATTGCCCATGATCCGAACTCGTCCCCTGAAGAAATTGAAGCGGCATGGCGGGAGTATGCGCCGAAAAGTATTGAGTATCAGCAAAGCAAAGGACTGGACACGCGGGCCGCAGCCTTCAAAACCGAAGAAGTATACCGTGATGCGATGGCCGATAGCGCGGCAAATCGCGTTTATGCGGCCATAGAGACGGGCAATTTCAGCGAAGCGGAACGCCTGCTGAAAGGGACTCCGCGTTATGAACGCCTGCCTGCCGATGTGAAAGACTTGGCGGCATCGGTAGCAAAAGCTGAAGGCGTCCCTGCTGAACTGCTGATGGCGGTCATTACGCAGGAAAGCGGCGGCAATCAAGCTGCCGTGTCGAAGGCCGGGGCCCGGGGGCTGGCGCAACTGATGCCGGAAACCGCAAAAGAGCTTGGTGTTGATCCTGACGATCCGAAGCAGAATGTTACAGGCGGGGCGCGGTATCTTCGGCTGATGCTCGAAAAGTACAAGGGCAACATTCCTCTGGCTCTGATGGCCTATAATTGGGGGCCGGGGAATGTTGATGCGTATCTGAAGACCGGGCGCGGCAAGGCCGGGCAAGAGATGCCCAAGGAAGCGCGGGAATATGCCGGACGTGTGCTCGGCGTCGATGCGTATCAGGCAAAGACATTCCTTGATCCCCAGAAGCGTCTTGGGTTGGAAGCGCGGCTTGAAACGGCGCGGAAAGACTTTGAAAAGAGACAGGAAACCGCGGCTATTGAATTCGCTTTCGCGTCTTTGTCTGATAAAATTTCTGTTGCTCCCGGCATTGACGATCAGGATATAATTGCCGGTAAATTTATCGGAGAGATAAAAGAGCAGAAAATAGCAAAGGGCGTCAAGACACTGTACGACGCACAGCGCTCCGTCAAAGAACTGCAACAAAAAGCTCAGGATACTGTACTTGGAATGGAGTTCAGACAACGCGCAACACAGCAAAACATTACTCCGGCGCAGGCTGAGTACATGGATAAGCCGAACGGATTCAGCGAAAGCGGATGGGAAAAAGCAAAAAAATCTCTGCATAAATCATATCAACGACCGACTTCAAAAAGTTGGGGAAACTACAATAGTCTGTTGAGAAGTATCGACCTGAACGAAATTAAGGATAATACGGATATTGATGCGTTCGCATTTGATAATTCCCTGACTGATGCTCAAATTGAAAAAGCCCGCGCATACCTGAAGGATGGAGGCAACATTGCTACAGTAACATTTTCAAAAGTTGAGCGTATTTACAAAAATATGGGTAAAATGGGCAGAGATAAAGCAATGCCTGATGAATTCTATGATCTTGTAATCGGACAGATTGAACCCGGTAAACCTGTACATGAAGACCAACTGCGGAAAATAATTGCCAATGTATATATGGACGGTGAGAGCAGAACCCAAAGCCAATTCTATTGGGGTTACGGTGAAGATGAAACATACCGGGAGGCACTGGAATCCGGGCGCGGCGATACTTGGCTGCCCGATGTGGATGCAGAGAACCGCAAGAGGATTATCGCGGAACTGAAAGAAAAAGGGATAACGCTTTCTTTTGCGACCAAGGAAGAACAGGTTAAGTCTGAAAGGCGTATTCGTGAATATTTCAAATATGAACGGGGTATGTACAGTACGCGGGGGATACGATGAGCCGGTTGGAGAGTTTGCTTGACGATTGGCGGGCAGAAGACGCCACCGCCGGTTCCATCGCGCCTGGTCCGCTTGCCGAAACCCCGGATGCTCCGGCTGAAGACTCCGGCGTCCGGCTTGCTTTTGAAGCGTCCAGTGACATTACAGCACAGAAAGTATCCTATGCTTCCGAACTGGCAAAGTCGCTCGGCTGGCCGGAAAAGATAGTCATAGAGAACCCGTACAGGGCAGAACAGGAACGTGCCGCCCGCAAGGTGGAAGAACATCCGTTGTTGGCTAAATGGGCTGAGGAGGACCGAAGCCGGGCCGCTTTGGTGCGTGAAGACCCGGATGGCCTTTCATCTGTGTTCGGCTCGGTGGCGAACCTCGGCGCATGGGCAGAAAAAGTTACTGATTCCGTCGAGAGCGGGATAGCGGGCGGTGTGAAGTCACTTCTGAAAACTCCGGCTCGGTTGCCGGGGATCGTCGGGGAAACCGTTTACGAGATCGGCGGTATGGCAGGCGGGGCGCTTGATTTTACTGAAAGCGGCATTGCGCGAGGCTTGCAGGCATTGGGAGTCCCCGGCGTCGGGAAGGGTACAGAGTTTTTCGCTTCCGTGCGGGATTGGATGCTTCAGCAAGCGACGAATATCAGGGAAGGCTATCTCGGACGTGATTTGCTGTCCTTGCCTGAAGAAAAACGCGGATCGCTTTTCGAGCACCCGGAATATCTGCTTGATCCGGAATGGCTGGTGTATCAGGCCGGAGAAGCGGCAAACTCGCTGGCGGTTATGGCCTTGGGCGCGGGATTGGCCGGGGGCGGAAAAATGACCGCTGCGGCAACCGGCGGGCTGATGGAAGCGGGCAGTTTTTATCAGGATATGGTTCAGGACGGCGTTGCCAATGAACAGGCGTTACCGAGCGCGCTGGCTTTCGGTGGTATTACCGGGCTGCTGAACAAAATAGGTTTGGACAAAATTCTTGAGGGAAAGGCCGGGCAAGGCCTTATCCGCAATATCATAAACTCCCTTATGGGCGGGGCATTCGAGGGAGCAACGGAATATGCGGAGAACCCGGCGCAGGCAATTATTGAGGGTATAGCGCGGGGAGAAGCGCCGGAACAAATATTGTCCCGTTTCTTTGAATCGCTGAAAGACGTGGATGTTATTCCAGGCTCCCTGATTGTCGGTGCCGGTGTTCATGCGGCTGCAACCAGACGTAATGCGGCAAGGGCTGCGGAGTATGCACAGCGGCATGTCGAGCTTCATAAACTCATAGAATCAACGAAAACGAAACAGCTTGCGCCTGAGTATATGCAAAGCGCTTTGCAAGCTGCGGGCATGAATGAATCGGTGGAACTGCCTGCCGCTGATTTGTTGCGCCTTTATCAGAGCGGAGCCGATATATTAAGCCCTTTGGACATTTCAGAGGAAAAGGCCGCAGAAACGGCTGCTTTGGGACAATCATTTACAGTAAGGGCAGACCTTTTGCACTCAGTTCTTGATCAGCCGCGTTTTGAAGCGGTTGCACAGATTATGCGGCGGCTGCCTGATTCCATGAATGCAGAAGAAGCTGTCACTGTGGAAGATAGTATTGCAAGTGATATGTCTGAACTTGTGGAAGCGCTGAACGCTCAAGCGGCGCATGAAGACGCTGTAAAAACCGAACTGGCGCGCCTTGAAGCGGAGAGCGTCGCCGCGCTGAAGGAAACGGACCCGCTGTTGCCGAAAGGCGCTCTGTCAACGCTGAAGCAACTCGGAGAAGACGGCGGTACACCTGAAGCCTATGCCAAGCGCAACGTTGCGGCGATAGTGGCCTTCGCTCGGCGCAATTACTCGAACCCCGACTACCAGCTTGCCTTTCTGCGGAGGATGAAGATTCAGGGCGCGGAGACTGCGGCGCTCGAAGATTCCATGCGCGCTGCGGAACGGGCAGGGCGCTTCGCCGGGACAGACTCCCTTGACGGCCATGATTTCAGCTTGCCGCCCGATGCCGGGCATCTTCCCGATTTTGACGAACTTGGAGATCTGTACACGCCTGACGAATACGAAAAAATGCAGGCGGATCAAGCGCAGATGGAAGCTATGGGCATATCCGGGGACATGACGGAGATACAGAAAGCACGAGCGTTGAACCCTTGGCTTGAGGCCATATGGGGCCGTCTGGACGGCAAAAGCCTTGGGACAACGTACCCGGACGCATACAAGGAGATAACGCGGATATGGGGCCCGGGCATTTTCCGGTCCGCCGAACGCGGCGGTCAGCCTGCGGACGTACTTGCTGATGAGCTTATGCGGGAGAATATCTTCCAACAGGGCATGGGCGCGGATGAGCTTGTTGAACGGCTGAAGCGTCCAAGGTCGGATTATCTGAGCTTGTTTCAGTCTGCGCCTCCTGTGGAATCGGAAGCGTTCATGGTGTGGTTCGGTGAGAGCAAGGTTGTTGATGCGGACGGTAAACCGCTGGTGGTGTATCATAATACTACCGGGAAATTTGACAGGTTTGATTTGTCGTTTGCCCGAAAAGGAGCTGAAATTCCAGCTTTCTTTTTTTCGCCCGACAGGGATTCATGGGCTGATATGGGGGACAGACAGATTGCCGTCTATCTTTCCATAAAGAACCCGTTTGAGGGGAATTACTCAAACTACAAAGGGATTAAAGGCGGCTCAACGGACAACGCTTTCACGGAAATACGGGAAGCGCTTATTCGGGACGGATATGACGGGATAATAATGAGGGAAGACGGAGAAATTGTAGAATACGTCGCCTTCTCTCCCACGCAAATAAAGTCCGTCAACAATCGCGGCACATGGAACCCGAACGATCCGAGGATATTGTATCAGTTCGCCGGTGAGCAATCACGGATGTCTGAGCCTGTGCAGGCGAACCTGAAAGACAAAGAATTGCGCTATCTTGATAAAACAAAAAGCGCTGCGCTTGGTAAACACATTCCTGGGCACCACTTTCCCAGTGTCATTACCGCGCAACGCTCTTCGGGTCAAAAGATAACCTGGGGCAAGGAAGTTGTCAAGCCCGATTTTACGCTGAACTCCCCCGGTCCCGGCGGCAAGCCGCGCGGACAGGACAAAGGAAACCTCGGCTATACCCGCTTCACCCCGGACGCTTACAGGATCGTCCTGGGCAAGAATGCGAACCTCTCCACGTTGATCCATGAAACGGGCCATGTCTTTGAGGCCGAACTTCGCCGTATCGTCGCTTCCGGCATGGCGGATGAACGCCAGATCGCGGATCTCGCCGCTCTGGACAAGTGGCTTGCCCGCTTCAATGACGATGCCGAACTGAAAGCGGAGTACAACAAGAGGATCAAGAAAGCTTACTTCAACAACGGCAAAGCCTTTGAAAAACTCTCCGCCGCCGAGCGGGAAAAGGCAAGGGATTTCGCCAAGCGTGAATACTTCGCGCGCGGCTTCGAGGCGTATTGCCGGGAAGGGAAAGCTCCGAGCGAAGGACTGCGCGGAGTGTTCGCCCGTTTCAAGAAATGGCTGCTGGCCGTTTACAAAGACGCGAAGGAACTCGGCGTCGAAATGAATGACGACGTGCGCGGCGTCTTTGACCGCATGCTGGCCGTTGAAATGGAAATCAACGAAGCGGCGGCGGTGAATGAGCTTTTTGCCGTGGATAAGGCGCTGCTCGAAAAGCTGAAGGTTCCGGCGGCTGATCGCACGTTTGTGTCCGGGCTGGCTGAGGCGGCAAAACAGAAAGCCTTGGCCGATGTCGAGCGGGAGCGAAACAGGGAACGAACCGTCCGCCTGCGGGAATGGTACAGGGAAGCGCGGGCCGAACTGCTGAAAGACCCCATATACGCGGCACGAGCTGAATTGCGGAAACCGGGCATGCATCTGAACACCGCCGCCGTGGTTGATGTCCTGGGCGCGGAAGCGGCTGAACTTCTGCGTAAGCGCGTGGGGCCGTTGGCCGTGAGGCAGGATGGCGGGCAACACCCGGATGTCTTCGCGGCTTCCCACGGCTTCACCGACGCGGCGCATATGCTGGCCGCAATTACCGGCGTGGAGTCCATGGGCAAGCGCACAGATGATATTGTCCGTGCCCGCGAGTTTACCCACGATGCCGAAGTTGATCCCGCGCCGTATCTGCTGCGGACGCAGGAAGCGGCCAAAGCCGTTGATGCCGTCGGCAAATGGATTGCCTCTGCCCTCGGACGGATCGGCATTTCAGATCGCGCCTTCGTGGAAACGGCAAGCAAAAGGCTGGCGGCAATGCCGATGCGACAGGCGCAGGCGCACCTTGTCTATGTCGGGGCAATGCGGCGGGCGCTGAAGCGCATGCACGGAGCCGTAGCGCGGGGCGATTTCGCCGTTGCTTTTGAGGCGTACATTCAAGCGCGGCTCAATCTTGAGTTTTCCCGCCAATCTCTTGATATAGCAGATGCTGTCAAAAAGCTCGAAAAGAGCGCCGCGCGGTTTTCCGGCATGAAGAAAGCGGACCCTGTCGCTCGTTTCGCCGTTAACGTCCTCGCTTCCCGGTACGGCATTATCCGCTTTGACGAACGGCTGGCCGGGGACAAGACATTGGCAAGCATAGAAAGCTGGTACAAGGAGCGCTACGGCGAAGGCTACATGATGGCATTCGATGCGGATATGTACGCCGGTAAAAATATGCCGTGGAGGGATATGCCGTTTTCCGGGTTCAAGGATGTCGCGGATGAGATCGGGCGAATAATCGTGGTGGAACGTAACATGCGTCAACTGCTTAAGGCGGCGGGCAAAGCCGAATACGAAGCGACCGTCGATGCGCTGAACGGCAACATACTGAACCACCACAAACAGAAAGACGTAAAGTTGATGGAAAAGTACGGCGTGTTCGGTAAGGCATGGAGAACGACAATAGCCTGGCACACAAAGATGGAAAACCTTTGCCGCATTCTGGACGGCGGCGAACCGATCGGTCTTGCATGGACGGACCTCTACAAGCCGATAAATGACGCTGAAGACAGACGCGGACAGATGTGGAAGGCTTTGAATGAGCGTTTGCGCGGGAGCGATATGTTCGGGGCATATACCGAAGCGGAACTGATCGAAATGTCGCGCCGCAAAGAACGTGTCGATTCCATAAATGAAAGCATCACGCGAGAGCAACGGATCATGTTTTTCTTGAACCTCGGCAACGAGGGCAACCGCAAGCGCATTGAACGGGGCTTCGGTTATACCGAGCGCCAGATTGCGGACATTATTCAGCCTCTGACGGAGCGTGATTGCAAATTCGCACAAGCCGTATGGGACACTTTCGAGCAATACAAGCCGGAAGCATTCGCCATGCAGGAACGTGTGACCGGCTCCCGTCCGACAGAAGTGGAAGCGAAGCCGTTTACCTTCCTGACCTCGGACGGCAAACGCATGGACATGCGCGGCGGGTATTTCCCGGTCATGTACGACAGGGCGCAGGCCGATCCCAAGCTCAGTGACGATATTCTGCAACACCTTCAGCCGTCGTTCGGCGCGGGTACCCGCAAAGGGCACTTGCAGGAGCGCACGGCAACGGGCGCGGGAACACCGCTGTCGATGGATATGACGGGCATTGTCCGCGCTCTGGACGATGTGATTACGGACATATGCTTTCGGGAGGCGATGATCGACGTGGGCCGGATAATCCGCAACAAATCATTCCGGCATACCGTAACAAGCACCCTTGGTCCGGAATACTACCAGATCATGGTGGACTGGCTCAAAGATTCAGCGCGTACGAACTACGCGCCTACGCCGGGGCAAGGCATAGCTCGTTGGGCCAGAACCGGAGCGACCACAATGGGCATGGGTATAAAAATGACAACCGTGATGGTTCAGCCTGTCGGCCTTACACAGAGCATAGAGCAGATCGGTTCGGGGGCTGTGGCGCAGGGCATGGCGCAGTTGTACGGGCATGGGCGCGGGATTCAGGGGATACAGGAAGTCGTTGCGGAGATCCGCTCCCTGTCGCCCATGATGGATACGCGCATGAAGTCTTATGACCGTGACGCGTATGATGCGACTTCGGTCTTTGCCGGAGAACAGCTTACGCCTGCGGGCATGCTGGACGCCATAACGCCCGCCGGCATCCGGGCCTTTGAAAAGAAGCTCAAAAAATTTGCCTTCGTGCCGATGGCCGGTGTTCAGTTTTACATGGTTGACGCTCCGACATGGCTCGGCGCGTTCAACAAATATCTGAAAGAGCACGAGGGGCAGACCGATGCGAAGGACAAAGCGAAGGATTATGCGGATCATATCGTGCGAATTACTCAGGGGACCGGCCTGAACAAAGACCTTGCAAAGATTCAGCGGGGCAGTGAGTTCCTTAAGCTTTTCACGATGTTTTACAGCTATTTCAGTACGCTGTTCGGGTTGATCCAGCTACGGTCATACGATGTCAAACAGCACGGCGACAAAGCGGCGGCAATGCGGGCGGCGAACAGTTTTTTGTTGCTTGTCGCTGTGCCCGCACTGCTTTCGGAATGGGTTGCGGGGCGTGGGCCTGACGAAGATGACGAATGGTGGAAATGGTCGGTGCGTATTCTTGCCATGTATCCCGCACAGACGGTTATCGGCCTGCGCGACTTGTCACAGGCTCTTGACCCGAAATACGGCTTCAGCGCATCGCCAGCGCAAGATACACCCGCCTCGCTGTACAATCTGATGGCAGGCATCCTCAAAGTTGTGGCCGATCCTGAAAAGTTTGACGCCAAAAAGCTCGGCAAACTCGCGTTGCGGACATACGGCTATTCTAAGGGCCTGCCCATGAAACAGCCGGAGATCACATTGTTCAACCTGATTGATTATGCGGACGGCACAAGCCCTGACTTTGAACTGCGTGATCTGGCCTTCACGCGGCAACCGAGCCGGAGATAAAGGAGCACATTCCATGACCATTGAATCGACACTGAGAAAGATCATTTACGAAGGCAACGGGGCGGCAACGGTGTTTCCGGTACCGTTCGACTACGCCCGTGAGGAAGACCTTTACCTCGTGCGGACTGACGTGGCAGGCGTCAAGACTCCCGTCACAGACAATTACCGTGTCGAAGCGAATGAATCCGGCGATACGGCGGTTGTGTATCCGCTGAACGGGTCGCCGTTGCCCGTTGGCGACAAGCTCACGATTTACAGAGTGACGCCGCAAACGCAGATTGTCGATCTGATCAACAGCGGCGCGTTCAGCCCGGACGTTTTGGAGCATGACGGCTTTGATCGCCTTGAAATGCAGATACAGGAAATACAGGAGACATTGGACCGCTCGATATATTATTCCATCGACTATGAAGGGCCTACCCTGTCGGCGGAAGATTACATTGCGGAGATTTTGCGGCTGAGCGATGAGGCGATAACCACGGCGCAGGAAGAAGCTGACCGCTCGAAAGCCGAAGCGGACCGGGCGGAACTGGCCGCAAGCGGGGTAATGCTCGAATCCGGCGTGTACAACGTGCGGCGCATTTTCACGGCTCCGGCTGACGTCGCCTCCGGCGGCATCCTGACGTTGCCGCTTGGGTATTACCCGACGCGCAACGTGCTGTGGCTCTCATACATGGACGCGCCCTGCTCCCCGAAACAGGCCGATCCCGACAATACGAACAGGTATCAGTATGAGGAGATCGGTGACGATCCGAACGTCCTGAGTTTCCAGGCGCGGGTATTCTTCGACGTGGAGGCCGGGGACAAGTTCGATATGTGGGTTGTGACTTCGGCCTTGGGGAAGAACCTTGACGCGCAGGAGGCGTTGGTTGCGGAGGCACGGGCTGAAGCGGACCGGGCGCAGGCTGAGGCCACGGCTGCGGGGAGTTCGGCAACGGCTGCGGCTGTGTCGGAGGATAACGCCAAGGCAAGTGAAGATGCGGCGGCTGATTCCGCGACCGCTGCGGGCATCAGCGAAAGCAATGCGGCGGCATCGGCGCTTGCGGCGGGAGTGAGCGAAGGGAATGCGGCGGCTTCGGCGGCTGCGGCAGGGGTATCAGCGGCGGATGCTCTCGCTTCTGAGGAAGCGGCGGCGTCCAGCGCGGGAGCGGCGGCAGGGAGCGCGACCGAAGCGGGTGAAAAAGCAACGGCTGCGGGGAGTTCGGCAACGGCTGCGGCTGTGTCGGAGGATAACGCCAAGGCAAGTGAAGATGCGGCGGCGACATATGCTGAGATAGCGGGAACCGCTGCGTCCGGCACGAAAGACAGGGGTACCATCGTCAACGCGCTGACCAGCCAGGGTACCGGCTACGGTATAGACTCCATTGGTATCAACGACGGCGGCACGGGGTATCACGAAGGCGATGCGCTGATTATGGGGTCCGATGTGTCGCTGGTGGATGCGGTCTTTGTGGTTAATAGCGTTGACAGTGAAACAGGCGCGGTGACGGACATCAGCATCAGCAAGTCCGGTGTATGGCCGTCAATGAACCTTGGGAACATCAGTATCAGCGGCGGGCACGGCACGGGCTTTGACCCGTCATTCGATATAGCAGAAACGCCGTACACCACGCTGAACGATATACTTTACCCAACGCAGAATGATACAGCCTATGTGCTGCAAGACGAACTGCATAGTAATTCCATGTATATGTGGAAATACGCGGACTATAATGGGGACGGGATAAGCAACTGGGTGCCGATAGCGCCGTTTATCCAGAAATTGGCGACGGCGAACACGGCGGGACTCGTGCGGCCTGATGGGACAAGTCTTGCTGTGGATATATCCGGTACTATTTCGGTTGTTCCGCCGGCGCGGGCGGATACCGTATTGGACGCCGACTATACGGCTGATGAGGATTTTACGGTTCCGGAGTACATTGTAGGCATGAACCACCTTACAATCTGGCTTGGCGGCGCGTTGTGTGCGCCCGGTACGTCTGCAACGGACGGCTTTTATCAGGAAGTCGGCACTTCCGGCGAGACTTCAGCCACAATCAAAATCTTTGAAGACCTGCCCGCAGGGGCAACAATAACCGCCGTTGTCGCGGCGTAAAGGAGTAAGCCATGTTTCCCGGAATATATGAGCAAGCATATAAAACGCCCAAGGCGGGATGGAACCTGAAATCCAATGCGCCTGTAGCCGACGATGACGTGGTTACGAAGTCGGCAATGTCCTCTGTGGAAGAGTTACGGAAGATGTCTATCTGCGTCCCGTTGTACTGGCGTTCCACAACCCTACCCCCGAACAGCATGTGGGCGAACGGCGACCTCGTCCTGTTTGAGAACTGGCCGGACGTCACGGAAATATACACCAACGGCGGCTTTTCCGGTATGCTTCTGCCCTATAACGCCGATAGCGCGACGATTGCGGCCAACATCGGGATGTGGAGGCCGAATGCCGCCAGCCCCACGGGGCTGTTCGCCCCGAAC